>NZ_KB907307.1:3474530-3790396 GCF_000381925.1 Nocardia sp. BMG111209
GGCGACGTCGACCGCGATACCCGCCCCCTCCAGCTCGGCCAGCACGCCGAGCAGCGGCAACTCCATATCGGTGAGCAGACCGGTGGACTCGATGCCGCGCAGCTCGGCGTCGAAGGCGTCGGCGAGGTCGGCGACGGCGCGGGCGCGCAGCAGTTCGGCGCGGGCGATCTCGGCGTCGACCTGTTCGGCGTCATCGAGCAGGGACAGCTGGGTGTCGTCGGGGTCCTCCACCCGCAACTCGCGCGAGAGGTAGCGCAGCGACAGATCGTCGAGGTTGAAGGTGCGCTGACCCGGCCGGACCAGGTACGCGGCCAGCGCGGTGTCGCTGGACAGCCCGCCGAGGGTCCAGCCGCGGCCGTGCAGCGCGTGCATCGCGGATTTGGCCTCGTGCGCCGCCTTCGGGGTCCTCGGGTCGGCCAGCCAGGCACCGAGAGCCCGCTCGTCCTCCGGGGTGAGGGCGACCACGTCGAAATAGCCGCTCTCGCCGTCGGCGGCGGCGATCGCCATCGCGGTCACGTCGCCGTGACCGGGGGTGCCGGTGCCGACCACCGAAAGACCGTGGCGCACACCCACTCCGGCGTGATCGGCGAGCCAGTCGGCGGCGGCGCCGGGCTCGATCGCCCCGCCGGAGATCTCGAAGCCGGATTCCGCCTCCGGCTCCGGCGGCGCCAGCGTCTCGAACAGCCGGTCGCGCAGGACCCGGAACTCCAGATCGTCGAACAGCTGGTGGATCTTGTCGCGGTCCCACGGCTGCTGGGCGAGCTGGTCGGGGGTGTAGGGCAGCTGCACATCCTTGACCATCTCGGTGAGCTGCCGATTGAGTACGACGCTGGACAGGTTGGCCCGCAGCGCGTCGCCGACCTTGCCCTTCACCGTGTCGACCCGGTCGACCAGCGCGTTCAGATCGCCGTACTCGCGGATCCACTTCGCGGCCGTCTTCTCCCCCACCCCCGGGATGCCGGGCAGGTTGTCGCTCGGGTCGCCGCGCAGCGCCGCGAAATCCGGATACTGCAGCGGGGTGAGCCCGTACTTCTCCTCGACCGCCGCCGGGGTGAACCGGGTGAGGTCGGAGACGCCCTTGCGCGGGTAGAGCACCGTGACATCGTCGTTGACCAGTTGCAGGGAGTCCCGGTCGCCGGTGACGATGAGCACCCGGAACCCTTGCGGCACAGCCTGATCGGTGAGCGTGGCGATGACATCGTCGGCCTCGTAACCGTCGATCGCCAGCGTGGGGATGCCCAGCGCCGCGAGCACCTCCTTGGTGATCTCCACCTGGCCGCGGAACTCGTCCGGCGTCTGGCTGCGATTGGCCTTGTACTCCGGATACGCCTCGGTGCGGAAGGTCTTGCGGCTGACGTCGAATGCGGCCGCGACATGCGTGGGCTTCTCGTCGCGCAACAGGTTGATCAGCATGGCGGTGAACCCGTACACCGCATTCGTGGTCTGCCCGGTGACGGTCTTGAAGTTCTCGGCGGGCAGCGCGAAGAATGCGCGGTAGGCCAGCGAATGCCCGTCCAGCAGCAACAGCGTGGGCCGTTCACCGGCCGGATGCGCGGTGGCGGCGGACGAACTCTGGCGCTGATCGGTGGTGGTGGGGGTCACCCGGAAGAGTCTAGGGACACCCACCGACACCGTCGGACTAGCCCACCCCCAGGTACGCCGACTTCACCGCCGAATCGGTGAGCAGCGCATGTCCCGCGCCGGTCTTGGTGACCTCACCGGTCTCCAGGATGTAGGCGCGATCGCTGCGGGTCAGCGCCTGCTGGGCGTTCTGCTCGACCAGCAGCACCGTGGTGCCCTGCGCGTTGATCTCGCCGATGATCCGGAAGATCTGCTGGATCACCATCGGCGCCAGCCCCATCGACGGCTCGTCCAGCAGCAGCAGTTTCGGCCGGGCCATCAGCGCGCGGCCGATGGCCAGCATCTGCTGTTCACCGCCGGAGAGGGTGCCGCCGACCTGTTTGCGCCGCTCGGCCAGCCGCGGGAACAGGCCGAACACCCACTCCAGCGTGCTGTCGTATTCCGCCTTCTTGTCGAAAGGCCTTGCGTGGCAACCCATGTCGAGGTTCTCCTGCACGGTCATCCCGGGGAACACGCCACGCCCCTCGGGCGCCTGGATCAGTCCGGCGACCACCCGTTCGTGGGCCCGCATCCGGGTGATGTCCTTGCCCTCGAACATGATCCGGCCCCGGGTCAGGGGCAGCAGGCCGGACAGCGCGCGCATGGTGGTGGTCTTGCCGGCGCCGTTGGCGCCGAGCAGGGTGACCAGTTCGCCCTCCGACACGTTCAGCGAGATACCGTGCAGCGCTTGGATTCTGCCATAGTTGACCACCATGTCCTCGACCGCCAGCAGCGGTCCGGCGGGGCGGTTGGCCGGCACCGGGGGCTTCGCGGACGGATCGGCCACCACCGGCAGCACGGTGGTCTGGGTGCCCTCGTTGACGAACAGCGAGGACGGGGCGGGCGCGCCGGGCTCGGCCGCGGCGGCCTCGTCGTCGGGGACGCCGAGGTAGGCGGCGACCACCGCGGGATCCTCGCGGATCGCCCCCGGCAGCCCGTCGGCGATCTTGCGGCCGAACTCCAGCACCACGATCCGGTCGGTCACGCCCATCACCAGGCGCATGTCGTGCTCGATGAGCAGGACGGTGAACCCGTCGTCGCGGATCTTGTGGATCAACTCCATCAGCGCGGCCTTCTCGGCCGGGTTGAATCCGGCCGCGGGCTCGTCCAGGCACAGCAGTTTCGGCTCGGTGGCCAGCGCGCGAGCGATCTCCAGCCGGCGCTGATCGCCGTAGGAGAGGTTGCGCGCCTTCTCCACCGCGCGCGGCGCGATGCCGACGAATTCGAGCAGCGCCATCCCGCGCTCGATGGCGTCGCGCTCCTCGCGGCGATGCCGCGGGGTGCGCAGGATCGCACCCGGCACCGAGGTGTGGTGCCGGGCATCGGTACCCACCACCACGTTCTCCAGCGCCGTCATCTCGCCGAACAACCGGATGTTCTGGAAGGTGCGCGCGATACCGAGCCGGGTGATCTCGTTGCGCTTGGACTTCGTCAGCGGTTTCCCGTCGAAGTACACCGTGCCCGCGGCCGGCCGGTACACGCCGGTGATCGCGTTGAAGCAGGTGGTCTTGCCGGCGCCGTTGGGCCCGATCAGGCCGAGGATCTCGCCGCGGCGGATCTCGAAGCTCACTCCGTCCAGCGCGGTCAGGCCGCCGAACCGGACGGTGAGCCCGTCGGTGCGCAGCAGCGGCTCGCCGACCGCGGTCTCGATATCGCGATGCGGCGCAACCACATCCGCGACCGCGCCGGCATCGGCCAGCACCGGCAGTACGGCCGTCACGTCGACCTCGCCGGCGCTGGCGACCTCCGGCGCGGCGGCGTAGCCCGCGGCCAGATCCTCGTTGTCGAACAGCGCCCCGCCCGGACCCGTCATCGCCCCGCTCCTGCCAGTTCCCGATCGGCCGGTTGCCGGACCGCCTGATACACCTGCCGGCCGAAGGTGAGCAGCTTCTGCCGCACCGGGAACAGGCCCTGCGGCCGCAGAATCATCATCACCACCAGCGCGACACCGAAGTACAGATATTTGAGGTCACCGAGATTCTGCGCGCCGCCGGGGCGGAACAACAACACGCTGCCCAGCAGCAGGGCCGCCATGATCCCGGTGAAGATGGTCAGCGTGATCACCGCCCGCCGCGGCCACGGCGGCAACCGGTCACCGAGGTTGCGCAGCACCAGGATCAGCGCGACGAAGGCCACCACGTCGACACCCAGCAGCACATAGCCGGTGGTCTGGTCGGACACCAGATGCACCGAGGTCAGCCGGGCCGGCAGGTACGCGATGATGAACGCGCCGACCAGCACGCCCAGCTTGTTGCCCTGGCCGCCGATGACCACCGCGCACAGGAACAGCATGGAGTTGACCACGTTGAACTGGGTCGGGTTCACGAACTGCACCTGACCGGCGTACATCGCGCCGGAGACGCCGCCCACCGCGGCGCCGATGGTGAATGCCCACAGTTTGTACTTGAAGGTCGGCACGCCCATGATCTCGGCGGCGTCCTCGTCCTCGCGGATCGCCACCCAGGCCCGGCCGACCCGGCTGCGTTCCAGATTGCCGACCACCAGCAGCATGACCACGATCAGCACCATGCCCAGCCAGTACCAATAGGTGCCGTAACCGGCCCGGTCCAGCGGGTTCAGGCTGGACGGATCGCCCACGTTGCCGGCCGAGAACACGCCGTCCGGTTTCTGTGCCGACTCGCCGACGTGCGGATAGGCGACCTCGGACAGGCCCAGGCTGCCGTTGGTGATGTCGTCGAGGTTGTCCGCGAGCAGGCGCACGATCTCGCCGAAGCCGAGGGTCACGATCGCCAGGTAGTCGCCGCGCAACCGCAGCGTCGGCGAGCCCAGGATCAGGCCGGACAACGCGGTGACCAGCGCCGCCAGCGGCAGGCAGGCCAGCCAGGCCCACTTCGTGTCCAGCCAGCCGCCGTGGGTCTGGTTCCAGGGACTGTTCTTGCTGGTCAGCAGCGATACCGTATACGCGCCGACGGCGTAGAAGCCGACGTAGCCGAGGTCGAGCAGGCCCGCCTGGCCGACCACCACGTTCAACCCGATGGCGACCAGGCAGTACATCGCCACCTGGGCCATGACCAGGCCGAAATTGTAGGCCGGGGTGTCCATCCCCGGCGGCGGGTACAGCGGCAGCAGGGCCAGCAGGATCAGGATCGGCACGCCGACACCCCACTGCGCGGGCCGGCTCAGGCCACCCCACCAGGTCCGCACCGAATCGCCGAGGCCCGGCCGCGGCGCGGTGTCCCCCTGGACCGGGAGCACCGTCGTGTCGTCTCCGGCGCGCCGCTTGGGCTCGGGCCGGGACGCCTCCTTCGGATCGCGCCGCTTGGGCACGGGCCGCGCCACCTCGTTCGGGTCGCGGCGCTTGGGGACGGGCCGGTCGGGCCGGTGCTCCGCCGGTCCGGGATTCTGATCGGTCATGCCCGCGCCCTTCCCAGGCTCTCTCCGAGGATGCCCGTGGGCCGCACCATCAGTACCAGGACCAGCACCAGGAACGCCACGACGTCACGCCATTGGGTACCGAACAGGATCTGCCCGTACTGCTCGACCACACCGAGCAGCAGGCCGCCGAGCAGCGCGCCGCGCAGATTGCCGATACCGCCGAGCACCGCGGCGCTGAACGCCTTGATACCCAGGATGAATCCGCCGGAGTAGATGATGCCGTTGGGGATCTTCACCGTGTACAGCAGCGCGGCGGCGCCGGCGAGTACGCCACCGATGAAGAAGGTCAGCACGATCACGCGCTCCCGGGACACGCCCATCAGGGTCGCGGTGTCGGGATCCTGCGCGACCGCGCGGATGGCCCGGCCGAACCGGGTCCGGTTGATCACCACCTCGGTGGCCAGCGCCAGCGCGACCGCGGCCAGCACGATCAGGATGGTGATGTTGGTGATGTCGGCGCCGAGGAAGCCGAACTGCTTGGTCGGCTGCACCAGGATGATCGGCTGCTGCGCGTTCGGACCGCCCAGGGACGGAACGAGTTTCGGCAGGATGAAGTGCACGAACTCCTGCAGCACGAAGGACATGCCGATCGCGGTGATGAGGAAGCTCAGCGGCCGGGCGCCGCGCTTGCGCAGCGGCCGGTAGGCCACCCGCTCCAGCCCGACGGCCACACCGCCGGACACCAGCATGCCGACGATCATCGCCAGCACCAGATAGACGCAGGTCAGCACCACTCCCTCGGAGTAGGCGTCCGGCGCCGCGGCGAAACCGAACAGCATCAACCCGACCAACTGGCCGAACATGCCGAGCATGAACACCTCGGAATGCGCGAAGTTGATCAACCGCAGCACGCCGTAGACCAGGGTGTACCCCACCGCCACCAGTGCGTAGATGGCGCCGTAGGTCAACCCGTCGACGGTCAGCCGCCAGAAGTTGTCGAACACGGCCTGGTAGTCGAAGCCGATCGAGGCACCGACCAGGTGTACCGAATCGGCCCAAGTTGTTGTCGTCATACGTGTTTCGCCCTCATCAGTGGTGCGGCCACGACAACAGCACGTGCGGGACGGACGAGCGGCCGTCCCGCACGTGCTGCGCCGGCGTGACCGGTTACTTGACCGTGTAGATCCAGATCAGCGCACTGGACAGCTCGCCGTTCGCATTCCACTTGTAATGGCGGCCCAGGCCGTCGCCCTCGTAGTTGCGCACGTAGTCGAGCAGGTCCGGCCGGGTCAGCTTGCCACCGTCGATGCCCTTGGCGAAAATCGTCGCGATGTCGTACGCCTCGACCGAGTACACACCCGGCGGCTGGTTGTTCAGCGCGGCGTAGTCCTTGGCGAACTTGTCGGGGGCCGGGCCACACGGGCAGGTGAGGGCCGCGCCCTTGGCGGCGCTACCGGCCTGCTTCACGAACTGCGGATCGTTGACGCCGTCGGGGCCGACGAAGACGGCCTTCACGCCACCGGACTTCAGCTGTGCGGCCAGCGGCGCGCCCTCGGCGTAGTAGCCGGCGTAGAACACGGCGTCCGGATTCGCGGCGGCGACCTTGGTGACGGTCGCGGAGAAGTCCTTGTCGCCCTTCTTCACGTTGCCCGCGCAGGCCGGGTCGGCCGCGGCGCCGAGACCCTCGGTGATGCTCTTGGCCAGGCCGGTGCCGTAGTCGGTGTTGTCCTGGACGACGCAGACCTTCTTGTAGCCCGCGGTGCCCACCAGGTACTTGGCCACCGAGGGGCCCTGTACGTCGTCGTTGGCCAGACCGCGGAAGAAGGTGGTCCAGCCGTTCTGGGTGAGGGTGGCGTTGGTCGCCGACGCGGTCACCGAGACCAGGCCGCCGTCGCTGAGGATCTTGCCGGTCGCCTTGGTCTCACCGGAGAAGGCCGGGCCGACCAGGCCGATGACCGACTTGTCGGCGATGATCTGCGGGATCACGCCGGTGGCCTTCTGCGGGTCACCCTCGGTGTCCCAGGTCTTGAACTCGATCTTGCAGCCGGGATTGGCCTTGTTGTGCTGGTCGATCGCCAGCTTCGCGCCGTCGGCGATGTTGATTCCGAGCGCCGCGTCGCCGCCGGTCAGCGCGCCGGCGAAGGCGATGGTGGTACCCGCCGGGCAGGTGGCGCTGCCGGTGCCGGCCGGATCGGCCGCCTTCGCGGTGTCGGTGGCCGGGACGGGCTTACCGTCCGCGTCGACCTGCGTGACCGGCTGGATGGAGAGGGCGCCGGCGCCGCTCGACCCGGAGGTCTCCGAACCGCCACCACTGGTCGTCGTCTTCGAACTACACCCCGTGAGTACCAGGGCGGCAGCCGCACCGAGAACCAACAAACCTCGCGTGGTACGACCGCGCCGTGTCGAGCTGAGCACGTTTCACCTCTACGTTCTGCGCAACCCCCCGGCTGACCGAGAGGGGACCGATCATGTCGGCCCAGGCTCAGAACATAGCGTCGCGACGTTAGCTCTGCATCACATTCGAGTCATCGGTATGACGTTCGCACACGATAAACTCGGCACCGTGTTGCCGCCGTGTAAACACATGGCTATTCGACTGTGCGCGAATGGCGCCGACGGCCGCGCTACGACTTCGGCGCCAAATTCTCCAGCACCACTTCGGCTACGGCCTTCATGGTCGTGCGGCGATCCATGGCGGTGCGCTGGATCCACTTGAAGGCCTGCGGTTCGGACAGGCCCTGCGTCTGCATCAGCACACCCTTGGCGCGCTCGACCAGTTTCCGGGTTTCCAGGCGCTCCGAGAGATTCGCCACCTCGCTCTCCAGCGCGGAGATTTCGTGGTATCGGCTGGCCGCGAGTTCGATGGCGGGCACCAGATCCGATTTGGTGAACGGCTTGACCAGATAGGCCATCGCACCCGCGTCGCGGGCCCGCTCGACCAGGTCGCGCTGGCTGAACGCGGTCAGGATCACCACGGGCGCAACGCGTTTCGACGCGATCTCGGCGGCCGCGTCGATACCGTCCCGGCGCGGCATCTTCACGTCCATGATCACCAGGTCCGGCCGCAGTTCCTCGGCCAGGTCCACCGCCTGCTGGCCGTCGCCGGCCTCACCCACCACCTGATAGCCCTCCTCGGAGAGCATCTCCACCAGGTCCATCCGGATCAGCGCCTCGTCCTCGGCCACCACCACGCGCTTCGCGGCGGCGGCCCCGGGGGCGTCCTTCTTGGCGCCCCCTGCTGTCGTTCCCATAGATAGACCCCTCATGTCTCCGATGCCAGTACTCGACGCAGTACCGGCAACGACGCCACCCCTACCACCGCACCGGCACACCCGAGTAGCTAAAGCGTACCGGTGAACTCCGCGCGCCAACCCATCTACCCTGCACGGACCGATCGGCATCACACCGATTCGGTTTCTCGCCGCAGCTCGGGCTATGATGTGCGACCAGTGCGCCGAGTTGGCGGAACAGGCAGACGCGACGGTCTCAAAAACCGTTGTCCTCACGGACGTGTGGGTTCGAGTCCCACACTCGGCACTCGTTCGACCAGCCATTTCCCAATTCCCCTCGCGCCCAGTAATTCAGGCAGTCCGCAATTGGTCCGCAGCAGCGCGAGCGCCGGCATCCATTGCATCCGCGACCGGATCGAGATCGTCGGAGAACAGGTGGCCGTAGAGGTCCAGGGTCAAAGTCGCGGTCTTGTGCCCGAGCATCCGCTGAATGACCTTGATATTCGCCCCGGCACTGATCGCCAACGACGCCGCGGTATGACGAAGACCATGCGGTACGACTCCGGACAATCCGGCCGATTCCGCGGCCTGGTCGAATACCCATCGGAACTCGGTCGAGGTGAGATGGCCGCCCTTGTGTGAGGGGAACACCAGCGAATCGGGCCGGTGGCCCTCCAGCAGACTGCCGAGATCTTTCGCGAGAGTGGCGGGCAGTGGCACGGCCCGCGAGGTGTGGTTCTTCGTGTCGGATTCCACCACGCCCTCCCCCGTCACTCCGGTTGCCGAACGGGTGATCCACAGGCGCCGCTTCCCCAGATCGACACTGTCCACCCGCAGCGCAGTCGCCTCTCCGAACCGGATCCCGGTGTACGCGAGGGTCAGCACCAGCGGACGGAATCGGCCGGCAGCCATCGCCAACCGCAGCACTTCCAGATGCGTCAGGTACCGGCGCTCAGCCGAATTCACCGCGGGCAAGTCGACATCCTCGGCCGGATTCACCGCCAGCCGTTTCGCCTTCACCGCATAACGCAGCACCCGCCCGAGCACTTGATAGGCCTGGACCACCCGCGATGCCGACAGGCCAC
The DNA here is from genome assembly GCF_000381925.1 of Nocardia sp. BMG111209. NCBI lineage: Bacteria > Bacillati > Actinomycetota > Actinomycetes > Mycobacteriales > Nocardiaceae > Nocardia > Nocardia sp. BMG111209. The sequence continues at coordinate 3,483,802 of NZ_KB907307.1, forward strand.
GGCCCTCGAACCGGATACTGCCCGAGGTGGACAAGGTGACCACCCATTCCTGAATGTCTTCCCACTCGATATCCCGCAGTGCGACACTCCCCCACCGCGGAATCACGAGGGTGTCCAGCAGCGACCGATAACCAGCGACGGTCTTCGGCTTGCAGCCCTTCTTCGTGGTGAACCATTTCTCGGCGACCACTGCGAACAGCACACCGCTACGGTCCGGGTCCACCCACGTGCCGGTGACGGCTTTCGTGGTCACGTCACCGTCGAGGAATTTCTGAGCCTCGGCCTTCGTCGCGAAGGACCGTGCCCGTTCCACGCCGTTCGGATCCACATACCGAGCACGCCACCGCTTGCCCTTGCCGAACAACTCGGACTTCACCCGCTTCCGCGCCTTGACGCCGGTGACCGGGTCGACCACGGTGACAGTCTTGTACCAGCGATCTTCCACCCCCGACCGAGGATTCCTGCGCGCTGGCATCACGCCACCTTCCCGCCGCGGCCCGTCGCGCGTTCCTGCTCGACGATCCACGCCAGCACCGCCGACCGCTTCCACACCCGCCGCCGCGGCCCCAGCTTGAAACTGTCCGGGCCGTAACCGATATGCGCCCACCATCGCCAGGTAGCCTCCGGAATCCCGGTCAGCGCCTCACAGCCCTTCGCCCGTAGATACTCTTCTTCAGCCATGTCCGGCCCTCCTACCTATGCCGCGACCGGCATATCCGAAACTTGTTGCGCCACAGACGGACTCGCCAGTCCGAGCGCGGTGTTGTAGTCGTTCTGCCATATCGTTCGTTCGGCGATTGCCGAGAAGATCAGCTGTTCACGGGTCGGCACGTCCGGGTCCGACGCGTCGGTCAACCGGACGATCCAGCTTTCGGAGTGGGCCTGTTTGGCCTTGCCGACCGCGGTGAGGACTTGCCGAACGAATTCGGCCCGGTCCGCCTTGTGGTCCGGGAGCGTCTTGTTGCTCCACCGCCGCGAGACCAGCACCCGACGACCCCGCAGGCCGAGGGTGTCCCGCCGGTGCGCTTTGCCCTTGCAGCGGCCTGGTTGTGTCTTCGCCTTCGCGTTCCGCGGGGCGATGCCGTATCGCAGCCATACCGCGCACGTCGGAGAGCACGGGGTGCGTTGCAACTCCTCGTGCAAGCGTTCGTAGTGCCGGCGGGTCCGGTCGTTCGGGGCTTCCAGGACTTCCCCAATGGACTTCGTGAGGTACTTGGTCAGGTAGCCGATGAGCCGGTTCGCGTCCTGGGTGCCGCCGAGCACACCCTTGGCCTTGTTCGGCCGCACCGGACCCCGCTCCCCCTCCGCATCCAGGTCGGACCCGTCGTCGGCGCCGATGTCGCGGGCGTCGGTCTGGACACCCCACCGGATCACGTGCGCCGGGTCCACGTCGTCCGCCTGGTCCATCACCGCGCGAGCGTCATCGAACGAGGTGAGGACGTATCCGGTGTCCGGGTCGACGAAGGCGTCCGCCTGGTAGTCCCAAACCGGCAGGTGGCCATCGGTATAGACCTCGTGGTCGAAGTGCGGCCACCACACTTGGTGATAAGTCGCCGCCAGAATCTGGGCGATCAGGCTGTGCGGGTCGGTGCCCCGGATCGCCAGATGCACATGCGGAGCACCACGACGCTGCGGCTCGACGGTCGCGAAGTACTGCACATCCCGCCCCGCTGCGCGGCGCCAATTCTGGATCGTGCGGTCGAACAGTTGCGGAAAGAACATCGCGTCCCGGGCAGCACGGCGGTAGTCGTAGGTGTCCGGGTCGACCGCGGACCCGTCGCCACACTCCCGCCCCTGTTTGTCGACCGCGCCCGTGGAGTGGCAGCGGCCGTAGGAGTCGAGGGTGAACGTGGCGAACATCGACGGCTGATACCGGCCCGCATACCTCCGGCCGGTCGTGTCCTTCGATACCTTCTTCCGGGGCAGGTCCGGCACATCCTGCCGGCGTCGAGTCGACTTCACCGACCGTGGCTTCGCCACCGCGTCGACACCGGGAATCCGGCCCCGCAAGCCCGTTTCCCGGAGCTCCCGGTCGAGATCGGCGATGACCTCACGGAAGCCCTGGGCAGTCAGTTCGTCGTCGGCTTCGCGAGCCGTCTTGTATTCGGCGAGCAGGTCCGCACGCGCGGTCAACAACGCCTGCTGATGCTCGGTCGGAGGCCGATGCTCGTCGGCGGGGTTGGTGGACATGTGCCAGCCCTCGTGGCACTGGGTCACCCGCAGCGCTTTCGCTTTCGTCGCGCAGCACGGGCAATCCGACTCCCGGGTCGTCTTGCACGCCGCCGCAACATATTTCGACTCACCGGACTCCGGCCGGAATGCACGCATCGGAATCGGCCGCTTGCACACCCTGTACTTCTCCGCCGCGGCCTGAGCGACTTCGACGATGTTCGGCATGGCCCGCCGCTGCGCCGCCGTCAGCCGAGCGTCCGGAGCGCCGGCAGGGTTCACGGCACCGTCGGAGACCGCACGGTTTGCCTCTGAGGAGGCGGTCATATGGCCGTTCCTTCCTGGTCGTCGCCGGGGAGACCGACAGGTGGTATCCGGGTCGGGACGGCGAGGGTGTCCCCGCGGCGCAGGACCAGTTGCACCAGTGCGGGACCGGTGATCGTGGCCCGGCATTCGATGGCGCCGAAGGCGTGCGCGAGGTGCTCGACGCGGTTCTCGTAGTCAGCGGGGCATTGACCGGGCAGCATCCGCACCCGCAGCACATCCGCCGCGACACCGATCGTGACCTGTTGCAGCACAGGCACACTCGCGATCCCGGCATGCTCGATGGTCAATCCGCAGGCGTGCAGGTGGGTGTTCCACCGGCGCCGGTACCGCCACCACACAAGGAACCGGGTCCGAGCACGGCCGGTCACCCACCGTTCGAACATCGCCGGTCGCTGCCAGCGCCAGAACACGATGCCCGCCGCGGACGCGCCGAATGCCACGGCCGCCGCCGGCCACCCCCACACCACACCCGCTGCCACCACAGCGACGACCGGCAGCGACAGCATCGGGAACAGCACCGCCCAGCAGACCAGGTTGCCGACGACGGTCGCCAAGACGAGGAACACGGCGCCGACGACCTCCAGGGCGTGTGGGCCGGTGCGGGTCGGCTCGACATGGACATGAAGGTCGGAGTTGGTGGTGGTCATTCGGTCACCTCTGGGATGTCGAACAGGGACTGTTGATCGCGGCGCGTGGACCGCGGCAGGCCTTTCGCCTTCGGCGTGTGGCCCGGTTCTTCGAGCGACGTACCTGATCGGCCGCCGCTTGCACGATCGGATTGACCTGCGAGGCAGCAGGTTTCGAGGACTTCGGCTCATCGTTGCCGGTCATGCCGGTCACGGTTCCGGTTCGTCGGGGCATTCGACGCCGGTCAGGCCGCGGCGTTCGGTCCACTGCCGCAACCAGATCCGGTCATCGAGCTCGGCATCGGCGACATGATCGAGGAAATCGGTGAGGGTCATGCGGCGGATCCGTTCTCGAAATCGGCGAGGCTGACCGGCCGCGGGACCGGCTTGTAGACAGCGACGATGCGATCCACGTCGTCGTCGGTGACCAGGAACGCCCGAGCACGCCGGAACCCAGCCGTACCGTCCTCCTGCACGAAACAGACACCCGGCGTGGTGTGCGGGATCCGGTCGCAGTACGAGCCGCGGTCACGGGCGCCTTGGCCGTGGATCATGGCGACCTGGGTCGGTTCGTCCATCGCCAACCCGATCCGATACGGCAGCAACTGCCGTTGCGGCACGTTCTCCTTGCTGGGGTCGATCACCGTCTCGATCACCGAGAACAACGGGGCGCGACCCTGACTGAGGAGCAGGCCGTGCGCCCGCTGGAAACGGCCCTGCAACTTCGGATCCGTGAACGCCGACAACGTCGCCGCCTCATCGATGATCGTGACCACCAGCGGGTTGTCCGGCGTCGGAACCGGTTTACGGACCCGGTCCCCGCGATATCGGCGAGCAGCCTCCTGCATATCCGAGACCGTCTCTTCCAGCTGACCGATCATCTCTTCCGGTGTGGTGCAGGAGAATCGGGTGCACAGGGGTTCGAGGAAGCCGAGTTCCATGCCGCCTTTCGGGTCGATCACCCGCAGCTCGACACGACCGGAGCGGATCGCCGGACCCATGCCGTTGACCAGCGACCACAACACCCCCGACTTCCCCGACCCGGTGCGGCCACCGAGCAGGACATGCCGGCCCTGGATCGGGACACCCCAGGTGTCACCGTCCTCGAACACGCCCGCGGGGACCGCCTCCAGGTCCACACCATCACCGGCCACCCGCGGCGCCGAGGCCGGGGCAGCGAGGGTGTCGAACACGCGTGCCTGGAGACGGACGAACCCCGGAAATCCTTGTGTGGCAGTGACTTCCGGTACACCGATGTACTGGGCCAGCGCGTCGAGAGTGCCCGGGTCGGTCCAGGTCTTCAAGTTCTGGCCACCACGGATCTGAATCTCGACGTCCAGGCCGTGTCCGGTGTAGACGGCATCGACGACGTGCGGGAATCCGTCCTCGATCGAGCCCAGGCCCAGGGACTTCCACATGACCCATTCCTGCGCCGGGTCGTAGAAGCACAACACCGCAGGACGGAGTTCGGCCGGGGCAGCGGCGAGGATGTCGGCCACGCTCGGGGCCGCCGACGCGGGTGTGCGGGACCAGACCAGCATCCGGGCACCCAGCACCAGCGCGACACCCCCGGCAATCACCACCGGAGCCAGCTCTGCCGCGGGAATCACCGGGCACCCCCCTCGGTCGGGCGGGACAGTTCACAGAACAATTGGCACCCTGACGAATCCGCCGACGGCAACGGCGGTTCACCGCAGAACATCCAGCACCCCGGACCGGCCACCGGGGCCACCGACGAGGACGAGACAGACGCCGGCGGATCGCTCGGCGAGGACGACGCCACCGCGGCAGTCGGGGCCGGAGTCGACTTCGGGTGCGGGACAGTGGAAGTGGCATGGCGGGAGACCAGTGCCAGGCCGACACCGGCAGCGATCACCACCACCCCGATACCGGTCGCGATATTCGGCAGGGCACCGGGACCGGAGGAAAAACGCACAGACTCAGACATCACCTCTCCTCAGAGTGGGCAGGATTGTTCGAAAAGAGTTGGAAGACTTCGCGATCCGGTGACCGCGACCGTCACTCGCCGGGAGCCGGGACCATCGACGGCACTATCGGCCGTACCACCGGCACCGGGTGGCGCCGCACCGGAACAGGCGGAACAGTGATCACCTCAGGCACCGGCGCCGCAGCAGACGAGGCAAGACCAGTCCGGTCGAGATCCGGAATCGATTCCGGCACAGTACTATTCACAGATTCGGGCACGGTCGCCGGTTCCGGATCGCGGACTGTGGCGCGCAACAGCAGCGCCAGGCCATGCGTGTCGACCAGCAGGCCGACCGGGGCGATAGCCGCCACCACCGCGCACGCCCAGCCGGGGAGTTCGTGGCCGTTGGCGATGGCGTGGAGGCTGTTACCGGCCACCGACACCACCGCCCCGACCACCAACACCCCGGTGAACCAGCGCCGCTCCGTCGACTTCGCCAGCACCAGCACCGCGGCGGTCGCCTGGACGATCGTGCCGTCGATGATCAACGGCAACAACCACGCATCCGACGCGGGAACGTGCGCAAGTGTCGCCAGGTCCCGCAGGGTCGAGAACGACAGGCGGAATGCGGCGGCGCCGACACCGACGATCACCAGGACCGCGAACATCCGCGCCCACCGCATTGCCCTCTGGTTCATGCCACTCACGCCACTTCCGGTGACCGGCCGGGCGCATCGGCCGACATCTCCGCGGCCAGGTGCTCCACCGAATCGTGAAGCATGAGTATCCGGGACACCGACTCCGCGAGGACGCGGGCATCCTCGATCCTCAAACCGACCGAAGCGTCATAGTCACCGAGCTTCACCAGCACGTACGCGGGAATCTGCGCCCCGTGTTCGGTGCCGTGGGTCGGCATGTACTCCGCTTTCACACCCTCGAACCTGTTGGCATGCAGCGACATCCACGACATGACGATCACGCGGCCTTTCCGGTCGCCGGACGCTTCGCACCCGAGGTGTCACCGGTGATCCCGGTGGCCCGGTACTGGAAACCGAGGTACTTGAATTCGCCCTGCCCCATCACCTTCGGCTCGGCGGTCAGCCCCTCCAGTTCGATCATCCGCATCCCGGTACCCGGCACGATCTCCGGGTTCGCCGGCACCGGCTGCACCTGCGCGACGAACACGATCTCGAACGAGGCCCGCTTCGCCTTGTCCTGGTGCGGATCGGTCACCGTCATCTTCCACAACGGCAAACCCGTCCCCTCACCGGTCTTCGGATCGATGTCGAACATCTGCTCCGCGACCGCCCCCGGGGTCGGGTTGTACTTCGTCAGCGCCGAGATCTCCCCCACCCCCACCAGGCCCTGCGGGAACGCCTCACCGAACGCGATCGGGAACTGATGACCCTTCTTGATCGCCATATGTCTTCTACCTCCATCGACTCGAACGCCGGACCACCCGACAGGACTAGACTACGATAGTTTACTAGTCCTGTCTAGTTAGTTGGTAGAAGACTGCTAGCTACTATGTAACCTAGTCTGATAGGGTCACGGCATGGCAGACCGGCCACCCAGCGACGACCCGAGGCCCGTATACCTGCGGATCGCCGACTCGCTGCGCCTCGCCCACGAACCCGGCAAGCAGCTGCCGTCGGTGCCGGCATTGGCGGCAACCTGGGGAGTCGCCAGGGAGACAATCCGTTCCGCCGTCGAAGTACTGCGCTCGGAAGGTCTCGTCGTGTCCTGGCGCGGCAAAGGGACCTTCTACCAAGCCCGCCCCGACAACGATCCCGCCGACGATCCGATAGCGCACCAATTGGTAGCCATACTCGCGCGCCTTAACAGCATTGAGAACCGGCTCGCCACCGTCGAACACCGCCTCGAGCGCTGCACACTCGACACCGCATGACCCGGAACCGGCGTCACGAAAGGCTCCAGGATCGGGCCGGCGACCGGCAGGCATGAACGGCACGAACCCCGATGCCTCGAGGGGAATACTCGACGGTGGCATCGGGGTTCCGGGTCTTCCCGCACGAGAAAGACGGGTAGGCCGAACGTTTTACAGGTGGGCGGCGATCACGGCGGTATCGGCGGTGCTGAGTCCGTGACCGCAGGCGTCGGTGGCGCAGGTACGGAGACCGCTGCGTTCCAGGATCGCGAGAAGACTGGTGTTCTGCTGCTGCGCGAGCTCGGTAGCGGTGGCGTGCAACGCGATAGCGGCCATGTGGACCACGGCCGCGGGTTCTTCACGCAGCAACGCCCAACCGTCCCCCTGAGGGTGCTCGGCCAGTTGCAACAGCAGCGCAGCAGCACGACGGTGCAGGTAGGACATGTGGTTGTCGTGCAGGACAGCGACAGTGGCAGCGGTCGTCATCAGCGTCTCCCCCGATCAGCGACCGGCGCGACGGCTTCGGCGAGGCAGGTGGAGCTGTAGTGCCTGATCTCGCCGTACCCGCACCCCTCGCACCAATGGACCACCAGCACAAGCCAATGCGTGAACCACGGTGGGATCGCGGCACGAACGTTTCCGGGCAGTTCGTACCAGGCCAGGCCCTGGGGGCGGCGGCAGCGCACACAGTACTGCGCGATCCCGGTCCCGAAGGTTTCCAGGACACTGCGGTGCCGCCTGTCGATGCTTACGATCTCGAACACCCGCGGATCTGTCGGTGCACGGGTGCCGGTCCGCGGGACCGGCTGGAGGACTGCGGCGGTGGGCCGGGCGACGAGTTCGCCGTGACCGATACCGCAGAAATGGATTTCGACGGTGCTCCACCAGGGGAGGGCGGGTTCGGTGAGGGTGTAGACGGTGACAGCGTGGTCGCCCTGCTCGAGATCGGCCGGAGTGCCGCAGGTGGGAATGGCGCAGGACTGGTAGGTGTCGGTGGCGACGGCGCGCAGTGACATGGGTGAGGTGTCGCCGGCGACGGTGAGGCCGACGAACGTCCGGGCCGCGTCGGAGACGGTAGGGGTGGGAGTGGGGCTGGTCATGTGCGGGCGAGTCCTTCCAGCATGGCGAGCAGTTCAGCGGTGCCGAGCGTGAGCATCGGGGCAGCGGGTTCGGGCGGGTCCTCGAGGTCGATGCCTCGGCCGGCGGCCCGGTCACGCAGGCTCACCGTTTGCGGGACGACTTTGCCCGCGAGAACCAGGATTTGGAGGGCGGCGCGTTTGACGACACAGGTGTGCGGAGTGCACGCACGGTGCCGGCGCCACAGCCGGTGTGCCTGGTCGACGTCGGTGTGCGCGCACACAACGAGCGCGGCAACAGGTAGTGCGGTCACGATTTCCCCACAAGCGATGAATCGGTGATGGATCACCCCGGCGGCACCCGACTGGGTGAAGGGCGGCACCATGTGGGCCGGGTACCGCCGGGGCTTCGATCCCTGTGCCACACGGAAACGGTATGTGCGGCACAGGGTTTCCGGTGAGAGAAGGAGTTTCCGGTGCGGACCGGGTCTGCGTCCGGTTCGCGGGTTGGCCGGGCCGGAAACCCCCTTGCTCTCTCCGGGTTCCCGGTCCGCGCTGGTGCAGTGAGAGGGCGGACCAGGAAGCATAGAAGGTCAGTCGAGGTGTCGAGTATCGTTGTGACGCACAAGGTTCCAGCGCCGGTGGCCGTTGGGCGGGTTGGTGTGGCGCAGTGGAGCGTGTTCCCAGGTGGTGACGCCGGTGTAGTCCACGGTGAACGTGATGTCCGCGCGCGCCCACGGCAACAGGGAGAAGAAGTTCATCGACGCGGCCATGACCGTCTCGCGGTGGCCGACCACGGCGACGGTTCGACCGGGGTAGCGGCGCACGAGGTCGGCCAGGTCACGGCCGGTGCGACGCTGGTAGGTCGTCCACGATTCGGCACCGCGGGCAAGCGGCTGGTCCGGGTGCAGAGCGGGCGCGTCACCGAATCCGGCGATGATCTCCGGCCACGGCCGCCCCTCCCCTTCGCCGTAGTTCGGCGCCGACAGCGCAGGGAACACCGGCTGATCGAGGGCAGCGGCGAGGATTTCCCCGGTCTGCCTCGCACGGGCCGCAATACTGCTGTACACGGCGTCGATCCCGTAATCCTGTTGGCTAGCAAGATATTTGGCGAGTCGGCTGGCTTGCTCGCGGCCTCGATCGGTCAGTCCGCGGCAGGTACGGACGCCAGCGGCGACATCGTCGATGTTGGCGTGCGCTTCGCCGTGGCGTACGAGTATCAGGCGAGTCGGCGCCTGGTCGTCTGTCACTGTCGTTCTCCTGGAAGTGTGAAGGTGATAGCCCCCGCCCCGAGCACTGTCGAACGCCGGGGGCTACCCCTTCCTCCCGGTACAGCGGCCCTGAATCCTTACGCTGGCCGGGAAGTCATCGAGGTACGGGCGTCGGCGCGACACTGCGGGCAACGCTCCGGGGATTCCTGCGGGTGCGCGTGCCCCAGCGCACGGAGGTTCAGCCAGCAATACCGCCACAACTCGCAGGTGTCATACGTGCAGTGAGTGTGCAGCGGATCGTTCATAGCCGCGTGCTGCTCGGCGGCGGTCATCGCGTTGCCCACCGGGGCGCGGTGAAACTTGCTGTCGTTCACAGTGTTTCCCGCCGTCAGTAGCCGAAGTGCGGGTCGGTGGCGGGCACGAGCTTCCCCGCGGACACCAGATGCCGATGCGCCTGCGCCTTGACGGCGCAATCCTCGATCGAGCACTCGAGATGCGATTGCATGACCCGATGAGCCGAACCATCGGTCATCCGGTCCTCGGGTATCGCGGCGTGGCTGGATGGTGGAAGGCCGAACATAACGTCTCCGGGTGAGTGAGGCGGTGCCGAATCCGAATATTCGAAGACTAGGTTACCTAGTACATATGGATTAGGCCGGTGAATGGGTAGTAACTGGCCGACTACTGGGTTGCTGAGATTGTCTAGAACATATGAGTAAACTAGTTTTCATGACAGATCGACTGATGGACCCCGACGACCCGCGGCCTGTCTATCTGCGCATCGCCGACGAACTACGCCACGCCTATGAGCCGGGCGCGCAGCTGCCGTCCGTGCCGAAAGTGGCCGAACAATGGGGAGTCGCCAGGGAAACCGTGCGCTCCGCCATCGACGTACTCCGCAACGAAGGTCTGATCGTTTCGTGGCAGGGACGCGGTACCTTCTACCGCACCCGCCCCGCAGACGATGCCGACAACGCCGGCATCCCCACAGACCCCGTCATACTCCAGCAGCTAGACGCGATCATGAGCCGGCTCGACCTCCTAGAAGCTCGCCTCGCTCGGGTCGAGTCGGCCCGAGATTCCTGAGCCGGTCCTCGATCACGCCCAGGCGGGCGCAGATGATGTCCAACCGATCCAACAAACTCGCATTGTCTCGCTCATCTTCGCCAGCAGGCCCGGACGACCCCGCCGCATCTCGCTCCGTCCGATCAGCCACGTCGCGACTCCTTCCCCGTCCCAACCGACCTAATGGCTACATCAGCAAGCGTGCATCACCCGCAATGCACAGAGAAGGCCAAACAAGAGGACATTCGATGGCCACCTTGTAGATTACGCCCTGCCCTATGTCCTCTTATGGCGCTACACTGGCGGGGTGACTTCTCCAGGAAACGCAGCACTACGCGCCGCGCGGCAATCACTTGGCTATCGATCTCAATCCGCGCTTGCCGACGCGTTGAACGAGACAGCACGCAGCATCGGACTACGTGTCGCAATCAATACGCGAACTGTTCGTCGATGGGAGTCCACAGAGCCGCCCTGGCCGCAGCCCGAACACGCCACCGTGCTGGAGGCCCTGTTTCGACGGCCACTCGGCGAACTGGGTTTCACCCCACCCTGGTCGGAAGCCTCCAACGGCGGCCCGGCTCCCCGAGGTACGACCTCGGAAACGTGGGCGACTCGACACTTCACCACCGGCAACGCAACACTGCCGGCATCGGTGGCTACCGACTTCATGGCCGTCACGGTCGCGCAACGGCACCTCTACTGGTCGATACCGCCCGCACGACTACACCGATCAGTCGCCGAGCACGCAGCGTTGGGGGCGGACCTGCTGTCTCAGGTGCCCGAGTCCGCGAAGCCGATGCTGGCACGTGCCATCTCGGAATCAAGCTTGCTGGCTGGGCGCCTGGAGTTCTTCGACCTTCAGCAGCCTGTCCAGGCACAACCGAGTTTCGTGCTCGCGCTTCAAGCTGCACACGAGGCTGACGATCCACTGCTCGGAGCAGCCGCACTGGCCCACATGGCTTTTGCACCTGCGTTTTCCGGCGACCCGTCCCGAGCAGAAGAAGCGCGGGACAAGATGCGGGCCGCGCGAGCGTTCGCACGCCGAGGAAACGGCAGTGCCGAAATGCTTGCCTGGCTCGACGCGGTAGAAGCCGAAGTCGAGACCCGCTTCGGGGATACACGCCGAGCACTCAGCCTGATCCAGCACGCCGAAGCGACCTACGAAGAACACGATCCCGAGACGAACGCCTCCCCAGCCTGGTTGGACTGGTTCTCACCACTTCGGCTCGCCGGCTTCAAGGGCAACACACTGGTGGTCGCAGGGCAGGCCCGCGCAGCACGGGAGACATTGGAACAGGTACTGGCCGCGCTGCCCGAAGAGTCGGTCAAACAGCGCGCCATATACCTGGCCGACGCCGCGGCTGCGGCAGTCCTGGAAAGCGATCCGGACTTGGCCTGCACCTACCTACAGCAGGCCCTCGATATCCTCAGCCGAACCTGGTACGCCACCGGGATGGATCGGGTGAAGACCGTCCGTCAGTCACTGCGCGAGTGGGACTCGGTACCTGCCGTGCGAGCCCTGGACGATCGGCTGTACGACTGGCACACCACAGTCAATTCGCTGATCAGCTAACCGAAACGTTCTCCGCGGCAACGATTTCCGGAAGCTCACCGAGATCACTGATCTTCCAATCGGACAGGTCCGTGACCTCTTGCTTGTCCCGGAGTATCCATCCCCACGGCCCGCGCTGGAGATAGGCCGTGCGCATACCGGCCTTCTTCGCCGGCGCCACGTCGTTATCGATCCGGTCACCGACATAGACGATCTCGCCAGCAGGCGCCGGTGCGGCCTCCACGACCTTCGCGAAGAACTCCGCGGACGGCTTCTCGACACCCCAATCGTCCGAGGTCGCAATGAAGTCGGTGGGCAGGTTCAGGCTGCGCAGGATACGGCCGGACCGCACAGTCTGGTTGCCGACGATGCCGACCCAGATGCCTTGGCGCTGTAGCTCCGACAGCGCAGGACGTACGTCGGGATACAGGTCATCCTCACTATAGGACTCCGGCTTGCCAGCATCGACCCGAGCCTGCCTCTCCTTCGCCAGGTCGAACCCCGGCCTGAACACTTGGAAGGTATCGAGGTAGCTCCCGCCGGTCGCGATCGTAGCGCCGAAGACCGCCGCGAACGTATGACGTGGCACGCCGAGCCAATCCGCCCAAGTCCCGTACTCCCGCGTCTCATCAACCAGGGTCTCGCCAACGTCGAACACAACGGCCGAAATCATGCGGTCACGGTACCTGCCGCGCTCGGCTTCTTGCCCTGGGGCCTTCACCCCGAACGATCACGGTCGGGCGATCCAGTCCACGGCGGTCGGTGTCGAGCGTCGGGTGAAGCCAGTGTGTCAACCATCAGTCGAACCACGACAACCGAACACGTTGTAGTACTGCCGAATTTCGCTGTATAGGTTCAAGAGCGGCAGCGGCCCTGCGGGCCGCCACCGCCACGCTACGACGCGCAGCGCGGCTCCCAAAAAGCGGTCGCCGCGGCGCGCCGGCGCGTCGGTGGCCGCCCTTCACGCCGCTGCCGCTCGTTCCCCGGCGGCTCACCTTGCAATGACCGAGCGGTGCTGGGCGCGAAACAGTCGTACCCGACTCGGCCTCCCGCAGCCGATTGCGAACCGCCGGCACCATCACCAGTCGACCTGCTGTGGTCAACACCTCGAACCCGATCAGCTGTAGTCGTCGCGGGGCCCTGGTTGCAGCGCAGCGGGATTGCCTGGTGACTTTTCTGCGATGGCAAGATGTGCCGATGGCGTGGTGGCAAATCGTTCTCGGCTGGGGAGGCGGGATCATCTCAGCAGTTATCGCTGCTAGCGTCGCCGTCCGCAGTGCGCGGAAGACCCCATACGAAGCGCTCAGAGCTTTAGTCGAGTTGCACGACAGCGAGCACCTGTCGGACGAGCAACGCGCCGTCCTCGACAAGGCCATCGAGTGGGAGATCGGTCGTCTTGCTGGGATCACGAATGCCCGCTGGCGCGGCTTCTGGGCGTATGTCCGTGAACGGGTACGTCAGCTGCTGCCAGCGGCCGCCCCTGGTCAAAGGGACCTCTTCGGCGAGCAGATCGACCAGGCATTCCAGCGCAGACCCAGGCAGCCCCCACCTTCCCCGTAGGCGTGAACCGGGGTCGCGTTGGTACCCCGCCCTTCCTCATAGCCGAATGGTTCGCTCCGGCCGAACGAGTCAAGGACCACCCTCCGGGTGTCCGCTACGCGGTGCTGCGCATCCTTGAGACGACCGACCTCCACAGAGAGCGGCATCTATGAGGAAGGCGGGGGAGAGCAGTCATGAGATGGCGGATAGACGACCTATCCGCGACAAACCGCTTGTCCAGCAACTATCGTCAGTTGACGTGAATACTCTTGGCGTCCTGGGCTTTTTGCTATCACTGGTGGCACTTGCCTGGAACGTTGTCCTTACATGGCTCCGATGGCCGCGGATTGCTGTCGTCCTCAAGAAGTCTGTGCATATAACGATCAGCATCTCTGCCGGGCCGACTCGCACGGCGTCATCTGTAGTCATGGGCTCAGACCAAGTTGTCGCAAGCAAGCTTGAACCTCCCGATTCGGTATCCGAGACCGTCCATTTGGTGATAGTGAACACGGGCGCAGAAGCGTGCACAATCGCCAACATTGGACTACGCGCCGGCACGGCAGGCATCGACTATGAATATCTCGCTCAAGAGGAACATCCCGTTCCAATAGGCCCCACTCTCCCTGTTAGAGTTGAAGGCCACGGAAGTGAAGTGTGGATATTCAAAGAGCAACACCTTGGTATTTTTGGGCAAGGTACCCTAGTGACAGGATGGGCTGAACGGTATGTGACGCTTCCCTGGTGGCGTAAAAATCTCCGTCGATGGCGAGATCGTGTCACTGGTTTGAGCGAGCAACAAACACCGGAAGGCCGGTGGCAACGAGCGAAAGTCCGTTCTGAACTCCTCGCTGCCAGGATAATCCGCCTCGATACCTTTCTGACCAAGACGCTGCGCCTCGAGCAGGCCCACGCTCGTCGAACAAGATCAGACATCTCCATTGTCCGGAGTGGTGGGCGCCGTCAAGAAAAAGTCAGCTAGTCGCTCGACGACATCCGGGCATCGAGGACACCTTGACGTCACCCATTAAACGAACCACTTTGCCCGGTTGAGTGATTCGCGCCTCCTGGCAGTGTCGGTCCGCGCGTCCGCAGATGGCCGGAGTTTACAGATCGACTCACACGTTGGATGCTACTTCCGCTTCCGGGTCATGGAAGAAACCCGGGAGAGTGCGCCGGATGACCGTGGCGAATTCCTCGTTATCGTCGAAATTCCACCCCGCGTATAAATGCATCCAGGAAAGTGCGTTGTAGATGGCGCCGACTGCAAACTTCGTCAAGTCAACGAGGTGCCGAATGGTGACTTTCTGTTCGGAAACTAGATGGCCAGCATGCGGAATGTAGCTCATCCGCTGCCGGATAGCATAAAGGGTCGGGTGCGTACTGTTGGACAGGAACCCATACACGCCCTCGGCGATATCGGGGGTCATATTCTCGCCGCCGAATCTGACGATTTGGGCCAAAAACCACTTGACCACCTCAGTAAGCCCAATCCCAACCTCGCCGTTGATGGTAATCGGATGGTCCAAGTCTCTGCCGGTCGTAGAAGGAAAAGCTTTCTCAATCTCAGCCCGCAACGCCCTGAACTTCCGGTCTGCTTCAACGTAAGCGTCTGATCCCTTGCCTCCCAACCGCTTAGCGTCCTCTTTAGCCTTCACTGTGCTCAGACGGTTAAGAATGTAAGTACGCGCCAATCGACCCTTTGCGTCATACATCAGCGGATTATCACCGATCGTCCAGACAGCGTATGAGCACGCTTCCAGAGTCGCCCGCGCCGGTTCTTCGACGGTCCCGAACACCTCATGGCTATGTATCAACCCGCGCAGTCCGCCGCATTTGTTTGCAGCGTGTTGTAGACCACTACAGACAGTCTCCATTACGATATGAGAATCGGGAATCCCGAGCCGCTCATACTCGGCGATGTCGTGACCGGCAGCAGATCCGGCAGCGGGCGTCCAGTGGTAGTCATCGCGGATGCGCAGGAACGCTTCCCTGCAAGCTGACAAAACCTCGGCCAACCCTTCAAGTTGAGCGGCCGTTGCCGGGTCAGGGTCGTTGACTGTGTGTCGCATATCTCAACGCTATCGGTCTTGCTCAGACGGCTCTACCGGTTTTCGGCATCCTGCTCTTCCCCATTGCCTGATACGCGCATCGGAGACTGCGGCCCGAACCGTGCGACTGCGCCACGCCGCGCTGGTAACTCGATCCTCGGGCATAGTGCTCGCCTAGATGATTTTAGTGTGCGCTCCCACGAGAGGGACCCAACTTATTCGCCGCAGCTTTCACAGCATCCGTAAAGCTCTGAGTTTTAACGAGATCGCGTGACAACGACGCACCGCCAACGGCAGCGTCTACAGCTTCTATCGCCTTCTTGAACGCTGCAACAGCCTCAGTATCCGACCATAATATCTCCGCGATATCGTCCGCGTATCTAGAGATCTTATTGGCGGTTAGGTCAGGCATAGATGCTCCCTTTACGACATATCTGAGAGCCATCAAGAGTTGAAATCTTGCAGGTTTATAATAAACCGGAATGAGTCCATTTCGCCATAAGTACTCAAGCTTATAGAACCCATAAGCGGCTACGTAATACGGCTCCTTCTTGTGTTTATCGTTGAATATCTTTGCACCGATGAGGTTATATAAATCGGAGTAGTATCGCGTCGATTTATGTGCCTCATCCAGAAACATTGCCGCGAAGGATCTTATCTGCTGGGATTTTCCGATAATCCGCACCTTCTCGATTCCGCTAACAGCAGCATACTGCTTTGAACGGCGCTCGTAGTAAAGTTTCTTCTTGTCAGGGTACGCACCGTAGAGCGCTTCGAGTTGCTCCTGAAATTTTCCTCGGGAAATAAGATCGTCTGCGGTTACTTCGGTCTGGCGATTGGTGGCAACGATAATGGAGCTAATAATTTTCTCATCTGTCGTCGCCACTACCTTCAACGGGATGAATATTTCGTCGCCAAGTCTTCCCTTCAAATTGAAAAGTACATGGCTCGTCTGGCAACCGTTTACTATCTGATAGTCCCGGACGGTGAATCTATTTTTGACAACTCGCAGTTCCCTAGCCACGAGCGTGACTCCATTGTTCAATACCGCGAAACGCTGCTGTCCTACTGGGTCTTCCAGAGTCGCTTTAATCTCAACGTTAACCTTGTTGTCGCCTTGAAAATCTCGGAGGTTATCATAGAAGAGGGTCCGCCGGATATTTCCCGTTTCATCTGTTATGAGTTCAAAGTACTCGGAAGCGGGCACCACCCCGAGATACGCCTCGGACACCCCGTCTATGTCAGGAATGAGTGTTTTGTTTACGAAATTGAACTCAACTTCAACACTATTCTTCGAACGCTCGTATGCTTTCTGCACCTCAGAGGCACCTACCGGGCGAAATGTCACGCTCCCGAAAAGGCCAGTATCTGACAATTTTTTACGGCGCTTGTCGGCCCTGCTCACCAAATGCGGATCCCCCGACCATGTGCCGGTACTAACGTACGCCAGCTCCACGGCCGGCGGTCGCCCCTTGAACTTTATGCTCTTATCATAGATATAGCTCATTATTTCTCGGGCAGCGCTGATATCGGAGTTTGTAGGAGTAGATAGATCTTCGGAGAAGAAATCGTCAACACCGTCGAAAAATATACCGATCTCGGCGTCATCGAAATTTTTTGCCGACTTTGCTTGAATGAATAGAAATTTGACATCCAGGAAGCTGTTGATGTCGAGAAGATCGCCTACCTCTTCACACGACGTCACTATAACGCCATTAACAATGATGGCGATTCCGTCGATGCCTAAATCGTTTCCCCCGCCAACTTGGAGTTCGAGGAGGTCGAATTCTTCATCGTAAACGTTTGAGACAGCGCAGTAGATGGCGAAGCGCTCGAACGCATCGGCATCTGACATGGATTTCGGCAATGACTGATCTTGCCGAAACTCGGTTAGGTAAGCCTTGGTTATGCGATCCATCTAACCTCCTCTTGCATTCAAGATAGCGTCTACGTTGGCTCGTTTTCTTTGCCGCCGAATCTACAGCCTGGGGCACGCGTTTGGAAATTGAACACACGCCAGTCGTCGGATCCTCTGCGATACCGGCGATCGCTTTCGAGTCGTATGCGTAGCCTTCGGGGAGCAGGACGACTACCGCCGCAAGCGGACTCGGTGCGTAGCCCGGCAGTCGGATACCGAACGCCCTGTGGCGCGACGACCAGACGGAGCACCACGGAATCCGACCCGAGCATGCCCCCAGGGCAGACGATCAAGGAAGAGTTGGAGTGCCACAACCGCGCCAGATACCAGGTCAACAGCGGTAGAACGCGGCACCCGTGTGTACCCTCTGACCTGGGTAAGCCCTGTTCACCCGCCCAGACTCCTGATTCCCAAACTGAGAGCGCACATGTCCGGGACATTTGCCGAATCCATGCAGTCCAGCTGTTGTCACAGCGGTGTCACAAGTCGCCTGGATCGCCACGGACGCGACGCGACTTCCGCGGAGGAGAAGCTGCCTCACGTGGGAGTATGGACAAACGCGGTACCTCCGCGGACACCGGGTAGTCGACTTGTAAACGAGTGCCTCCAAAGCCACCCGGGATACCACCGACATACCGCCAGATATTCCCGGCCCCACTCTGCCGCAGTTGATCTCGCCACCGACAGACACAGCCTAACCGACCCGGGGTACCGCTCGAACCCACCTCGAACCGGGGTCGTACACTGGTATCGCTGGTAGCTCAGCGGATAGAGCACCCCCTTCGCAGGAGGACGGTCGCGGGTTCGAATCCCGCCCGGCCCACAAGAAGCGGGATGACGTAATGTCATCCCGCTTCCATCACCTCTGGCACCAACCGACCCACGACGGTAGGGGTAGGTGGTGGTGGCAGCAGCTCGTTACGTCTGGCCTGAATCAGGAGACCTCCCGGCAAGCCGTAGAAGACGTTCTTGAAAGCGTTCCACAATTCACTCTTCATGGCGCCTCCCTTCGACTTCTCCGTACTGCTGGAATCACGCGGCTCCGCGGAGCCGCCGAACTTCGCGTCCAGGGCGGGGAAAACACCGAAGATAAAGAACGAGCTGCACGCAGCTACGGCCAGCAACGCCGCATGCGACGCTCCAGGCCCAAACCACACGCAACGAACTGCCTTGTGCCACCACACTTTTAAGTTGGACCCGCTCCGGGCGTACCTCCGGGGGGCAATACATCCTGCCACAGTCGCAACCTGTCCGTCAACTCGGCCGAGCATGGCTCAACATGGCGGCCGGTGACCTCCCAGCGCTATTCGACCGATTCCCGTCCGCAGTTGGTCCGCAGCAGCCCACGATGCGACCGATTCCGACCAACGAACCCAACGAGCGAATCGCCTGGTCATCCGACCCCCGCGGTCGCCACCAACAGCCGTCAACTCAGGCAAACGTCGAGAGGTACAATCTCAAAAACCGTTGTCCTCACGGACGTGTGGGTTCGAGTCCCACACTCGGCACAGTTTTTCCGGCGGTACCGGCGGTGAATTCCGGCACCGCCGCCGTGCGATTTCTCCCGGGCTTTCCGGGCATGTGCCGCGCGATCCGATCGCGAAGTCGTGTTATACCTCCAGTTCCTCTTCGATGGTCTTCAGGCGGTGCCGGGCCAGGGCGAGATTGGCCCGGCCGCGGTCGAGTGCCAGATAGAGGAACAGGCCCTTGGATTTACGTCCGGTCATCGGCCGGATGATGTGGTATTGGGCGGAGAGGGTGATCAGGATGTCCTCGATCTCCTCCTTGAGGCCGAGCTGATCGATCGTGCGCATCTTGGAGCGCACCACCTCGGTGTTGCCGGCCGCCGCGACCTGGAGGTCCAGTGCCTTCGAGCTGCCGAGCATGCCGAGGGCCATACCGCTGCCGTAGTCGACGACCGCGGCCCCCACCGCGCCGTCGATGGTCATCATGTCCTTCAGGGCGAGATCCATATTGGTCATGCCGATTCCTTTTCCTTGTTTCCGTCGGGTTCTTCGCTGCGAGGGTTGGTGATTCATCCGGTATCGGTGATCCGGTCCGTACCGGGCTCGGCCACGGCAGGCTTGAGATGGTCGGCGATCGCACGGGCCGCCGGCCGGGATTCCAGGTGCAGCCGGCCCACGTTCACGTCGGGTCCGGCCAGTACGGTCAGCGAGGTCCAGCCGGCCGCGTAGATCACCGCGTAGCCGTCGGTGCCGTTGACCACGACCTCGTGGAAGCCGCCGCCGTGCGCGGTGGTGACCAGGCGATGCGACACCGCCAGCTGGGAGGCCGCCAGCGCCGCGATGCCGTTGGGCTCGATGTGCGACGGCAGGGTGTGCGCGACCAGCAGCCCGTCGTTGGACGCGACCAGCGCGCCGGTCAGCGCGGGCAGTCGCTCCCGTAGCGCCCGCAACTCGGCCAGCACCTTCGGATTCGGTTCGGATCCGGGCATCGCCACCTTGGTAAACCTCCCTATGAATTCGCCGAGCACGGTGCTGCGTGTGTTCCGCCGCAGTCGCAAGGTCACACGAACTCCTCCAACGCCGTCCTGAGCCGGACCAGCAACTCGCGATCCACCGGTTTCCAGATCTCCGGCACCGCGGCGGCCTCGGCCGGCGCCACGGTGGCGCGCGGTGCCGAGGTCTCGCCCGGCTCCGCGGGCACCGCGTGGCGGGGTCCCGCACCGGACGGCGCCGAATCATGTTGTCCGGCAGCGTTTTCCGGAGGATCCGCGGCGGCGGCGTGGCGTGGTCCCGGCGCGCGCGGCGGCGCCTCCGGCGGGACCACGGTGATCCGGCGACGGCGCGGCAGCGGCGCGAGCGCGGCCGGGGCGGGGGCCGGGGCGGCCGGTACCGCGGGCGGCCGGGCGGCACTCGGCGCCTCGAGCAGGCCCACCCGCGTCAGCCGCCGCACCGCCACCAGGCAGCCGTAGCTGGTGCGGCCCAGATCCCCGGCGATCCCCGCGATACTGCGCCGGGCGTCGGCGGCCGCCAGGATCTCGGCCTCGCCGCCGGTGAGCGGCACCCGCTTGCGCCGGGTGCGGCGCGCCGGCACCACCGGTGCGCGGTCGACCAGTTCCAGCGGCCACGATCCGGGTTCGGCCGCGTGGCGGCGATCGCATTCGTGCACCAGCACCTCGAGCGGGATCCGGCAGACGGCGGCGAGCCACTGCGCGGGCGCCGGGCGGAACTCGGGCGTCCCGGGTTCGGCGAGCAGGAAATACGCGGCGTCGAACACCGCGAGCATGGCCAGCATCTGCAGCCGTGGCCGGCGCAGTATCGGGCCGGGATCACCGGCCTGCGCGCGCTGCCAGTCGTCGGCGGTGGCCAGGCCGGTCGTCACCACCAACTGCTCCAGGCCGGGGGTGCGCGGGCAGCCGGCGCCGGTGATCCGGCCGTCGGCGAAGTGCAGGACGCCGTCGCCGACGGTCAGTGTGCCGGTGGACCGCTCGTCGGCCATCCGCCGCAGTTCCGTGATGAGCGCCTCACCCATGGCCGCCTCCGGTCAGTTCGGCGAGGATCGCCCGCACCCGGAATCGCGCGAACGCGAGATTGCTACCGCCCTCGGCATCGAACACCGCGTGCACGAACAGCCGGCCGATGTAGTCGCCGTCCACCAGATTCAGCAGATGGAATCGTGTTGCGCCACTGACGATCAGCTCGGCGCCGCCGTCGTCACCCACCGCCAGCGCCGGACAGCCGAGGACCGCGCGCACCACGTCGGTGGTGCCGGCCGCGTCCTCGTGTTCGTCCAGCGGATCGTGCGAACCGGCCGCCGCGATCGCCAGTCCACTCGCCCCGTCCACCAATGTCACGCTGCGCGCCCCCGGTATTGCCATGATCTCGTCCAGACACCCGTCGATCCCCGTCACCGAGTACTCCGCCCCGTCACGACCGGCCGGCCTCCCGGACGACCCGCCGGGTCCGCGCGAGCGTCCCCGCGTCCACCGCGTCGCGGCGGGCGGGGCGAACTGCCCGCCGCGGCGTCCGGATCTCCTCGATCCGCACCACGTCCCGGCCCCGGAGCAGCGCCGGGACGGCGCCCGGCCGTCTGCCGGTCGACCCGTCGACGGCGCCGGCCGAAATCCGTTCCGGCGCCTCCGTCCTCGGATTTCGGACCGGCGATCCGACCTGTCCGGCCGGATCGCCGCTCGTCGTCGGGGAGTTCATCTGCGCCTTTCTGTGGAGGATCCGGTGCTGGGAGCCGGATACGGTTCGCGGATTCCGCCCGCGCCCCGCCGCGGCACCACGGGAATGCGATGTCGCGGCGGCTGTTCCGGTCGTCCGGGTGCCGCGGCGGCGTTCGCCACGGCCCGGGGTCGCGACGCCACGATGGCTGTCCGGGCGCGCGGCGGCACGACAGCGGGTCGCCGGATTCGGTGTGGGCCGGGCGATCACCGGGGTGCCGCGCGGCCTGGGCCCGCAACCGGTGAGCGTTCGCGGTGATCGGTGCGCCGGGATGTGGCACGGCGATCACGACCGTGGGGCCGCTGTCGGCGGCCGCCCGGAATCGGTCCCCGATCCGGTCCGCGGCGACGGTGAACGCGGCATCGTGGGTCACCGCGCGGCGCGGCGCGGACAATTCCGCGGCGCCCGCGACCGTATGCCGGGGCCGGGGCTCGGGCATTCCGGGCGCACCGGGAGAATTGACGGCGAGTACCGCGCCGCGCACGAGAGGAAAAACACCGCCCGGATCGCCGAGGACACGTAAAATATCGGTAAACCGTTCGGCGGCAGCATTCGACAATTCGACCACCACATGTCGTGATGCTTTCCGGCCATGGGCCGAACCCGTTCCGAAACCGGACGTCATGGTTCGAATCCCGGGAGAGGGGGAGCTATTCGGTCCGCTCGGCACCGGCTGCACGTGCACCCGAAATTGCACGCTCGCGCAGCGGGTGGATCAGCGGGGCGAACATCGGAAGAATGCCGGGAACTTCGGTGGCCGCCACGGCCTGCGCACATTATTCAACAGGTGTCCTGAGGGAAGAGTCGGTGAGAATACGGCGGTTGATCACGATCCCCGTGATTGCCGTACGACAAGCATCCTGTCAGCGTTGCTGATTTCAAGCAACCGCTTCCGAGAAATTAATTCGATACCACTCGGTCGATTTGCTGGCTACCTTTTCGCGATTCGGGCATAACGGACAAGCAAGGCGCCTCGACGCCGCCCGGACCGCATCCCGCCGGACCGCGGGAACCCGCACGACACACCGGCATTCGTATCGTCGAACCGAACCCGTACCGGCACCGTAGTTCTCGTAGAGACGCTTCGTGGAGGACGTGACAGTGCGAGTACAGCGCTTGACAGCGGACCTGTCCGGATATCCGGATCTGGTCGTCGTATATCTCGGGATGCGGGTGCACACCCTGCGCGGCACGGCCCGGCTGCTCGGCGTCGGGCCGAAACTGTATCGGTCGCACCGGGATCGGCCCGACGGCCTGCTGTGGCACGACGACATCATCTGGTCGCTGTTCCCGCCGCACTGGGGCGCGCGCCAGTACTGGCGCGATCTGGACAGCCTGGAGCGATGGACGCGCAGCGATCCGCACCGGCAGTGGTGGGAACAATTCCTGCGCGACTCCGGCGGCACCGGATTCTGGCACGAGGCCTATTTCGCGCGGGGCGGCATCGACGCCATGTACGACGACATGTCCACGCCCGCCGGCCTGGCCCGGTTCGCGCCGACCGTGCCGTCGCGCGGGCGGCTGTTCTCCACCCGCGGCCGCATCCACGGCACCGGGGCGGCCGCCCGGGGCCACGACGCCGCCGGCGGCGCCGCCCCCGTGATTGCCGAGCAGACCTACTATGCCGACGAACCGGCCGCACCCGCGCCCCGCGACGAATAGTTAGGCGACCGAATGGATTACCCACTCGAGCGACCTTCTGGCTAACGGTCGGCGACGGTTGGCTACCAGTGGATGAACACTCGCCCGCCGGACTGTGATTCGCCCGTGATCGGCTTCAGATTCCGCATCCCGCGCCCTACCGTACTGCCATGCACGTCCTGTTCGTCTGCAACAGCAATGTGTGTCGTTCGGTCATCGCCGAACGACTCACCACGGCGTTGGCGGCCGAACACGGGCTGACCGACCTGACCGCGGAGAGCGCCGGTACCCGCGCGCTGGTCGGATTCGGGGTGGAACCGCTTGCCGCGCAAGCGATCACCGGACTCGGCGGCGATGCGAGCGGATTCAAGGCGCGCCGGTTGCAGCCGGCCATGATCGAGCGCGCGGACCTGATCCTCACGATGACCGACCACATCCGTGACGACGTAGGCAAACTCGTGGCATCGGCGGCGACCCGGACGTTCACGCTGCTCGAGGCGTTCCGGATCGCGCGGGTCAGCGGGGCCCGCACGGTCACCGAAATCGACCGGGCCCGAAACGATCTCGCCCTGGTCGGACGGGAGAACATCGCCGATCCGGTCGGCCTGTCACCGGAGAAGTACTGCGAGATCGGCGACCGGATCGCCGGTGCGGTGGTGCCGCTGCTGCTGGCCCTGCACATCCATCAGGGCCGCGGCACGGACGAGCGCGGACGGCCGCGCCTGGTCGTGCTGCCGGGCGGACGGGCCCAGCCACAGCCGTTCGAGCGGCACCTCGGAATCGGCCGCCACGCCTGAGCGTTTCCACGACATTTCGGACGACCCGCGCACACCCGGGCCGGTGACACGCCTGATTCTCGCCAATTCGAGTATTCGGGTCTACACTTCCCGCGAACACTTCCGCAGCCGACGGTTCGACACAAGAACAGGACTGAACGACATGCCGAAACGCATTTCGGATGTTTCGCTCCATGTTTATGTGACACCGGAAACTCTCGAGCGCGTCGTCGCGACCGTACGCCGCGTGGTCGACGATCACGTCGCCGACCGTGATGTCTTCGCCTGGCGCTTCACCCTCCCGGTCGACGCCGACCACCACGCCCACACGATGCTCGAAACCCGGTGGCGCCTGGACAATCCGGCGGCCGAGCCCGGCACCCGCGGCACCTACGAGATCGCGCTCAGCCTCGTCGGCGCCCCGGACCTGCTCACCGAGGCGGATCTGATCGACCTGGAACGCCGTCTGGTACAAGGCATTTCGACCGGATACGGCTGCGGTGCGGCCGCCGTGCCGTACGTCCTGCACGCCAGCAGCCGCGACAGTTTCGACATGGAGGAGAACTCGGAGCGCCTCACCAGCCTCTGAGCGCCGCGAGCGCTTCCGGGCGGTCGGCCGGAACTCCCGGCCGCACTACCGATTACGCGCCGGCCAGTGCCGGATACAACCCTCCTGCACCACCGTGGCCAGCAGTTCACCGGACTGCGAATAGTAGTGTCCGGTGGCCAGACCGCGCGAACCCGCGGCCACCGGCGACTGTGTCGCGTACAGCGCCCACTCGTCGAACCGGAACGGCCGGTGGAACCAGATGGAGTGGTTGACCGTGATCGCCAGCAGCCGATCCAGCCCCCAGGCCAGCCCGTGCGTGGTGATGATCGAATCCAGCACCGTGGTGTCGGACGAATAGCCCAGTGCCGCAACATGAATCAGCGGATCGTCGGGCAACCGGCCGTCGGCGCGCATCCACACCCGATTGTGTTCGAGGGTGCCGCCGGTGCTCTTCAGGATCCAGGCGGGCTCGTTGGCGAAGCGCATCTCGATCGGGCGCGGGGCCTTCACGAACATCTCCAGCTTGTCCTCGAAGCCCGCGAAGGACTCCTCCACCCGGACCAGCCCCTCCGGGCCCGGCACATCGGGCGCCGCGGTGGCGTGTTCCAGACCGGGCACCCAGTCCTGGAACGCCGCCAGCATCACGAACAGCTCCTCGCCGTCCTGGCTGGCGACCACCATCCGGTTGGCGAGGTTGCGCGCGTCCCGGATGCGCTGCACCCGGAACTCGATGGGCTGCTTCGGATCTCCGCCGCGCACGAAATGCGCGTTGATCGCGTGCAGCGGACGCGACTGCCGGGACGAGCCCGGGGCCGTCACCGTCCGGCCGGCGGCCACGATCGCCTGCGCCACCAGTTGCCCGCCGAAGGTGCGACTCCACACCTTCCGCGGATGGTGACCGAGGAACACGTCCTCGCCGGCCTGCTCCAGATCGAGCAGGCCGAGCAGCTCACCGAGGTCGCCTGCCTCCGGCGCGCCGCCCGGCGGGTGCGCGGACTCCCGTGACTCGCCCAGCGTCGCGCTCAAATCAGTGGTCCTCCTCGCCGATGCGATGCACGTGGATCAGGTTGGTGGACCCGACGGTGCCCGGCGGGGAGCCGGCCACGATCACCACGAGATCACCCTTACGGTACCGATTCATCGACAGCAGCTCCTTGTCGACCTGACCGATCATCTCGTCGGTGGTCGCCACGGACGGCACGATGAACGTCTCGACACCCCAGGTCAGCGCGAGCTGGCTGCGGATCTCCGGCAGCGGCGTGAAGGCCAGCAGCGGCAGCGGGGTGTGCAGGCGGGCCAGCCGCCGCACGGTGTCGCCGGACTGGGTGAAGGCCACCAGCGCCTTGGCGTTGAGCCGTTCGCCGATATCGCGCGCCGCGTACGAGATGACACCGCGCTTGGTGCGCGGCACGTGGGTCAGCGGCGGCACCCGGGTGGAGGATTCGGCCTCCACCGCGTGCACGATCCGGGCCATGGTGCGGACCGTCTCGATCGGATAGTCGCCGACCGAGGTCTCACCGGAGAGCATGACCGCGTCCGCACCGTCGAGGACGGCGTTGGCGACATCGGACGCCTCGGCGCGGGTGGGCCGCGAGTTGGTGATCATCGACTCCAGCATCTGGGTCGCGACGATCACCGGCTTGGCATTTTCCCGGGCCATCTGGATGGCCCGCTTCTGCACGAGCGGCACCTGCTCCAGCGGCAGCTCCACGCCCAGGTCGCCGCGCGCGACCATGACCGCGTCGAAGGCGAGCACGATGGCCTCGAGATTGTCGATGGCCTCCGGCTTCTCCAGCTTGCCGATCACCGGTACCCGGCGGCCGACCCGGTCCATGATGTCGTGCACGAGTTCGACATCGGCCGGCGAGCGGACGAACGACAGCGCGATGAAGTCGACGCCGAGCTCCAGCGCGAACTCCAGATCCTCGATGTCCTTCTCCGACAGGGCCGGAACCGACACGTCCATACCGGGCAGCGATACGCCCTTGTTGTTCGAGACCGGGCCGCCCTCGGTGACCCGGCAGACCACGTCGTTGCCCTCGACCCGGAGCACGACCAGGCCGACCTTGCCGTCGTCGACCAGCAGCCGATCGCCGGCCTTGGCGTCGGCGGCCAGTTGTTTGTAGGTGGTGGAGACGCGGTCGTGACTGCCGTCGATGTCCTCGACGGTGATCCGCACCTCCTCCCCGGTGGCCCAGAAGGTCTTGCCGTCGGTGAAACGGCCGAGCCTGATCTTGGGGCCCTGTAGATCCGCGAGAATGCCCACGGCGCGGCCGAGTTGGTCGGCCGCGCGCCGCACCTTCTGATAGTTCTCAGCGTGGTCGGCGTGTTCGCCGTGACTGAAATTCAACCGGGCCACGTCCATGCCGCTTTCGACAAGTTCGCGGATCCGGTCCTCGGCGGCGGTAGCCGGACCGAGGGTGCACACAATCTTTGTCCGTCGCATCACGAGTCAACCCTAGTCTGCCGAGGGAGGTATACCGATTCGGCATACCCATCGCTATCAATTGCACTGAACATGATCTGCGTCACGACCCGGTGGCCGCCGAGGACCGGCGGGGACACCGGCGTCAGCTCTCCTGTAGCGGACGGCCGTACGGATCGCGCACCTTGCCGGTGAGGATCATGATGCCGTCGATCAACGGCCAGATGTGGCCGATACCGCAGGTCAGCCAGGTGACGGCGATCTGGGCGATCGCCAGGCCCGGATAGCCCAGATAGAACCGGCCGACACCGAAACTGCCGAGGAAGATCTCCAGCAGGCCCGCAACCAATTTCGATTTGTCCGAGTACGGCTCACCGTACGCATTGCGGCCGTAGGGCGCGTCCTGGTCCGGTGGATAACCGCCGCCGACCGGCACCGGGTACCCCGGCTGCTGGCCGTACCCCGGCTGGCCGCCGACCGGCTGTCCGTAACCCGGCTGCTGCCCGTAGCCGGGTGCGCCGTACTGCGCCTGCTGGCCGTAGCCGCCACCGGACTGGTCGTAGCCGCCGCTGTAGGCCTGCCCACCCGGATCCTGCGGCTGCCCCGGGCCGGTGCCCGGCGCGCCGTATTGCGGCCCGCCCCATCCGGGCTGGGGCTGGTTGGGCTCGGTCACGCGCGTCCTCCTCGCTCGTCCGGGTCGGCCCGCGGGCCCCCCGTACCGTGCGGGTCACGGCGACCCGCACGTCAATTCTTGCGCGACTCGGCCGAATTCGCCGCAGTCGCGTGTGCCGACCCGGTGTCCTCGTCGTCGACCGCGTCGGCCGGTTTATCGCGGGTCGTTCCGGTTTCGTTGCCGTCCCCGGCAACCGCACCGGAAACCGGTTCCGCAGCAGTCCGTTCGGCCGCGTCCACGCCGGAATCGGATACGGAACCGGCTGCGGTAGTGGTGGAATCGGCCACGGCCCCGGAACCGGCACCGGCGGGACCGGTGGAATCGGCTACCGCGGCGGCCACCGAATCACCCGCGGCGACAGCCGAATCGGCGGCCTCCGCATCGGCCGCGCTGCGGCGCAGCGCGGCGAACTGCCACGGCCACGGCCGCCGGCTGCCCGGCGCCAGTTGCGCCGCGGTCTCCCGTCCGCGCGTCGCGAACAGGAAATACGCGAAGGCGCACAGGAATACGAGCACCGAGGTGTACGAGTTGATCCGGATGCCGAAGATGTGCGTGGCGTCGTCGTCGCGCAGCAGTTCCACCCAGAACCGGCCGAACGTGTAGATCATCACGTACAGCGCGAACAGCCGGCCGTGGCCGATCCGGAACCGCTTGTCCACCCACACCAGCACCAGCACGCCGAGCACATTCCACACCAGTTCGTACAGGAAGGTGGGCTCCACGATCTTCTCCACCTGACCGTTGGAGACGCCGTTCATCATGTCCGGCTGCCCGGTGGCGGGGTCGAACCGCAGGAAGTTCTTCAGCCCCCACGGCACCTCGGTGGTACGGCCGTACAACTCCTGGTTGAAATAGTTGCCCAGCCGCCCGATCGCCTGGGCCAGCAGGATCGCCGGGGCGATCGCATCACCCAAGGCGGGCAACGGAATTCGATACGAGCGGCATCCGATCCAGGCGCCGACGCCACCGAGGAACACCGCACCCCAGATACCGAGGCCGCCCTCCCACACCCGGAACGCGTTCATCGGATGCCCCTCGGCCCCGAAATACTTCTGCCAGTCCGTGGCCACGTGGTACAGCCGCCCGCCGACCAGGCCGAACGGCACCGCGAACATCGCGACGTCGAGCACCGCGCCCGGCTGCCCGCCGCGCTCGCGCCAGCGCCGCTCACCCCACCAGATCGCCACGATGATGCCGACGATGATGCACACCGCGTAGGCCCGCAGCGGGAACGGCCCCAGATGCCACACGCCGCGCGGCGGACTGGGAATGTAGGCCAACACCGCACCGCGCGCAGCAACATTGTCTGCCAGGACTGGAATGGTCACGCGCCCCACCGTAGCCGAAGCGGCCCGGCCGGTGCCCGGCCGCCCGGTTACGGGGCGACGGGAGCGGAGCGGACGCCCTCGGCGAGTTCGGCGGTGAGGGCGCGCACCCGGTCCAGGCCCTCGCCCGCGGCCGCGACCAGCGCCGAACCGACGATGACGCCGTCGGCGTAGGCCGCGATCTCGGCCGCCTGCGCACCGCTGCGCACGCCCAGGCCGACCCCGATCGGAATATCGGAGTGGACCCGGATGCGGGCGCACAGCTCGGGCGCCATCGAGGAGACGGCGTCGCGGGCCCCGGTGACGCCCATCGTGGACGCGGCGTAGACGAAGCCGCTGCTCGCCTCGATGGTCATCGCCAGCCGCTCCTCGGTCGAGGAGGGGGCGACCAGGAAGATCCGATCGAGATCGTGGGCCTCGGAAGCGGCGACCCAGTCGGCCGCCTCCTCCGGAATCAGATTGGGGGTGATCAGCCCGAGGCCACCGGCGGCCGCGAGATCGCGGGCGAACCGGTCGACGCCGTACCGCAGCACCGGATTCCAGTAGGTCATCACGACCGCCCGGCCACCGGCGTCGGCGATCGCCTGCACCACGGCGAACACGTCGCGCACCCGCACGCCGCCGCGCAACGCCTGCTCGGTGGCGGCCTGGATGGTCGGGCCGTCCATCACCGGATCGGAGTAGGCGATGCCGACTTCGATGATGTCGCAACCGGATTCGACCATCGCGGTGCACGCGGCGACGGATCCGGCGAGGTCCGGATACCCGGCGGGCAGATAACCGATCAGGGCGGCGCGGCCCTCGGCGCGGGTGGCGGCGAAGGCACTCTCCAGACGGCTCACTGCTGCTCCTCCTGCGACCCGTCGAACAGCCCGAACCAGCGGGCCGCGGTGTCCATGTCCTTGTCGCCGCGACCGGACAGGTTCACCAGAACGATTGCGCCCTCGCCCAATTCGCGGCCCAGTTGCAGGGCGCCGGCCACGGCGTGCGCGGATTCGATGGCCGGGATGATGCCCTCGGTCCGCGACAGCAGCAGCAGCGCGTCCATCGCCTCGGTATCGGTGACCGGCCGGTACTCGGCGCGGCCGATGTCCTTGAGGTAGGCGTGCTCGGGCCCGACGCCCGGATAGTCCAGACCGGCGGAGATGGAATGCGATTCGATGGTCTGACCGTCCTCGTCCTGCAACAGGTACGAGTACGCGCCCTGGAACGCGCCCGGCGTGCCGCCGGTGAAGGTGGCGGCGTGGCGGCCGGTCTCGACCCCGTCGCCCGCGGCCTCGAAGCCGACCAGCCGGACCGCCGCGTCGTCGATGAAGGCGTGGAAGATGCCGATCGCGTTCGACCCGCCGCCGACGCAGGCGGTGATCGCGTCGGGCAGCCGCCCGGTGCGCTCGCGCATCTGCACGCGCGCCTCCAGCCCGATCACCCGCTGGAAATCGCGGACCAGCAGCGGGAACGGATGCGGACCCGCCGCGGTGCCGAAGCAGTAGTAGGTGTCGTCGGCGTTGGTCACCCAGTCGCGCAGCGCCTCGTTGATGGCGTCCTTGAGCGTCTGCGAACCGGTGGTCACCGAGATCACCTCGGCGCCGAGCAGCCGCATCCGGGCCACGTTCAGCGCCTGCCGGGCGGTGTCGACGGCACCCATGTAGATCACGCAGTCGATGCCGAACAGCGCGCACGCCGTCGCGGTGGCCACGCCGTGCTGGCCCGCGCCGGTCTCGGCGATGATCCGGGTCTTGCCCATCCGCTTCGCCAGCAGTGCCTGGCCGAGGACGTTGTTGATCTTGTGGGAACCGGTGTGGTTCAGATCCTCGCGCTTGAGGAAGATCCGCGCGCCACCGGCGTGCTCGGACAGCCGGGTGCACTCGAACACCGGCGACGGACGGCCCGCGTAGTCACGCTGCAACCGATCCAGTTCGGCCAGGAAGTCCGGGTCGACCCGGGACTTGTCGTATTCGGCGGTGACCTCCTCGATCACCGCCATCAGCGCCTCCGGCACATGCCGGCCGCCGTACACGCCGAAGTGCCCGCCCGCGTCGGGCTCGTGGCTGCGCTGGGTGACACCCTCGCTGGCCTGGGGCAGGGCCCCGTTCTCGGCGACTCCGGTCACCGGGCGACGCCCCGGCGCAACGGACGGGGGCAGGACGGGTGGGTTCCGGCGGTGACCAGCTCGGAGACGGCCGCCCGGGGATCGCCGCTGGTCACCAGGCTCTCGCCGACCAGTACCGCGTCGGCGCCGGCGCCGGCGTAGGCCAGCAGGTCGGCGGTGCCGCTGATACCGGATTCGGCGACCCGGATGACCTCGGTGGGCAGGCCGGGGGCGATCCGCGCGAACACGTCGCGGTCCACCTCGAGGGTCTTGAGGTTGCGCGCGTTGACCCCGATGACGGAGGCGCCCGCCTCGAGGGCCCGGTCGGCCTCCTCCTCGGTGTGCACCTCGACCAGGGCGGTCATGCCCAGCGATTCGGTGCGGTCGATCAGGGCGGCCAGCGTGTCCTGTTCCAGGGCGGCGACGATCAATAGAATCACGTCGGCGCCGTGCGCGCGGGCCTCGTGGATCTGATAGGGCCCGACGACGAAATCCTTGCGCAGGATCGGCACGTCGACGGTCGCACGGACCACGTCCAGATCGTCGAGCGAGCCCTGGAACCGGCGCTGCTCGGTGAGCACGCTGATGATGCGGGCGCCACCGTCCTCGTAGGACTTCGCCAGGCTGGCCGGGTCCGGAATGTCGGCCAGGGCGCCCTTGGAGGGGCTGGCCCGCTTGACCTCGGCGATGACCGCGATACCGTCCGCGAACAACGCGGCGCGGGCATTGCGGGGCGAGGGAGCCGCGGCGGCCGCCTTCTTGACTGCCTGGAAATCCAGGAGGGCTTCCCGAGCGGCCACATCCGCGCGGACCCCGTCGAGAATCGAGTCGAGGACTGTCATCTGGCTCGAATCCTTTCTGGGGAGACGGACTTGCTTCCTGAGAATCCCCAGGCGCTGTCTCACCGATGCTTGATAAAGAGTAATGGTCGTGTTCATAGCGCCGACGGCGGGGTGTTGTGCGACAGACCAGCGCATGTCCGATGTCACCGTCGCCGGCCGGGATCGTCGTCGGTCGGATCGGCGCCGGCGTCCAGCGCGTCCCACAGCACCCGTTCGGACAGCGGTTGATCGGCTTCGGAGGGATCGGTCCGTACGGATTGTTCCTCGCCTCGATTGTGTTGCCCGGCGACCCGCTCGGCCGCCGCGGCGCGCCGGAACACCGGGTTCTCGTACTTTCCGGACAGCCGCGCGGTGGTCTCGGGCATGCGCGCCAGCAGCGCCCCGGCCACGAAGGCCGCGAGCGCGCCGGCCAGCGACAGCCACACCGGCAGCCACGAGGTCGTGACGTGGTCGACCCGGGCGCGGGCCGGCAGATCCGCGAGCCGCGCGGCCCGCTCGGCGGTCCGGCTGTGCCCGCTCACCAACGCGAACCACGGCACCGCCGACACCGCGGCCAGCAGCGCCACCACGACGCCGACCACCCGCCGCAGCCACCCGCGGGTGGCGAACATCGCGGCGATCGCGGCCAGCAACACCAGCGCGAGCGGCGTCAGCGCCCCGAACCAGACGCCACCGTCGAGTGCGTGGGTCCGCGGCTCGGTGAGCCCGTCGGAGGACACCATCGTGACCCAGGTCAGCCGCGACGAGGCCCAGAGCAGCGCCGCCGCCACGGCCAGCAGCGCCGCCGGGCCGACGGGATACCGGCGCGGGCCGGGTGCCGCGGCAGGACCGGCTAGGTCACCCGGATCGGGGGTGTCCGCGCCGGGAGCGCTCACCGGGCCGTCCCCGGATCGGCGGCCCGCACGGTCTGCGCGGCGGCGACGGCCTTGAGCACCGCCATCGCCTTGTTACGGGATTCGATGTCCTCGTACTCGGGGTCCGAATCGGCGACCACACCCGCGCCGGCCTGCACGTACGCGGTGCCGTCCTGCAGCAGCGCGGTGCGGATCGCGATGGCGGTGTCCGCGTCGCCGGCGAAGTCGAGATAGCCGATGATGCCGCCGTAGACCCCGCGGCGGGTCGGTTCCAGCTCCTCGATCAGTTCCATCGCCCGGACCTTCGGCGCGCCGGAGAGGGTGCCGGCCGGGAAGCACGCCTGCACCGCGTCCAGGGCGATCCGGCCGGGCGCGAGCCGCCCGGAGACGGTGGACACCAGATGCATCACGTGGCTGTACCGCTCGACGTGCCGGTACTCGGTGACCCGCACGGTACCCGGCAGGCACACCCGGCCCAGATCGTTGCGGCCGAGGTCGACGAGCATCAGATGCTCGGCGTTCTCCTTCTCGTCGGCGAGCAGGCCCTTCTCCAGCAGCAGATCGTCCTCCTCGGTGGTGCCGCGCCACCGGGTGCCGGCGATCGGATGCGTGGTCGCGACCCCGTCCTTCACGGTCACCAGCGACTCCGGACTGGATCCGACGATGGAGAACGCCGTCTCGCCCGCGGCGTCGGGCACGTGCAGCAGATACATGTACGGACTGGGATTGGAGGCGCGCAGCATCCGGTAGAGGTCCAGCGGGCTGCCCTGGTAGTCCATCTCGAACCGCTGCGACAGCACCACCTGGAAGGCCTCGCCGGCCTCGATCTCCTTGACCAGCCGGCGCACCCCCGCGCCGAACTGCTCGGTGGTGCGCTGCCGCCGGTACTGCGGCTCGGGCCGCTCGAACACCGAGACCGTCGATTCGGCGGGCGCGGCCAGCGCGGCGGTCATCCGGTCGAGGCGGGCGACGGCGTCGTCGTACGCCTCGTCGACGCGCTCGTCGGTGCCGTTCCAGTTGACCGCGTTGGCGATCAGGGTGATCGCGCCCTCGTGATGGTCGAAGGCGGCCAGGTCGGTGGCCAGCAGCAGCACCATCTCCGGCAGGCGCAGATCGTCGGCGGCCAGTTCCGGCAGCCGTTCCAGCCGGCGCACGATGTCGTAACCGAGATAGCCGACCAGGCCGCCGGTCAGCGGCGGCAGGCCGGGCAGGCGTTCGGTACGCAGCAGTTCCAGGCTCTCCCGCAGCGCGGCCAGCGGTTCGCCACCGGCCGGCGCGCCGACCGGGGTGGCGCCCAGCCAGGCGGCCTCGCCGTCGATCACCGTCAGCGCGGACGGGCTGCCCGCGCCGATGAACGACCAGCGCGACCAGGACCGGCCGTTCTCCGCCGATTCGAGCAGGAAGGTGCCCGCCCGGTCGGCGGCCAGCTTGCGATAGGCCGACAGCGGAGTTTCCGAGTCCGCCAGCACTTTTCGGGTCACGGGCACCACACGGTGCTCGGCCGCGAGGGTGCGGAACTGATCCCGGGTGGTCGTGGTGGGGGGCGTCGCGCCTGGCATCCACCCATCATTCCAGGGGCGGGCAAGCGGGTTTCCCGCGCCCCGAACCAGCCGGGAACCCGGCGGCGGCGAATAACGAGCGACCGATCATTCGCTCGAATGCCCGAACTCTGGTCCCGCGCCCGCGCGGAATCCGTCGACACGAGAGGAGATCAACACCGATGTACCCCTCGCAACCGGTGACACCGGAGGGTCGCCGGCCGGCCACCACCCGCTCGTTGCCCGATCCGGCCCGGCCCACGAAGGCCACCCCGCCGAACCGGACCGCCCGCACGGCCACCGGCGGCCAGAGCCGGCCCGCCGCCGCCGGTCAGAGCCGCGCCGCGGCCGGCAGCCAGAGCCGCACCCCCGCCTCCGGCAGTCAGGCGCCGAGCCCGCACAATGCGGTCGCCTCGTTCGTCACCTACGTGAAGGCCCTGGAGGACATCGACCGCCGCGCCTTCCCCGACGAGTTCGCCCGGCACGCCGACCGGATCAAGGAGTTGAAGCCGTTCCTGAAGGCGCACGGCATCCTCGACGTGATGACCATCAAGAACCCGGAAATCGCGGCGCTGGTCGGCATCTGACGGATTTCCGCCGGGTACCGGGCGTCCGATCCGCCCGGTACTGTGCTGGTCATGAGGACAGGTGAGAAGGCGCCCGCGTTCGAGCTCCCCGACCAGTCCGGCACCGTCCGGTCGCTGGATTCGCTGCTGACCGGCGGCCCGCTGGTGCTGTTCTTCTACCCGAAGGCGAATACGCCGGTCTGCACGGCCGAGGCCTGCCATTTCCGGGATCTGTCCGCCGATTTCGCGGCGATCGGCGCGAGCTGCGCCGGGATCAGCACCGACGCGGTCGAGACGCAGGCCGGATTCGCCGAGGCCCAGCGCCTGGGCTATCCGGTGCTCTCCGATGTCGGCGGCGTGGTGGCCGCGCAGTTCGGCGTCAAGCGCGGGCTGCTGAGCGCGATCATGCCGGTGAAGCGGCACACCTTCGTCATCGACACCGATCGCACGGTGCTCGACGTGATCACCGGCGAACTCAAGGCGAACGTCCACGCCGACGAGGCGCTGGCCTTCCTGAAACAGCGCAACAGCTGATCGGACGCCGATCGGACACGCTGTGGTCCGAGTGGTTCACTGTCCGGCCGCGGGTGCCTACGCTGTCGTTATGACTTCACACAGCGTGGAGCAACCTATCGGCATCAGCCCGGTGTGGCGGCACCGGATCCTGGGCGCGCTGGCCCTCGTGGTCGCGCTGGTGCTGGTGTACTTCCTGTTGACGGCGTTCATCCCGCGCTGGTGGGCGCAGCGGGTCGCGAGTATGTCGGGGCACGGCAGCTTCAGCCGGGGCATCTGGTCCGGCCTGGCGCTGGGCTTCGTGTGCACCCTGGTACCGCTGCTGCTCCTGCTGTTCGCCGCCACGGTCTGGGGTAAACGCGCCGGCCGGTTCCTCGCCGGCGCCGCGGCGGTGGTCGCGATCGTCACCGCGCTGCCGAATCTGATGACGCTGAGCATCGTGCTGGGCACGACCAACGCCGCACACGCCGGCGAGCGGGTGCTCGACGTCGACGCGCCGGGATTCCGCGGCGCCGCGCTGACCGCCGCGATCGTGGCCGCGGTGGCGTTCGCGCTCATCGTCTTCGTCGTGTTGCGCGGCCGGTTCCGCACCCGCCGCGCGGGCAGGCGCCGACCGGCGGCACAACGTGCGCAATCCGTCGGCACGCCGCAGGATGTGGATGACACGACACGAGAATCGATCGTCCGACACGCCGACGACGGTCACCCAAAGACCTGATGACCCGTGATAGATGTCACGTCATAAACAACACTGGTGACCCTCGAGCGAAATCGTGGCAAACTGAGTGTTCGCGGGTGACTGTGAATTGAAGTTTCAATTATCACCAGCTCGGTCAACGAGAGCACGTCACTTGGCTGCAAGAGAGGGCACAGAGTGACGACGTGGCTGAATACCATCGAACAGCGAGCTTGGCAGATGCTCGTCGCACTGACGACCAAACTTCCGGCCGCGATGGATACCCAGATGCAGAACGAGTCCGGGGTCACGCATTTCGAGTACATCGTCATGTCGGTACTCGCGGAGCAGCCCGGTCATCGCCTGCAGCTGAGTGATCTCGCGCAGAAGGCTAATGCATCGCTATCCAGGTTGTCCCATGTGGTGACCAAGCTCGAGCGACTCGGCTGGGTGGTGCGCGACGCGCAGACCGGCCGCCGCGGCGCGCAGGCCGTCCTGACCAACCTCGGCCTCGAGCGAGTGCAACAGGCTACTCCCGGCTATCAGGAGGCCGTGCGGGGTCTCGTCTTCGACGGCCTGGACCCCGAGCAGACCGAACAACTGGTCGAACTGGGTGAGGCGCTGATCGAGCAGCTGGACTCCGGACTGGCCCGCGGCATCGGCCGCGCCGGCGGACGCCCCGACGACAACAAGGGCCGGCCCACCCGGGCGCCCCGGCGGCGCTGATCCCTATTCCGCCGCGGGGCCGGTGAGCAGGACGTCCCCGTCCCAGCAGGTGTGATCGCCGGTGTGGCAGGCGCCGCCGGTCTGGTCGACGATCAGCAGTACCGCGTCGCCGTCGCAGTCCAGGCGCACCTCGTGCACGTACTGGGTGTGGCCGGAGGTCTCGCCCTTGACCCAGTACTGCCGCCGGGAGCGGGAGTAGTAGGTGGCCTTGCGGGTCGAGAGCGTGCGGGCCAGCGCCTCGTCGTCCATCCACGCCATCATCAGCACGTCGCCGCTGCCGCGCTCCTGCGCGATGGCGGCGACCAACCCCGCCTCGTTGCGCTTGAGGCGGGCGGCGATGGCCGGATCGAGACTCATGTGCACCGTTTCGTCGAGATCGGAAAATACGCCCGGAGGCTCAGCGAACGACGATACCCTCGGCCCGCATGGCCTCCTTCACCTGCGGGATCGTCAGGTCGCCGAAGTGGAAGACGCTCGCCGCCAGCACCGCGTCGGCCCCGGTCTGCACCGCCGGCGGGAAGTGCCCGACCCGCCCGGCGCCGCCGCTGGCGATGATCGGCACCGAGA
This sequence comes from Nocardia sp. BMG111209, assembly GCF_000381925.1. Classification (NCBI taxonomy): domain Bacteria; kingdom Bacillati; phylum Actinomycetota; class Actinomycetes; order Mycobacteriales; family Nocardiaceae; genus Nocardia; species Nocardia sp. BMG111209. Next base: position 3,521,099 of record NZ_KB907307.1, read on the forward strand.
CCGCCCGCCGCACCGATTCGATCATCGGCAGATCGAAACCACCCTTGGTGCCGTCGGCGTCCATCGAGTTGAGCAGGATCTCGCCGACCCCGAGTTCGGCGCCGCGCGCCGCCCACTCGATCGCGTCGATGCCGGTACTGCGCTTACCGCCGTGGGTGGTGACCTCCCAGCCCGACGGCGTCGGCGGATTGCCGTCCGGGACCAGCCGGGCGTCCACCGACAGCACGATGCACTGCGAGCCGAACCGCTCCGACATCGCGCGCAGGATCTCCGGATCGGCGATCGCGGCGGTGTTCACCGAGACCTTGTCGGCGCCGGCCCGCAGCAACCGGTCCACGTCGTCGACCGTGCGGACGCCGCCGCCGACGGTGAGCGGGATGAAGATCTGCTCGGCGGTGCGGGTCACCACGTCGATCATGGTGCCGCGATCGCCGGTGGAGGCGGTGACGTCGAGGAAGGTCAGCTCGTCGGCGCCCTGGGCGTCGTAGGCGGCGGCCAGTTCCACCGGATCGCCCGCGTCGCGCAGATTCTCGAAGTTCACGCCCTTGACGACGCGGCCCGCGTCCACGTCCAGGCACGGGATCACACGGACGGCCAGACTCATCGGATCAGCCCCATCGTTGTCGTCGTTTCGTCGTCGCGGCCGCCGCGCGTGCCGGTCACCGCCCGGCCTGCCCGTCGCGGCGGGCCCGGTCGACCGCGGAGTCGATCAGCTCCAGCAGTTCCTCGTGCACGCCGGGCGCGGCGGCGAGGACCGAACCGGATTCGATCGTCCAGGGCGCCCCGGCGAGATCGGTGACCACTCCCCCGGCCGCGCGCACGAGCGCGACCCCGGCGGCGTTGTCCCAGGCGTGATGGCCGAACACGACCGCGCCGCCGAGCACGCCGGACGCGGTGAACGCCAGGTCGATACCCGTGGACCCGTGCATCCGGACCCGGCCGGACAACCGGCTCAGCGCACCCAGCAGATCGAAGCGGAACGAACCGGGGATCCGGCCGCGCGAGTCGGTGTTGAAGGCGCCGAAGCCGATCATCGCGTCCGACAGCCGGGCGCGGGCCAGCGGCGGCACCGGCTGCCCGTCGACCAGCACCGGACCGCCTGCGACCGCCGCGTAGGTGCGGCCGAGCAGCGGCAGCCAGGTCAGCCCGAGTACCGGCTCACCCTCGCGGACCAGCGCCAGCAGCATGCCGGACAGCGGATGCCCGGACGAATAGTTGAAGGTGCCGTCGATCGGATCGAGCACCCACGCGGTGCCGGTGGTCAGCTCGGGGCCGCCGAACTCCTCACCGTGCACCGGGATTCCGGTCTGCTCGGTCAGCAGGCCCGACAGCGTCCGTTCCAGCTCCAGGTCGAATTCGGTGGCGAAATCGCCCTGGCCCTTCACCACCGCGCTCGGTGCGCCGACGCCGGCCACGAAACGCGGCACGACCGAATCCAGCGCCGCGCTCGCCGTGGCCAGCAGCCCGGTGAGGTCGGCGGTCGCAGCGACGGTGGTCATCGGCGGCGTCAGCGCACCGCGGCCAGCGCCTCGGGCAGCGTGAACCGCCCGGCGTACAGCGCCTTACCGACGATCGCGCCCTCCACGCCCTCGTCCACCAGCGCCGCGATGGCCCGCAGATCGTCCAGCGTGGACACGCCGCCGGAGGCGATCACCGGGCTCTCGGTGGCGTTGGCGACCTCGCGCAGCAGGTCCAGGTTGGGGCCGGTGAGGGTGCCGTCCTTGGTGACGTCGGTGACCACGTAGCGACTGCAGCCGTCGTGTTCCAGCCGCTCCAGCACCTCCCAGAGGTCGCCGCCGTCGCTGACCCAGCCACGCCCGCGCAGCCGGTACTCGCCGTCGATCAACTTCACGTCCAGGCCGACGGCGATCCGGTCGCCGTACTCACCGAGGGCGCGGGCGCACCACACCGGATCCTCCAGCGCGGCGGTGCCGACGTTGACCCGGGCACAACCGGTGGCCAGGGCGGCCTTCAGGGAGTCGTCGTCGCGGATGCCGCCGGACAACTCGACCCGCACGTCCAGCTCACCGACCACCCGGGCCAGCAGCTCGCGGTTGGAGCCCTTGCCGAAGGCGGCATCCAGATCGACCAGATGCACCCACTCGGCGCCGTCGTTCTGCCAGGCCAGGGCGGCGTCGCGGGGCGAACCGTAGCTCGTCTCGCTGCCGGCCTCTCCCTGTACGAGGCGCACGGCCTCACCATTGGCGACATCGACGGCGGGTAGCAGCACTAGACTCACGCAAGCATCTTATTGGTTACCGGTGTGCGGTCGTTCGTGGGCCCGCCCGGCGGGGTTTGCGGAACGCCCGCTGGGGAACCCGGACTACAGGACGGGCCCCGTCGAGGTGGTTCGCCGGACCCACAGCTGTGCGCCGGGACCGTACGGCCGATCTTCCGCCGAACGAGCAAGGGGTGAGTTGTGTCTCGAATTACCTTGCAGCGCCGCGTTTTCCGACTGCTCCGCGGGCCGGCGTGCGCGCTGGCGCCGCTACCGGCCGGGCTGTTGTTCCTCGCGCCGGCGACCGCCGCGGTGCCCACCGACCCGGTGCAGCAGGCCGCCTGCGATTTCGGCCGGCAGTTGTCGACCTACGACTACGCCGCCTACGACGACTACGACCAGCGGGTGCTGACCCGGTCCACGGGTACGTTCCACGACGATTTCCAGAACTCCGCCGCCGACCGCCGCGAACGGGCACAGTCCGCGCACAGCCGCGCCGAGGCGGTGGTGGTCGAATGCCGTACCGACACCGCCGATCCGGCGCACGCGGACGCGGTGGTCTCGGTCGACCAGAGCACCCGCAGCGACGCGACCCTCGGCCTGCCGCGGCCGAGCCGCTCGGTCATGCGGGTGACGTTCGACAACGTCGACGGCCACTGGCTCGCGAACCGGGTCGACCCGGTGTAGTCCGCGTACCGGATGCCCAGCCGGTAAGGTCGGCGTGCGATCCGAACCTGGCTCGCACGCAACGACAATCGAGGGCATCGTGTATCGATCCGTGCTTCCGGCCACCCTGCTCGCGGCAGCCGCCGGCCTCGTCGCACCCGCCGTCGCGGCGGCGGATCCCGGCCCGGCTCCGGGCGCCGCCTGCGACTTCGGGCGCGAGGTCAGCAATTACGACTACAGCGATATCGAGAACTACTTCCAGCGGGTGCTGAACCGGACGACCGGCGAATTCCACGACAATTTCCGCGACGCGCTGCCGACGCTGCGCACCAAACTCGTGGGCCTGCACGCGCATTCCGACGGCACCGTGGTGGAGTGCACCCCCGGCGCCGCCGACGGCGACCGGCAGGGCGCCCGCCTGGTGGTGAACCAGACCGTGATCACCGACGAGACCAACCGCGAACCACGCAGCGGGGTCTGGGCTTTCGCCCTCACCCTGAACCGGGTGGGCGACGACTGGCTCGTCAGCGATCTGCAGAACACCCAGTGAGACGAACCGCCGCTACAGCGACCCCACCCAGTTGCGCAGCAGTTGCGCACCCGCGTCGCCGGACTTCTCCGGATGGAACTGGGTGGCCGACAGCGGGCCGTTCTCGACCGCGGCCAGGAAGCGGCCGCCGTAGTCGCACCAGGTGAGCTTCGCCGGGGCGAGGGTCCCGTTGTCCTCCCACTCCCAGCTCTGCGCGGCATAGGAGTGCACGAAGTAGAACCGGGTGCCGGCGTCCATCCCCGCGAACAGCACGCTGTCCGCCGGGGCCTCGATCGTGTTCCAGCCCATGTGCGGCAGGACCGGCGCCCGCAGCCGATCGACCACGCCCGGCCATTCCGCGCAGCCCTCGGTCTCGACGCCGAATTCGACGCCCCGGTCGAAGAGGATCTGCATGCCGACGCAGATGCCCAGCACCGGCCGGCCCCCGGCGAGCCGCTTGCCGATGATGCGCTCGCCGCGCACCGCCTTCAGGCCCGCCATACAGGCGGCGTACGCCCCCACACCGGGGACCACCAGGCCGTCGGCCTCCAGCGCCACCTCCGGATCCGCGGTGACGGTGACCTCGGCGCCCGCGCGGACCAGCGCACGGTGGGCGGAGTGCAGATTGCCGGAACCGTAGTCCAGCAGGGTGATCCGGGGACTGCTCACAACGTTCCCTTCGTCGACGGTACGCCGGTCACCCGCGGATCCAGCTCGACGGCGGCGCGCAGGGCCCGGGCGACGGCCTTGAACTCCGCCTCGGTGATGTGGTGCTGGTCGCGGCCGTACAGCACCCGTACGTGCAGCGCGATGCGCGCGTTGAGGGCGATCGACTCGAACACGTGCCGGTTCAGCACCGTCGAATACGGCGCGCCCGCGGCGCCGGACCGGCTCGCCACCGGCGAACCGGGAATCACGGTGTGCAGCAGGTGATCCGGCTCGCCGGTGTGCACGCAGTAGGGCCGGCCGGAGACGTCGACCGCGGCGTGCGCCAGCGTCTCGTCCATCGGGATGTAGGCGTCGCCGAAGCGGCGGATGCCCTTCTTGTCACCGAGTGCGGTGCCCAGCGCCTGACCGAGCACGATCGCGGTGTCCTCGACCGTGTGGTGGGCCTCGATCTCGATATCGCCCTCGGCGCGCACGGTGAGGTCGAATCCGCCGTGCGCGCCCAGCGCGGTGAGCATGTGGTCGTAGAACGGTACGCCCGTACTGATCTCGGCGCGGCCGGTGCCGTCGAGGTCCAGCTCCACGACGATGCTGGACTCCTTGGTGGTCCGCTCGACCCGGGCGGTGCGGTGCGCGCTCACCGGCCCACCAGCTCGGTGGCCGCCGATTTCGCGCTGACGCGCAGGAATTCGTCGTTCTCGGCGGCGAGCCCGATGGTCACCCGCAGATAGGACGGAATGCCCACGTCGCGGATCAGCACTCCCTCGTCGAGGTAGCGCCGCCAGGCGGCCGCGGCGTCGCGGAACCGGCCGAACAGCAGGAAGTTCGCATCGCTCGGCGCGACCTCGAAACCGTTGTCGCGCAACGCCGCCGCCACCCGTTCCCGTTGCGACGCCAATTCGGCGACGCTGGCCAGGGTTTCGCCGGCGTGCCGCAGCGCCGCGCGCGCGGCGGCCTGGGTGACCACCGAGAGGTGATACGGCAGGCGCACCAGCAGCATCGCGTCGATCACCGCCGGCGCGGCGGCCAGATAGCCGAGCCGCCCGCCGGCGAAGGCGAACGCCTTCGACATGGTCCGGGACACCACGAGTTTCGCCGGATACCGGTCGATCAGCTCGACCGCGCTGGGGGCCGAGGAGAATTCGGCGTACGCCTCGTCGACGACCACGATGCCCGGCGCCGCCTCCAGGATCCGGATCAGCTCCGACTGCGGAATGCTGTGCCCGGTGGGGTTGTTCGGGCTCGTCACGAACACCACGTCGGGCCGGCGCTCGGCCACACAGGCCAGCGCGTAGTCGATGTCCAGGGTGAAATCGCCGCTGCGCTTGGCCTCCACCCATTCGGTGTCGAGGCTCTCGGTGATGATCGGGTGCATCGAGTAGGAGGGCACGAAACCCATGGCGCTGCGGCCGGATCCGCCGAACGCCTGTAACAGTTGCTGCAGGATCTCGTTGGATCCGTTGGCGGCCCACACGTTCGAGACGTCGAGCGCGACGCCGGTCTGCCGGGTCAGGTAGGCGGCGAGATCGGTGCGCAGCGCGACCGCGTCGCGGTCGGGGTAGCGGTGCAGGTCGGTGGCGGCGGCCCGGATCGCCTCGGCCACATCGTCGATCAGGCCGCGGCTGGGCGGATGCGGGTTCTCGTTGGTGTTCAGCTGCACCGGCACCGTCAATTGCGGTGCGCCGTACGGACTCTTACCCCGCAGGTTCTCCCGCAGCGGCAGATCGTCCAGGGAGATCGCGCTCCCGGGCACGTTCACGGTCTTCGTCATCGTGTCGTCGTTCCTCGTCTCGCGCCGGATTCCGGCATCATCGCAGTGCCTCGAAGCGTGCCCGGACCGCCTGTCCGTGCGCGGGCAGGTCCTCGGCATTCGCCAGCGCGACCACATGACCCGCGACATCCTTCAACGCCGCCTCGCTGTACTCGACGACATGGACACCGCGCAGGAAGGTCTGCACACTCAGACCCGAGGAATGCCGCGCACACCCGGCAGTCGGCAGCACATGGTTCGAACCCGCGCAATAATCACCGAGGCTGACCGGCGACCACGCACCCACGAACACCGCCCCCGCACTACGCACCCGCCCCGCGACCACGGCCGCGTCGGCGGTCTGGATCTCCAGATGCTCCGCGGCATACGCGTTGACCACCCGCAACCCCTGATCGATATCGTCGACCAGCACGACCCCCGACTGCGCACCGGTCAGCGCCGACACCACCCGATCGCGATGCTTCACCACCGCCAGCTGCGCGGTCAGCGCGGCATCCACCGCGTCGGCGAGCTCGACACTGTCGGTGACCAGCACACTCGCCGCCAGCACATCGTGCTCGGCCTGACTGATCAGATCCGCGGCCACATGCGCCGGATCCGCACCACCGTCGGCGAGGATCGCGATCTCGGTCGGCCCGGCCTCCGCATCGATACCCACCAGCCCCCGGCACAACCGCTTCGCCGCCGTCACATAGATATTGCCCGGCCCGGTGATCATGTCCACCGGCGCCAGCGCACCCCCGGTGGTGTCGGTACCGCCGTAGGACAGCAACGCCACCGCCTGCGCACCACCGACGGCCCACACCTCCTCGACCCCCAGCAGCTGCGCCGCGGCCAGGATCGTCGGATGCGGCAACCCACCGAACTGCGCCTGCGGCGGCGAGGCCACCACCAGCGAATCCACCCCCGCGGTCTGCGCCGGCACCACATTCATCACCACCGACGACGGATACACCGCGTTACCGCCGGGCACATACAGGCCCACCCGCTCCACCGGCACCCACCGCTCGGTCACCGTGCCACCGGGCACCACCTCCGTGGTGGTATCGGTACGCCGCTGATCGGCGTGCACCACCCGGCTGCGCGCGATCGCCACCTCCAGCGCCGCGCGCACCGCCGGATCCAGCTCGGCCAGCGCGCGCGCCAACTCGGCGACCGGCACCCGGATCGCCGCCGGGGCCACCCCGTCGAACTTCGCGGAGAACTCCTGCGCCGCCTCGACGCCCCGGTCGCGGATCGCCTCCACGACCGGCCGCACATGAGGCAGCACCGAGTCGACGTCGACTCCCCCGCGCGGCAGCGCGGTACGCAGCTCGGCGGCGGTGGGAGTGCGACCGCGCAGATCGACGCGGGCGAGCTCGATGCGGGATGTCATAGCGGGGCGGAATCCTTGTCTGTGCTGGTCATCACACCGAAGCCCGGACGGCTTCGGACCGCTACCAGCCTATCCGGTGCGCGCCATCGGATTTTCGCCACCCGACCCGGGCATGAACCACGGCCCGCGACTGTTGCTCATCCCGGCAAGCAACGACTACCCCTTGTGGAGGCACGACGTGACCGAAATTCCCGAGCAGGTCCGTGATCTGCTGGAACGGCCGATCTACGCCAGCCTGGGCACCACCCGGCCGGACGGCTCCCCGCAGGTGAACCCGATGTGGTTCGTGTGGGACGGCGAGTTCGTGTGGTTCACGCACACCAACGCCCGGCAGAAGTTCCGCAATCTGGAACGGGAGCCGCGGGTATCCATCTCGATCTTCGATCCGGACAATCCGTACCGGTACCTCGAGCTCCGCGGCACGATCGATCACATCGATCCGGATCCGACGGCCGCGCTCTACAGCCGACTGTCCGAGCGGTACGGGGGCGGGCCGGTCGTGCCGCCGGACGCCGAGCGGCGGGTGGCCATCGCGGTCCGGCCCACCGGGGTGTCGGGCAACCTGCGTCCGCGCAGCTGATCCGTGCGGCGGCGGACTCCGGTCCGCCGCCCGCGGGCTGCTACTTGGTGTCGCTGTCGATGAGCAGGTGGCCGCCGGAGTCGATGACGTGGAACGTCATCGACTTGGACTGGCTGCCGTAGGTGACGCTGGCGACCCGGATGTCGACGGAACCGTCGGTGCTGCTGGTGTTCGCCACGTCGATGGTGTTGTAGCCCTGGATGCTGTTCTTGGCCCAGTACTGCTGGAACGCCGCCTGACTGCCGTAGACCTGCTGCGCGGCCGGGGTCAACGAGTTCCAGGCATCGGAGTACCGGGTGTCGAGGATCGCGTCGAAGAAGTTCTGCGGCAGGTTCACGGCCTCGTTCTGGTCGATCTGCCGGCCGGAGCTCTTGGTCTGTCCCACCGGCGCCGCGGTCGTGGTGGCGGCCCCCGCCTTCGCCGACGTGCTGGTGCCGGCCGTGGGCGATTGCGCCGCATTCGAATTCGAGCTCGAGCTGTTGAACATCGCGAACAGCACGCCCGCCACGATCAGCAGCCCGACGGCGAAACCACCGGCGAACAGCAACGGCTTGCGGCGGTTCGGCTCGAGCTCGATCGGCGCCGAGACCGGATTGGACCGGGTCGGGTAATGCGTCGCGGCGGGCCGGACCGGCATCATCTCCGGTTCGGAGATGGTCGCGGCGGTGGCCATCATCTCCGCGGTGGAGATGTCGGCCTGGGCCGCGCGGCGGTCCAGCGTGTGGGTGGCGGGACGGCGACCGGCGGGCCGGTGCGTCGCCAGCATCCGGTTCGACTCGTCGGAGGCGAAATCCGCGAACTCGGCCAGTTCGTCGCGCACATCGGTCATGCTCGGCCGGTCCTCCGGCTCGAACGACAGCAGCGACAGCAGCAGATCGGTCAGCGGCCCCGCGTTGCGCGGCTGCTGTAGCTGACCGTTGGCCGCCGCGTACAACAGCGCCAGCGGATTCGGGTTGGTGCCGTACGGCGGCTGGCCCTCCAGCGAGTGGAAAAGCGTTGCGCCCAGGGCGAACACGTCCGCGGCGGGGGTGGGATCGGCGCCGCGCGCGACCTCCGGCGCCAGATAGGCGGCGGTGCCGGAGATGAGGCCGGTCGCGGTGAGCGTCACATCACCCTTGGCCTTGGAGATGCCGAAGTCGGTGATCTTCACCGTGCCGTTGTCGCCGAGCAGTACGTTGCCGGGCTTGATGTCGCGATGCACGATGCTCGCCCGATGCGCGGCGACCAGGGCCGAGGCCACCTGCTCGCCGATGCGCGCCACCTGCGGCAGCGGCAGCGTGCCCTGCGCGGACAGCACCACCGCGAGGCTCTGGGACGGCAGATACTCCATGATCAGGCAGGGATCGCCCTCATGGTCGGTGATGTCGAAGACGACGATGGCATTGGGGTGCTGGAACCGCGCAGCGTTGCGGGCCTCGCGCGAGGCGCGCTGCCGGACGATGTCCTTCTCGCCCGGCGGCAGGCTGGGCTGGGTGAGGATCTGCTTGATCGCCACCGATCGCTCGAGACGCTCGTCGACGGCACGCCACACCACGCCTGTGCCGCCGCTACCAATCCGCTCGACCAGGCGGTAATGCCCTGCGATCACTTGACCGGTTTCGATGGCACTACTCCGAATTTCTCCGTGATCCGTGACTTACTGTGCGCGGTCGCCCACGCTTCGGGACGAGTGTAGCGGGCCGGGCGGCCGAGTCCGACGCCGGAGCGAGATCTGTGGGAAATATTCGGGACGGACGTGCAATGCGGACGAGATCACCGCGATACCCGGACGTGACCCAGGTCACGGATCCGGTGTGCCGGCGTACCGGCCGCAACGGTAGGGTTCGCTCATGCGTTCGATGACGGTGGCGGAGCGGCGGGCACGACTGGCGGTACGGCACCGCCTGGCGGCCGCGGCGCGGATCGATGATGCGGCGGAGATCTCCCGCTCGATGGTGGCGCTGCACGCCACCGACCCGGCGACGGTGTACCTCTCGGTGAGCGCGCGCAGCCGGAGCCTCACCCCGGCCGATGTGGAGCGCGCGCTCTACGAGGACCGCTCGCTGCTGCGGCTGCTGGCGATGCGGCGCACGATGTTCGTCGCACCGGTCGAGACGGTGCCGGTCCTGCAGGCGGCGGTGGCCGACGCGCTCGCGCTCAAACAGCGCCGCACCTACGGCGGTTACATCGCGCAGGCGATCGAGGGTGATGTGGCCGGCTGGCTGCACGAGGTCGCCGAGGAGACGCACGCGGAGTTGCTGCGCCGCGGCGCGGCCACCGGAGCCCAGCTGAGCGCCGCCGTGCCGCGCCTGCGCCTGCAGGTGGACACCGCGCCGGGCAAGAGTTATTCGAAGCCCACCAACATCACCACGTGGGTACTGCTCATCCTCGGGGTCGAGGGCCGCATCGTGCGCGGCCGCCCGAAGGGCAGCTGGACCTCGAGTCAGTACACCTGGGCGCCGATCGAAACCTGGCTGCCCGAGGGGATGTCGCCGCCCCCGGTCGAACACGCGCGCGCCGAACTGGCCCGGAACTGGTTGCGCGCCTTCGGCCCGGCCCCGGTCGCCGATCTGAAGTGGTGGTCCGGCTGGAGTCTGGGCGAGGTCCGAAAGGCGCTGGCGCGCTTGGATATCGCCGAGGTCGATCTGGACGGCGTGGCCGCGGTGGCGCTGGCCGACGATCTGGAACCCACCCCCGCGCCGGAACCGTGGGCGGCGCTGCTGCCGGCGCTGGATCCGACCCCGATGGGCTGGCAGTCCCGGCAGTGGTTCCTCGGCCCGCACGAACGAGAACTGTTCGACACCAACGGCAATGTCGGCCCGACGATCTGGTGGGACGGCCGGGTGGTCGGCGGCTGGGCACAGCGCGCCGACGGCGAGATCACCTGGGAGTTCCTGGAGGACGTCGGCGCCGACGCGCGAGCGGCGGTCGCGGCCGAGGCGCAGCGGGTCACCGAATGGTTCGGATCCGTGCGTGCGATACCGCGCTTCCGGACCCCGCTGGAGCGGAAACTCACCGTGCGCGAATGACATCGGTCTGTTAGCGTCACGCTATTGATCGTTTCGGCCGGGATCGTGCGGGGTACACGACCCACCGACCGGCTTTTTGGGGGCGTGATGCCAGCAGAGGTTTCCGGTACCGATCCGGACATAACACCTGCACAGGCCGCAGACCTGATGCAGGACAACTCGTTTCGCGATGCGGTGCTGGGCGTGTGCGCGCTGGTGAGCAGCGCCGACCGGGCCGGCGATCCGGACGAGCGCAGCCGGGTGGCCGAGCGGATCGGCACCGCCCCTGTGCTGCACCACTTTCCGCCACTCGAACTGCGAAACCTGTTCGAGGACAACTGGCATCGCCTCGTCCTCGACCCGGCATTCGGCCGCGCCTACGTGTTCCAGGAGGTCGCCAAGGCCACCGCCGAACCGCGGGCGGCCCGGGCCGCGGTCCGGGTCGGCCTCCAGATCGCCGCCCCCGGCGGTGGCGTCGGGGCCCGCGGCGAGGCGGTGCTGCGGGAGTGCTGCCGCGTGTTGCGGCTCACCCCCGCCGAATGCGGGCTGTAGACCGGACCCGGCCGGGGTGCCGGGCCGGTCCGCCCGGCAGCCGCCGGACCCGAATCCGCCCGGGGCGCTACATGTCCAGGCCGAGATCCAGCACCCGCACCGAATGGGTGAGCGCACCCACCGCGAAATAGTCGACCCCGGTGCGGGCGTAGTTCGCGGCCACGTCGAGCGTCAGCCCGCCGGAGGATTCCAGCTTCGTGCGCGGCGCCCGGGTGTTGCGGCGCTGCACCGCCGCCTGGGTGGCCCACAGCGGAAAGTTGTCCAGCAGCACCAGTTCCACGTCCTCGCCGAGGACCTCGTCGAGTTGGTCGAGGCTGTCGACCTCCACCTCGCAGGGCAGGTCCGGCGCGACCGCCCGCACCGCGCGCAACGCCGCCACCACCGACCCGGCGGCCGCCACGTGGTTGTCCTTGATCAGCGCCGCGTCACCGAGCCCCATCCGGTGATTGACGCCGCCGCCCACCCGCACCGCGTACTTCTGCAACGCCCGCAGCCCCGGCAGCGTCTTACGGCTGTCGCGCACCTTGCACTCGGTACCCGCCACGGCGTCCACCCAGGCGGCGGTGGCGGTGGCGATACCGGACAGATGGCACACCAGATTCAGCATGGTGCGCTCGGCGGTCAGCAGCCCCCGGGTGGGCGCCGACAGGGTCAGCACGGCGTCACCGGGCCGCACCCGCGTCCCGTCCGGCACCCGTTCCAGCACCTGGTATCCGTCCGCCCCGATCACCTCGTCGAGCACCAGCAGCCCCACGTCCAGGCCCGCCACCGTGCCCGGCTGCCGCGACACCACCGCCGCCTTGACCGTCGCCTCGGCGGGAACCGTTGCCGCCGTGGTGATGTCGGGTCCGTAGCGGAGATCCTCGTCGAGGGCCGTGCGGATCAGCGCCGACACCTCGTCCCGGTTCAATTCCTCGTCCAGAGCCATCGTTCCACTCCTCGTCGGATATCGGGCCGGGCGCGTCGTCCGCGCCCGGCGGCAAGCTGTCCGGTCGCCACGGGCCTCACGACGCCCGCGGGACGATCGGGACGGGACCGGTGCGGGCCGCGCTGTCCCCGATCACCTGGGGCCGGCCGTCGGGTCCGAGCCGGATCGGCAGGCTGCGCGCCAGATCGGGCCGCGGCTCCGGCTGATCGGTGCGGGTGTGGCAGCCGCGGCTCTCGGTGCGGGCGTTGGCGGCCACCAGCAGCGCGCGGGCGGCCAGGGTCAGCGCGGACGTCTCCAGTGCCGAGACCGGTTGCAGGGCAGCGTCCTCCGTGGCCGGAGCGGACTGCAACTGCAACAGCCGCAGAATCGCCGCGCGCAGCCCGTCGCCGGTGCGCACCACCCCGGCGTTCTCGGTCATCAACTCCTGCAACAGTTTCCGATCGGCGGCGGGGAAGTCCAGCGGACCCACCGTGGTCACCCGGGCCGGTACCCCGCGCCGTTCGGTGGCCATGATGCCCGCGCGGGCACCTACCACCAGACCCTCCAGCAGGCTGTTGGAGGCCAGCCGGTTACCGCCGTGCAGGCCGGTGCGGGCGACCTCGCCCACCGCGTACAGACCCGGCACCCCGGTGCGACCGGCGGTATCGGTGACGACTCCGCCGCACTGGTAGTGCGCGGCCGGGGCGACCGGGATCAGTTCGGTGACCGGATCGATCCCGGCGGCCCGGCAGCTCGCCGTGATGGTCGGGAACCGTTGCGCGAAACCGGGAATCGCGCGAGCGTCGAGATACACATGGTCGACACCGAGCGCCTGCATGCGCGCGGCGATGGCCTTCGACACGACGTCGCGCGGCGCCAGATCACCCCGGGGATGCACACCCGCGGTGACGGACCGGCCCCGCGGATCGACCAGGACCGCGCCCTCGCCGCGCACCGCCTCGCTGATCAACGGCCGCCGGCCCAGCCCGCCGGGGGTGAACAGCACCGTCGGGTGGAACTGCACGAACTCCAGGTCGGCGACCGCCGCCCCGGCGCGCAGCGCCAGCGCGATACCGTCCGCGGTGGCGCCCGGCGGATTGGTGCTGCACGCGTAGAGCTGGCCCAGGCCGCCGGTGGCCAGCAGCACCGCGGGCGCGTGCACGACCCCGAATCCGTTGCCGGACACCGCGACCACGCCCTGCACACCCGCCGGACCGGTGACGATCTCGGCGACGGCGGTGCCGAACAGCACCGGCAGCCCGGCCGCGTTGAGCACCCGCTGCACCTCGGCGCCGGTGGCGTCGCCGCCGGCGTGGATGATGCGCCGGGTGCTGTGCCCGCCCTCCCGGGTCCGCGAGATCTGCCCGTCGCGGGCGCGATCGAAGACCGCCCCGAGATCGGTCAGCGCCGCGACCGCCTCCTGGCCGCCCGCGACGATGGAACGCACCGCGTCCGCATCGCACAGGCCGGCGCCCGCGGCGATCGTGTCCTGCACATGGGATTCCACCGAATCACTCTGTGGCGCAACGACGGCGATACCGCCCTGCGCGTACTGGGTGGCGGTGTCGGTGGGGCCGCCTTTGCTGAGGGCCAGCACCCGCAGTCCGCGCCGGGCCGCCGCGCGGGCCGCGGTCAGGCCCGCGACACCCCCGCCGACCACGACCAGGTCCGCCTGCGCCTCCCAGGAAATCGCCGGTGTGGTCACCGTCGACCACCTCCTGTACCGCCGAAACGTTCGAGCTTCACGACAGTCTCCGAAATACCTTGCACTGCCGTACTATTCGCCGCCACCGGAATTGCCGATGGCGATCATGCGCTGCACCGACGCCCGGCCCGCGGCGGCCACGTCCGGATCGACGTGCACCTCGTCGCGGTTCTCCGCGAGGCAGCGCAGCAGCGCCGCCGGGGTGATCATCTTCATGTACCGGCAGGAGGCCCGGTCGTTGACCGGCTGGAAGTCGATGCCGGGGGCGGCCCGGCGCAGCTGGTGCAGCATGCCGATCTCGGTGGCGACCAGCACCTGACTGGACTTGGCGGCCTTCGCCGCGTCGACCATGCCGCCGGTGGACAGGATGTGCACCCGGTCGGCGGGGAAGGCGCCCTCCCCCGCGAGGTACAGCGCCGAAGTGGCGCAACCACATTCGGGGTGCACGAACAGTTCGGCGTCCGGGTGGCTGCGGGCCTGCGCGGTCAGCTCGTCGCCGTTGATGCCGGCGTGCACGTGGCACTCCCCGGCCCAGATGTGCATGTTCTGCCGCCCGGTGACCCGCTTGACGTGGGCGCCGAGGAACTGGTCGGGCAGGAACAGCACCTCGCGGTCCGGGTCGATCGAGGCCACCACGTCGACCGCGTTGGACGAGGTGCAGCAGATGTCGGTGAGCGCCTTCACCGCGGCGGTGGTGTTCACATACGACACCACGGCCGCGTCCGGGTGCTCGGCCTTCCAGTCGCGCAGTTCGTCGGCGCCGATCGAGTCCGCGAGCGAACAGCCGGCCCGCTGATCCGGGATGAGCACGGTCTTGTCCGGGCTGAGGATCTTGGCCGTCTCGGCCATGAAGTGCACACCGCAGAAGACGATCGTGCGCTCCGGCGCCGCCGCCGCGATGCGGGACAGCGCGAGCGAATCACCGACATGGTCCGCGATGTCCTGGATCTCGGGCAATTGGTAGTTGTGCGCGAGAATCGTCGCATTGCGTGCGGCGGCCAGCCGCCGGACCTCCTGCGCCCATTCCGGGGTCGCATCGATCCCCGTGTACCCCGTGGCGCTGTCCACCACGCGCTCCGCAAGCTGCATCGTCGCCATCTCTGGCTCCCTCTCCTATGCGCGCGACCGGAGTCGGCAACCTCGCCGATTCGCCTCCGGCCGGTTTTCGACTTACAATCGAAAACGTGTCCCATAGTAGCACCATTCACGAATCGCTCACCGCCGTGTTCCAGGTTCGTCGCTTCCCGGACATCATTGCCGCAGGTCAAAGCGACATATCGGATAATGCCCCGGCAACCCGGCGGCATCCTCCGGCCGAGCACACCGAACTGGGCGTACTGCTGTGGGAACGAGCGATGGATCCGCAGGCGGGTACCTGGTCACTGCCCGGCGGCCGGCTGCGCGACAACGAGGATCTCGACACCTCGGCCCGGCGCCAGCTGGCCGAGAAGGTCGACGTCCAGGAGCTGATGCATCTCGAGCAACTGTCCTTGTTCAGCGATCCGCACCGGGTCCCCGGCGACCGCCGCATCGCCTCCACCTACCTCGGCCTGATCCCCCTGACCGCCGACCCGCAGGTGCCCACAGACACCCGCTGGCATCCGGTCTCGGCGCTGCCGCACATGTCCTTCGACCACGGCACGGTCGTCGAGTACGCCCGCACCCGCCTGGCGGCGAAGCTGTCCTACACCAATATCGCCTTCGCCCTTGCCCCGCCGCGCTTCACCATGTCCACCCTGCGCGAAATCTACTGCGCCGCACTGGGCTACGAGGTTGACACGACCAACCTGCAACGAGTCCTGAGCCGCCGCACCGTGATCACCCCCACCGGCGCCACCGCACCCCCCGGCAAAACCGGCGGCCGCCCCGCCGCCCTCTACCGCTTCACGGATTCCGAACTCCGCGTCACCGACGAATTCGCAGCCCTGCGCCCCCGAACGTGATGTGCTGTGCGGCAACACATCTCGGACCGACCGATCGCCCAGAGCGACCCGATCCTACGAATCCCGCTCGCCCTTGCGATGTTTCGCGGCACGGCGGTAGCGGCGGCCGCTGGGGACCGGCTGGGCGGCGCTGGAGCGGCGGAGGGCGTGGCGGCGGCGCCAGGCCGCGAGATCGGCGCGCTCCGGGGGCTGGGCATCGCCGGGCTGTTGCCGGCGGGGCGTCTCGATCATGGCTGCACCTCCTGCTCCGCTGATCGTGGTTGCCGCTTCACGGTAGCCGCGGTGAGTACCCGCCGACCACCGATTTTCCGGGGCCGCCGCGGTCCGGCCGGGCGATCGCCCCGGCGCGACCGTCACGAAACCGGGTACCGTGACCTGCATGGAGTCGCTGCTGCATCGGATCCTCGACATCTCACCGGTCTGGGTGTATCTGGTCGTCACCCTGCTGGTGTTCGCCGAGGACGCGATCTTCGTCGGGTTCGTGATCCCCGGTGAGACCGCGGCCGTGCTGGGCGGAGTCGCCGCGAGCCAGGGACACGTACAGCTGTGGGCCATGATCGTGCTGGTGGTGGTCGCGGCGGTGACCGGCGACAGCGTCGGATACGAGGTCGGGAAACATCTGGGGTCGCGAATCCTGAACTCCTCGATGCTGGATCGGCATCGCGGACGGCTGGACCGGGCCCAGGACTTCCTGGCCCGGCGCGGCGGCTGGGCGGTGTTCCTCGGCCGCTTCACCGCGTTCTTCCGGGCCGTGATGCCCGCGCTGGTCGGCGCCTCCCGGATGCCGTACCGGAAATTCCTGTCCTTCAACGCTTTCGGTGGCCTGATCTGGGGCACCGCATTCGTGGTACTCGGCTACCTCGCCGGAGCCTCCTATCAGGCGGTCGCCAAGACCGTCGGCCGCGACCTGGCCATCGGGGTGGCGGTCGTCGTGGTGGTGGCGCTGGTGGTGTGGCGGATCCGGGAAAGCCGGCGGGAGAAGACCTTCGAGGCCGAGTACGAGGCCGTCCACGACACCGAGTGAGCGGCACACCCGGTCACGGACAAGGCGGACGGTAGGCCAGACCGGGCAGATGCTCCCGCCAGATCTGCGGGGTCATGATCGAGCGGGTCGTCGCGCAGACCCTGGTGACGGCGTCGGCAGGGTCGAGATCCCAGAAGCGCACCAGGCCGTCGGCCCCCGTGCCGAGCAGATGCCGGCCGTCGGGCCGGAAGGCGATGGTGCCGCCGAGCGGGATCGGCCGGGTGGTGGCGATCGGATGTTTGATCACCCGCGGATGCGTCCGATCGGTGAAATCCCACAGCCGGATCACCGATTCGCTGTCGATGGACGCGACATACCTGCCGTCCGCGGAATAGTCGAGGCCGCTCACCCAGGCCGGACGGTTGCTCAATGGGTCACCGATCCGCACCGGCGCGGATCGGTCGGTGACATCCCACACCCGCAGCGTCTGATCGTCCGCGGTGGCGGTCAGAGTGCGGCCGCCGGGGCCGAACCGGAGGTGGATCAGTAGCACCGATCCGCTCGGTTGCAGTGACGCCGATCGCACCGGATGCGCCGGATCCGCGATCGACCAGAGCTCGGCGGCGCCGTCGTCACCCACCATGGCCAGACTCCTGCCGTCGGGAGCGACCGCCAGATCGATGAGGTAGCGGAACGGCAGCGGTATCCGGTCCGCGAGCAGGGTCGGCGTCCGGCCGCGCACATCCCAGATCCGCAGGAGTGCGACGCCGTTCTCCGTCTCCGACACGAACAGCCGGGCACTGTCCGGGCTGAACACCACCACGCTCGAGTAGCTCTCGTCGCGCGGCACATCGGCCCGGGGCACGATTCCGGACGTTTCGGAGACGTCGTACAGCCGCAATCTCTTCTCGTAGGGGCTGAGGGCGAGCGTCCGGCCGTCCGGGCTCACGACGGACTGGATCGGTGCGCCGGTCATCGGGTCGAAATCGAGTCTGCCGAGGCGCCGGGCGGTGAGGGAATCGTCCATCTGCCAGGCTTCGAGGTATCGGTCCCGATCCGTGTCGCCGACCAGCAGCGTCCGGCCGCCCACCGCGACCAGGGGACCGCGCGGCCAGGAGGTGCGCGCCACGGCGATCGGATCCGGCAGCGACCACAGGTATGCACTGTCCCGGCCGCCGACCACCATCGCGTGCCGATCGGGTGCGAAGGTGACCGCGGTGGGATATCCGTACGGACCGGCCGGCTGACGGCCCATCGGGATCGGATGCGACAACTCGGTCAGATCCACCAGCGCGACACCGCTGCCGCTGGACGGATAGGCCAGGACGCGGCCGTCGTCCCGGAAGGCGAGCCCGGTGCCACCTGCGACCCCGATATCGGACAGGCTTGCGGCGGCATGGGTCGCAACGTCGGCACCCGTGTAGTCCCAGATCTCGACGGCCTTCGTGGTCGCGAGGGCCACGACCCGGCCGTCGGGGCTCAGGGCCGCCGACATCGCCGTGCTGTCGATGCTGCCGACGGGTACCGCGGGCTGTCGTGGATCCGCGATATCCCACAACTGGGTCACTCCCCGATCGCCCACGACGACCACGCGATGCAGATCGGCCGAGAATGCCACCCCGGTGGTGCCCCGGAACTCGCCCGCCGCCCGGATCGGCGTGCCGATCGAGCGCGGTTGCCTCGGGTCGGTGATGTCCCAGAACGTGATTCCGCCGTCCGGGCTGCTGACGGCCAGGGTCGAGCCGTCCGGCCCGAAGCCCACTGCGGTCGGATTGCCGATTCGCAACGGATCACCGAGGGGCACAGCGTGTTCCGGATCCCGCACGTCCCACAGCCGCAGCACATTGTCCGCGGCCGCCGCAGCGAGGATCTGCCCGTTCGGGCTGAACGCCAGGGTGTTCACGACCCCGCCGCCGGGCAGTTCCCCGCCGACGACATGGGGAGCGCGGCGATCGGAGACATCCCACAGGTGGACCACGAAGGATCCCGTCGCCAGCAACCGCCCGTCCGGCCGGAAGGCGGTCGCGGTCACCATGTCGTTCTTCCAGGTCAGCGGCGTCGCCAACGGCAGGTTCGCGGTGTTGATCAGCCGGGCGAGCACCTCCGGATCGTGCGGCCGTAACCCCTGCGCCACCAGCGCCAGCTGCGCCGACAGCGACGGATCACTGACCTCCAGCCGATCCGCTTCCGCCAGTACGGAATTGAAGACGGCGGCGTCCCGATCGCGAGCGGCGTCGTGACGCTGCACGAATGCCACCCCGGCCAGGATCAGCGCGACGACCGTCAGCAGGACGAGCGCGGTACCACCGGCGGCGGCACGGCGATCGGCACGCCGACGCGCCGACTCGCCGGCGCGCAGGAATTCGGCGGCGACCGGCCCCGATTCGGTGCCGCGCGCGTGCTCCCGCATCGTCACCAGCCGCGCCCCGCGATACAGCAACGACGAATCCCGTTGCCGCTCGACCCATTCGGTCGCATCGGCCTGCAACCGTTGCCGTTCCAGATAACCGACCCGATCCTCGTCGATCCAGGACCGCAACCGCGGCCAGGCATCGAGCACGATCTCGTGGGTGAGGTACGCGGTATCGGCGTCCAGGGTGATCAAGCGCGTCCGGGCCAGCGCGTCGAGCGCGGCTTCGGCGGTAACCACGGTCTGCCGCAACAGATCCGCCCGCGACACCCGCCGCCGGGTGTCCCGAGAATCGTCACCGACCGCGACCAGCCCCAGCAGCACCTGCTTACCGAGGGCCTGCTGGAAATCCGTCAACTCGCTCCAGGCGTTCTCGGCGGTGGCCGCCACCGAACCCAGGACGCCCCCGGCCGCCCGATATCCCTCGATGGTGAGCCGGGAACCTTCGCGCCGCTGCCAGACCGCCTCCATGACATGCGAAACCAGCGGCAGCGCACCCGGATCGTAGGAGCGCCGCTCACCACCGAGTCCGCACAGCTCACTGATCACCAGCTCCTCGAGCCCGGATTCCAGCTTGTACCCGGCGGATTCGGCCGGCCGGCCGATCGCCTCCGCGAGTTCGTCCAGCCGCATCGGACCGAGCAGATAACTGCGATGCTTCAACGCATCCTCGAGCGCGGGTTCGTCCAGACAGCGCGCGTAGAAGTCGGCCCGCACCGCGAGCACGACAGCGGCCGGTTCGCCGTCACCCCGGATCGCGAGATGTTCCAGCGCACCGAGGAATTCGACCCGCTGCCGCTCGTCCCGGCACAGCGTGAACAACTCCTCGAGCTGATCGACCACGAGCAACCGCCGCCGACCCGCTCCCCACGCGGACAGCGCCGCCGACACGGATGGCGCCGAAGCCACACCGTTTTCTGTGCAGCCGGAATCGAAAACCCCGGCGGCCGTGGCTACATCGACCTCCACCGATGCCGGGCCGGAGTGGTTCTCGACGCCGGACGGTGCGGATCCGGAAGGTTCCGGCTCCGTCTCCGCCTCGTACCCGACGGTCGCACCATCACTCGAACCCGGCTCGCCCGAACCGTTTCCGACGGCCGACAGCGGCACTCCCACCGCCGCCGACAATGCGTGCATCGGATCTGCGCCCGGGGTCAGCGTGGCCACCGCCCACCCGTCCGCCGAATCCCGCAGCGCGGGAACCAGTCCCGCCTGCAACAGCGAGGACTTCCCGGCCCCCGAGGCGCCGACCAGCACCACCATGCCACCGTCACCGGCCACGGTCCGGCGCACCAGATCCGCCAGTTCCGCCGTCGGCCTGCCCCGGCCGAAGAAGACCTCGGTGTCCTCCGGACGATAGGCAGCCAGGCCCAGATACGGGCAGACCACATCCGCCGCATCGGAATTCGGATCCCACTCGTTGGAAGCGGTCCACAACCGCTGCCACTGCTGAACATCCAGCAACGCGACCGGCACCGGACTGTTCGATTTGCGCGCCTCGTCCACCAGGGTCAGCAGCACCGGTAGAAAGACCTCGAACCGCGCGGGCACATTCCGGCCCGACTTCCAGTCGCTGATCCGCTGAACGGAAGCACCCGATTTCTGTCCCGCCGCGCGCGCCGCGCGCATCCGCGCCTCGGCCGCCGCCGCGACCCGGCGCAGCGTCGGATTCCCGGCCGCCGCGAACAACTCCGCGAACCGTTGCGAGAAAGTCGTTCTCGGCGACGGCCGCAACCGGCCCCGCCGCACCCCACCCGAATCCATAGGTTCTCCCCACCCTTCCGGCGAATCATCCCAGACGCCACCCAGCGTGACGGGACGAGTTCCGGAGGCGACGCGCTCATGCCACGAACGTCCTGGTGAAAGCCGGAAATCGACGTCCGGTCCGGACACGCCTCAGCGGCAGACGTTTTCGCGTGCGCACGCCCAACAGCTCAGCGGCAGACGTTTCGTGTGCACACGCCTCAACGACTCAACGGCAGACGTTGGGGCGTGCGCACGCCCAAGGGGCAGCGCAACCGATGTCGCGTGCGTGCGACTCAGTCGCCGGGCCCCCGACGGGCAGGCTCGCGACCTGGCGGCTGCTGCGGCCGCGGCCCGGCGGAAATCGGCGGGATCGGCCGCGAAACCGGATCCGCCCCGAGCCGTAGCGTCGCACCGTGGTGGACGACGGTCAGCGCCTCCCCGTCGAGCAGCCGGTAGGTGGCGTCGTCCGCCCGGATGTCCACCTCGAGCCGGCGGTCCAGGAAGCGCAGTCGCAGGCACAGCCGGGTGAGGTCCGACGGCAGCCGGGGTGCGAAGGACAGCTGCCCGGAGCGCACCCGCATACCGCCGAGTCCGGAGACCAGCGCCACCCAGGTCCCGGCCAGCGAGGCGATGTGCACGCCGTCGCGGGTGTTGTGCTCGAGGTCGTTCAGATCCATCAGCGCGGCCTCGCCGAGGTAGTCGTAGGCCAGTTCCACCTGGCCCACCTCGGCGGCGAGCACGGCCTGGGTGCACGCGGACAGGGACGAGTCCCGCACGGTCAGCGCCTCGTAGTAGGCGAAGTTGCGGACCTTCTGTTCGGCGGTGAAGGCGTCCGGGCAGGCATGCATCGCCAGTACCAGATCCGCCTGTTTGACCACCTGTTTGCGATACAGCTCGAAATACGGATAGTGCAGCAGCAGTGGATAGTCCGCGGCCGTGGTGGCCGCGAAATCCCATACCGCGTGCTCGGTGAAACCCTCGTTCGCCGGATGCACGCCGAGCCGCTCGTCGAACGGGATGTACACGGCCGCAGCGGCATCCCGCCACTGCGCCACCTCCTCGACACCGACCTCCAGATCCCGGGCACGATCCGGATGCCGTACCGCCAGATCCGCCGCCGCGTTCAGGTTCTGCCGCGCAAGGAGATTCGTGTACACGTTGTTGTCGGCCACCGCGCTGTACTCGTCCGGACCGGTCACCCCGTCGATGCGGAACCGGCCCCGGACGTCGTGGTGGCCGAGATCGCGCCACAGCCGCGCGGTCGCGACCAGCAGCGGAATCGCGGTCTCCCGCTCGAACTCCCGGTCGCCGGTGGCCTCCAGATACCGCACCACCGCATGCGCGATATCGGCGTTGATGTGGAAGGCCGCGGTGCCGGCCGGCCAGTACGCGGAGCATTCCTGCCCGGAGATGGTGCGCCACGGGAACGCCGCGCCACGGCGGCCGAGTTGCGCGGCGCGCCGCTGCGCCGACGGCAGGGTGCGGTGCCGCCAGCGCAGCACGTCGGCGGCCGCAGCCGGAGAGGTGTAGGTGAGCACGGGCAACACGAACATCTCGGTGTCCCAGAAGGTGTGCCCGTCGTAACCGGGACCGGTCAGGCCCTTCGCCGGGATCGGCCGGCATTCCCCGCGCGCACCGGCCTGCAGCACGTGGAACAGCGCGAACCGCACCGCCTGCTGCACCTCGGCGTCGCCCTCCACCTCGACGTCGGCGCCGGACCAGAACTCGTCGAGATACTCCCGCTGTTCGCGCAGCAGCCCGTCCCAGCCGGTGGTGGCGGCCGCGCTGAGCGCGCCGACCACCTGATCGTGCACCGCGGGCCGGGATCGGCGCGCGGACCAGCCGTAGCCGAGGTACTTCACCAGGGTGAGGCGCTCACCCGGGGCGATCCGGGCGGTCACGGTGACGCGGGCGACGTCGCCGGCGCCGTCGGTCTCCAGGTGCACCTCGCCGGGCCCGGTCACCTCGTGCCGCATCCCGGCGCCCACCCGCAATTGGCTGCCCTTGGTCACGTGCACCAGCACCGCGCCGTCCGGGGCGGAGGCGTTCTCCTCGACCAGCAGCGGCGATTCCAGGATCGCGGCGGTGCGCGGATCGCCACCGCCACCGGGTATCGATTCGTTGGCGACCAGTTCCGACTGCACGACCAGCCGGACGGTCCGGTCCAGCGCTTCCACCTCGTAGCGGATCGCCACGATCGCGCGCTGGGTGAACGACACCAGCCGCTCCGATCGCACCCGCACCGCGTTACCGGCCGGCGAACACCATTCCAGTTGCCGGGTCAGCGTGCCGGTGCGCAGGTCGAGGGTCCGCTCGTGGCTGCGCAGGGTGCCGTATCGGACGTCCAGCGGCTCGTCGTCGACGAGCAGGCGGATCAGTTTGCCGTTGGTGACGTTGACGATCGTCTCGCCGGATTCCGGATAGCCGTACCCGGCCTCGGCGTACGGCAGCGGCCGCAACTCGTGCACCGAATTCAGGTAGGTGCCCGGAATACCGTGCGGCTCACCCTCGTCCAGGTTGCCGCGCACCCCGATATGACCGTTGGACAGCGCGAACAGGGATTCGGTGCGGGCCAGCGCGTCCAGGTCCAGCGCGGTCTCGTGCACCGCCCACGGGCGCACCTCGAACGCCGGGTGCGTGATCATCGGCGGTCCAGCAGTTCGGCGAGATCGGCCACGACCACGTCGGCGCCGTGCGCGCGCAACTGGTCGGCGTGCCCGACCCGATCGACGCCGACGACCAGCCCGAATCCGCCCGCATGCCCGGCCTCGACCCCCGCGGTCGCGTCCTCGAACACCGCGCAGGCGGCGGCCGGAAGGTGCACCGCGGCGGCCCCCGCCAGAAACATGTCCGGGGCGGGCTTACCGGGCAGATGATCGTGCGCCGCGGTCGTGCCGTCCACCCGCGCGTCGAACATTCCCGTGATGCCGGCCGCGTCGAGCACCTGCCGGGTGTGCTCGCTGGAGGAGACCACCGCGCATTTCAGCCCGGCCTCGCGCACCGCGCGCAGGTATCGCAGCGATCCGTCGTAGACGGCCACGCCGTCCTGCTTCAACTTCGCGAGCACCAGATCGTTCTTGCGATTGCTCAGGCCGTGCACCGTCCACGTTCCGGGTGGATCGTCGGCGGCGCCGTCGGGCAGGTCGATCCCGCGAGAATGGAGGAAGGCGCGTGCGCCGTCCAGCCGCGGCTTCCCGTCCACGTACTCGTTGTAGTCGGCCACGGGATCGAAGGCGCGAAAGTCGTTGCCCTGCTTGGCCGACCGATCGCGAAGAAACTCGTCGAACATCTGTTGCCATGCCGCTGTGTGCACATCGGCGGTCCGGGTCAGCACACCGTCCATATCGAACAGGCAGCCGCGGATCGCCTCGGTAAGTCCGAGAACCACAGTGCGGGTCTACCCGTTCCCGGCCCGCGCACACCTGCGGCGGACCCGAATCCGCCACCGGGACCGAGACTTACGACACACCGGCGGCCGGTATCACCCTCGTACACGAAAGCTGTTGCACCCGAAGGTATTCGAAAGCCTCAATCGGAGAAGACACTGCTGCCGATGGCCAGATAGGCCAGGGTGAGCACCAGCAGGAACCAGCCCGCCCCCTGCCAGATCGGCCAGGTCCGGTGCTCCCGCCACACCCGATAGGTGGCGACGAACGCTCCCACCGTGCCGAGCAGCAGCACGAGACCGGGGCCGCCGAGTATCGCCGCGCGGGAGGCGGTGTCGCAGTAGGTCACCGACGCACCCGCACAGGCCTCGCGCCTGCTCGCCCAGATCTGGATCACGACCAGTACCAGCGCCGCGACCACCACGACCCCGATCGTGTAGCGCGCCGCCCGGCGGAACATCCCGGGATCGTGCCAGCGCTTCTCGACATCGCTCACCACGCCGATCACCTCCTCGTCGATCACGACGGCCGGGCCTTCGCCGCGACGGGACCGGGCCCGTTGTCGACGTTACGAGCGCGGATCGGCGCTGTCGACCGGCCGTGTGCCCGTGGCGGTCGCCGCCCGGTAGGGGCCGTAGCTGATGTCCGAGAGATAGGGCGGCTCGCCGGGCAGGCCGGCCCCGCGTCCGGTGTGCAGATCCTCGGCGGTGCTCAGCGCGGCGAGGATCAGCACCGCGAGCGAGGCGATCAGCGGCTGCACCACCAGCGCCGGGCCCGCGTGCAGCAACGGCCAGGTGATGCCGAACAGTTTCCCGGAGCCGCCCTCGACGGTGGGGGCCACGTCGACGATCGTGCGCAATATGGGGTTCGCGGGCCGGGGATGCAGCAGGCGCGCGACCTGCTCGCCGGCCCACACCATGACGCCCGTGCCGATCAGCGAGCCGACCAGCACGGCGGCCTCCAGCAACGGGCCGCGGCTGCGCCGGGCCAGCCGCCACGCCCCGACCGCGGACAGCAGGCCCACCGCGGCGGCCAGCGCCACGAATACGGCCATGGCGTCGAACCGATGGACGCTCTCGCCGGTCAGCGCGACGCCGTGGGCCGGGTCGACGACCAGCACCTTCTCGGTCGGCGCGAGCAGACCCCAGGCGATTCCGGCGATCGCGGAGAACGCGACGACCCCGACGGCCACCCGGACGGCGACCCGCAGTTCGTCCCGGACCTTCGATCCCGCGGCGGCGCTGCGGCCGGCCATCAGCGTTCCAGGCTCTTCGAGTCGATCCGCCCGTGCCGGGAGCAGTTCGCCCACCAGCCGTCGGGGCTCACCTGGACCACCATGCGCCGGGCGCACTGCGCGCAGTAGCGCGGCGGTTCCAGGCCGAGGGCCGCGGCGGGGGGTAACGGATCGGACGCTCCGGGCGTCACCGGCGCACCCGTGTACGGGTTGTAGCGCGTCGCCGGTACGTCGGCATCGTGCAGCGTATCCGCATCCATGTCTACGACCACCTCACTGATTCGCACAGCTGTGCCGGCTGGTTGCGACAATACCCGAACGGCCGGATGCCCCCGGGCAGCGTCGGCGTCACAGGGTTTCGTTGAGCGCCTTGATCGGCATCTTCAGATTCGCCAGCAGATCGATATCCGATTCGGCGGGCCGGCCCAGCGTCGTCAGGTAGTTGCCGACGATGACGGCGTTGATGCCGCCGAGGATGCCCTGCTCCGCACCGAGGTCGCCGAGGGTGATCTCGCGGCCGCCGGCGAAACGCAGGATCGTGCGCGGCAGGGCCAGCCGGAACGCGGCCACCGCCTTCAGCGCCTCCGACGCGGGCAGCACCTCCAGATCGCCGAACGGCGTGCCCGGCCGCGGGTTGAGGAAGTTCAGCGGCACCTCGTCGGGCTCCAATTCCGCCAGCTGCGTGGCGAATTCGGCCCGCTGCTCCAGCGTCTCCCCCATGCCGAGGATGCCACCGCAGCACACCTCCATCCCGGCGTCCCGGACCATGCGCAGGGTGTCCCAGCGCTCCTCCCAGCTGTGCGTGGTGACCACGTTCGGGAAGTGCGACTTGGCGGTCTCGAGGTTGTGGTTGTAGCGGTGCACGCCCATCGCGGCGAGCCGGTCGACCTGGTCCTGGTTCAGCATGCCCAGCGAGCAGGCGACCTGGATGTCGACCTCGTTGCGGATGGCCTCGACCCCGGCGGCGACCTGTGCCATCAGCCGCTCGTCGGGCCCGCGCACGGCCGCGACGATGCAGAATTCGGTGGCGCCGGTCTTCGCGGTCTGCCTGGCGGCCTCGACCAGGCTCGGGATGTCCAGCCACGCGGCGCGCACCGGCGACTGGAACAGGCCGGACTGCGAGCAGAAATGGCAGTCCTCGGGGCAGCCGCCGGTCTTCAGCGAGATGATGCCCTCGACCTCGACCTCGGGACCGCACCACTTCATCCGTACCTCGTGGGCGAGGGCGAGCAGCTCCTCCAGCCGGTCGTCACCGAGCCGCAGCACCTCGAGGGTCTGCTCGCGGGTGAGCCCGACGCCCTGCTCGAGCACCTGCTCGCGCGCGGTGGCGAGGATGTCGACTGCGGTCCTGACGGGTGCGTGGGTCATGCGCGTGAATCCCTTCGTCCGGCCGGGGGCCTGCAACTTGAACGGCGTTCAGGATTGTTGAACGGCGTTCAGGTTAAGGTAGGGAACCAAGTGGAGTCAACCGGGACAAGGAGTGGCAGTGGCGAGTGTGCAACTGCATCGCGCGGACGTGATCGACGGGGCCGTCGCCATTCTCGATCACTACGGCCTGGCCGACCTCACCATGCGCCGCCTGGCGACCTCGCTGAACGTCCAGCCCGGCGCGCTGTACTGGCATTTCGCGAACAAGCAGGCCCTGCTCGGCGCGGTGGCCGACCGCATCCTGGAGCCGATGGAACGGCCGCTGGAATCCGGCGACTGGACCGCGCAACTGGGCGTGCTCGCACACCGGCTGCGCGAATGCCTGCTCGCCTATCGCGACGGCGCCGAACTGGTCTCGTCCACCTACGCCTCCCGCCTCACCACCAGCAAGGGCCGGGAACGCATGGCCGGCAACCTGATCCGCGCCGGAATGACCCGCGAGGAGGCCGACCTCGCCGCCTACACGCTGTTGTACTACGTCCTCGGCGAGGTGGTGGACGAACAGTCCCGGATGCAGATGGACTCCGCCGGCGCGCTACCCGACGAATCGTCGCCGCTGTACGAGAACACCACCGCCACCGAACGTTTCGACTTCGGCCTGCAACTGTTCCTCGGCGGCGTGCGCCACCTGCTGGGCACCCGGGTGCGCTGAACCGGCCGGGGGTCACCGGCGCTGCGGCAACGCGAGCTCCTCGCTCTGCACCAGCCGCACGAACGGCACGATCTGCTGCTCGATCACCGCGTTGTACTCCCCCGGTTGCTGAATCGGATTGGCGTGCCCGGTACTACGGGTGAGCACCACCTGCAGGGTGCCGCCGGGACCGCCCACGGTATCGATCAGCACCCGATGGGTGTATTCGTCGTCCACGATCGGATCGCGGTCGGGATTGTGCGGCCGGATGAAAACGATGGCGGGCCTGGGCTTGTCGTCGACCCGCCGCGACAGCGCACCGAGATCACCCACCGCGCCGCCCGCCACGATCGCCTCGAACTGCGATTCGATCAGCCCGTTGCTGGCGACATCGGAATTGAACAGCTTCTGCCACAACACATCCGCCAGCGTCCGCGCGAACCGCGGTGACCTGATCCCCGGCGGCTCGGTCGTGTAATCGACGTAATCCTCACGCCGGGAATACATCTCGGCCAGCAGCCGCAGCGCGCGACTCTCCCGCGCCCCCGGAACCCACCCGATCCAGCGCAGCAACTCCTCCCCCTGATTACGACTCTCGGGCCGGACGGCGTCGAGATTCACCGGAGTACAGTCCAGCACGACGGCACTGAGCCGCTTCGTACTCCCGGTGTACAGGTGCCGCCCGATCTCCAGCGCGATCACCCCGCCCATGCTGTGCCCGACCAGCACCACATTGTCGACGTGCGCCGCATCGGTGACCTTGACGATCAGATCCCCGATCACCTTCGTGTCGATACCGGTGTTGTCGTACCGCACCGCCCACACCGACCCCAGCTGAGCCAACGTAGGCAACGCACGCGCCGTACCACCGGACTCCAGCGCGCCGAGCCCGACCAGATCGAAGACCGCGGTATTGCGGACCTGCGGATTCGCCGCCGGCGTGACCGGCAGCACCGCCGGTTCGGTGCGAGCCAGCCGGGCCCGTTCCGGAGCAACGTCCCCCGCACTGTACTGCGCACAGACGAATCCCAGCAGCAACGGAATCAGCAACGCGCGCAACAACACCCGGCGTGTACGCCCCCACCGGACCCACCCGTGCCCGAGCCGGGTCTCGGCCAGCCGGGCCCGCCGCCGCGCATCGTCGTAATCCGCGACGCTGGTAGGTGGCCACTGGTCGGAAAGCACCCCATCCAGGGTAGGACGTCCCCACCCACCACCCGGCGATTCTCACGGTCACCACGGCCAGTTCCGGTACCCTGACCACCCGCCACGAACCGACCTCCCGGCACTGCGACCGTCCCGCACCGGACTATCGCCCTTCCGCCCCCACCGGCATCGTTCGCCCCGACCGGCAACGAACCACGCACACCGGTACGCCGCCGGGGCCACTACCGCGACCGGGACGAGTCCGCACCGGATGCCGTGGGCAGGTGACGAGTTCGATACGCATCGGCACTGCGATGAGAGATTCGCCACGCGGATGCCACTGCCGCGTTCCGGCATGGGTGGCACGAGTGCGCGAATCACACCGGTACACCATTGATGCCTCAGAAAACCGGCGCGCCCCCGAACCCCAGCAAGCGCACCGAAGCGGTACCGGCAGCACAGCGAAAGCTCCGCAGCGGCACCAAAGCCCGGCACCGGCGCAGAAGTCCGGCAGCCTCACCGGAGTCCAGCAGCGCGGAAGCTCGGCAGTGGCACCACAGCTCGGCACCGGCGCCGAGACCGGCAGCAGCCTCCGCCCCAGAGTCCAGAAGCACCACGGAAGCTCGACACTGGCTCCCCTGCTTCGGCACCGGCGCTGAAGTCCGGCAGCCCCCGGAGTGCAGCAAGGGTGCGGAAACTCAGCAGCGCCGCGGAAGCCTGGCAGGACCGCCGAAACCCGGCAGCGGCGCGGAAGCCCGGTAGCGGCACCAAAATCCGACAGCCCCCTCAGCCCGGCATCACAGCGAGGCCCGGCACCTGGCAGCGCGCCGACGCCCAGCAGCGGCGTGGAGCCCGGCAGCGCCCCTCAGCCCGGCATCACAGCGAGGCTCGGCACCACCACGGAAGCCCCGCGGGGTCGCCGACACCCAGCAGCGGCGTGGAAACCCGGCAGCGCCCTCGGGGTCCGGCAGCGGCGAGGTTCATGACCACCGGCCTTCCGGACTTCACGGCGACCGGCATTCCCAACCCATCACAACACTCAGCCCAGATACGCTGCGGCCCAATCGGTTCGGAACCAGGTCGGAGCGGTGGCGGCGAATCGGGCCGGATCCCAGCGGCCGGCGCCCTCGGGCACCTCGCCGACCAGGTCGACGCCGGTCACGGCAGGCAGGTCTGTGCGGTTACATTCGGCGGCGAGATCGGGTGTGGCGGGCCAGGATCCGATCACCAGGCCCGCGCAGCGCAGGCCCGCGGCGCTGAGCGCGCGAACCGTGAGCTCACTGTGGTTGAGCGTGCCCAATCCGGCGGCGGCGACAACCAGGACCGGCGCGTCGAGCTTCGCGGCCAATTCGAGCAGCGTGAACTCACCGAGCCGAACCAGCAGGCCACCCGCACCTTCCACCAGGGTGAGGTCGGCGTCGGCGAGTCCGTCGATCGCGGACACCGTCTCACCGAGGGTCAGCAGCGGCTGCCCGGCGCGGCGGGCCGCGGTGTCTGGTGCGAGCGGGTCGGGATACCGGGCCGGTTCGACGGTCCGGGTCACGCCGGACAGCCGCCGAACCTCGGCCAGATCACCGGGTTCACCAGGGGCGATGCCGGTTTGAGCGGGTTTGCACACCGCGACCGTGCGTCCGGCCGCCAGAGCCGTCGCGGCCAGTGCGGCGGTCACAATGGTCTTGCCGACATCGGTCGAGGTACCGGTGACGATCAAAGTGCTCATGCTGCGCCTCCTCGTGCAGAGCGAGCCTCGTTGTGCCGCACCGCAATCGACTCGGGCCGGCTCATGCCGCCACCGCCTCACGGGCATCGGCGAGCACGTCGGCGAGAACCGTTGTGATGACGTCCATTTCGGCGTCGGTCAGGTCGGCGCGGGCGGTGATCCGCAGCCGCGAGGTGCCCTCCGGAACCGTCGGGGGACGGAAGCAGCCGACGCTCAGGCCGCGCTCCCGGCATGCCACGGCGGCCTCGTAGGCGACCTGCGGCTCCCCCAGCACCACCGATACGACAGCCGAATCCGGTTGCGGCACACCGGCGATGCGCGCGATCTCGGTGGCTCGCGCCAACACCCGGCTGCCGAGCGCCGGATCCTCGCGCAGCAGCCGCAGCGCCGCCCCGGCGGCCCCGACCGCCGCCGGCGCCAGACCGGTATCGAAGATGAAGGTGCGGGCGGTGTCGATCAGGTGCGCGCGCACCCGTTCGGTCGCCAGCACCGCACCACCTTGGGCGGCAAGGGCTTTCGACAGCGTGGCGGTGACGACGAGATCCGGCTCACCGGCCAGTCCCACCTCGTGCACCAGCCCGCGGCCACCCCCGCGCACACCCAGCCCATGTGCCTCGTCGACGATCAGCACCGCACCGTGCGCGCGGGTCACCCGATGCAGTTCGGCCAGCGGCGCCAGATCGCCGTCGGCGCTGAACACCGAATCGGTGAGTACCAGCGCCCGCTCCTCGGTGCGCGCACCGAGCAACCGCTCCACCGCCGCGACATCCCGATGCGGCGCGATCTCGACCCGCGCCCGCGACAACCGGCACGCGTCCACCAGCGAGGCGTGGCTCGCGGCATCCGAGACGACCAGGCTGCCGCGCCCGGCCAGCGCGGTTACCGCACCGAGATTGGCCGCGTACCCGGACGCGAACACCAGCCCGGCCTCCGCGCCGACGAACTCCGCCAACTCGGCCTCGAACTGCTCGTGCGCGGTGGTGGTTCCGGTGACCAGACGCGAACCGGTCGACCCGGTCCCCCAGGTCCGTACGGCCTCGACAGCCCCGGCGATCACGTCCGGATGCTTCGACAACCCGAGGTAGTCGTTGGAGGCGAGGTCGATCAGCCCGGTCTGCGGCGTACGCGCCCGCAACTCCCGGCGCAACCCGGCCCGCACCCGGTCCTCGGCCCGCTCGTCCAGCCAGTTCAACGGATCAGTCACAGGTAGCGAGCATACTTGAACACCGTTC
This sequence comes from Nocardia sp. BMG111209, assembly GCF_000381925.1. Classification (NCBI taxonomy): domain Bacteria; kingdom Bacillati; phylum Actinomycetota; class Actinomycetes; order Mycobacteriales; family Nocardiaceae; genus Nocardia; species Nocardia sp. BMG111209. Next base: position 3,552,895 of record NZ_KB907307.1, read on the forward strand.
AGGAGCAACCCCCCGCCACATCCGACAGGCCTGCGGCCCTGCCGAGAAAGCGGCAGACCATCGAGTGGTGCCGGGCTCGGATCACTACCAATGCCGACCGCCACGGTCGGTGGCGTCCCGGCTTTCAGGCCTCCGCCGCCGCGACCACGCCCGCCGCGATCCGCGCCACATCCTCCGCGGTCGAGACGAACGGCGGCATCGTGTAGACGAGGTTGCGGAACGGTCGCAGCCAGACCCCGGCGTCGACCGCGGCGTGGGTGGCCTTGCGCATGTCCACGGGCCGGTCGAGTTCGACGACACCGATCGCGCCGTGTACGCGCACCTCGATCACACCCGGAACATCCTGTGCCGCAGCCAATCCCGCGCGCAGCCCGGCCTCGATGCCCGCCACCTCGGCGGCCCAGTCCCGGCTCAGCAGCAGTTCCACGGAGGCGACGGCGACCGCGCACGCCAGCGGATTGCCCATGAAGGTGGGCCCGTGCATCAGCCCGCCGTGCGCGGCGCTGATCGCCTCGGCGATCTCCGTCGTGCACAGGGTCGCGGCCAGGCTCAGATATCCGCCGGTGAGCGCCTTGCCGACACACATCACATCCGGCCGCACCCCGCCCTGTTCGGCGGCGAAGAACGTTCCGGTGCGGCCGAATCCGGTGGCGATCTCGTCGAAGATCAGCAGCACGCCGTGCTCGTCGCACAACCGGCGCAGGTCGGCGAGGTAGCGCGGGTGGTGGAAACGCATACCCCCGGCGCCCTGTACGACCGGTTCCACGATCACCGCGGCGAGTTCGCCGGCATGCGCGGCCAGCAGCCGATCCAGTTCCTCGACGTAGCCGGGCAGGTACTCGGCGGGCGGTACGGGGGCGAAGATCTGATCGGCCAGCACGTCGGTCCACAGCGCGTGCATGCCGCCCTCCGGATCGCAGACGCTCATCGGGGTGAAGGTGTCGCCGTGGTAGCCGCCGCGCCAGGTGAACAGCCGCCGCTTCTCGGGCCGGCCGAGCGCTCGCCAATACTGCAGGCACATCTTGACCGCCACCTCCACCGACACCGAGCCGGAGTCGCAGAGGAACACCTTGTCCAGCCCCGCGGGCGTCAGCCGGACCAGCAGTTGCGACAGCCGCACCGCCGGTTCGTGGGTGAGGCCGCCGAACATGACGTGGCTCATCCGCTGTGACTGGGCCACCAGCGCCGCGTCCAGCACCGGATGCCGGTACCCGTGCACGGCCGCCCACCACGAGCTCATGCCGTCGACGAGTTCGCGGCCGTCGGCGAGGGTGAGCCGGGTGCCGGACGCGGACGCCACGATCAGCGGCTCGGTGCTCGCGGGGAATCCGCCGTAGGGATGCCACACGTGGGCGGCGTCGAGGGCGGTGATGTCGTCGGAGGTCAGGGGCACGGAAAGTCCTTCGCGCGGGTGGCTTGAACAGCGTTCAAGTTACCAGGCGGCCACGCACCACGGAGGGACGGGCAAGACCCCGCCCGGTCACGGCACGGCTGTTAATCTTTGACGGAGTCAACGAATTCGCCCGCGACGGCGTCGCCCCCGCACGCCGCGCACGAGCACCCGGGGTCCCGCATGAACACCGTCACCGACCACACCGTCGACGCCACCGATATCGCGACCGTCCGCGAGTTCAACCGCCGCTACACCCGGCTCATCGGCGTCCTGCACGAACATCTGGTCGAGACCGACTACTCCCTCACCGAGGCCCGGGTCCTCTTCGAACTGGCCCACGCCGGCCCCACCAACCCGCCCGCCCGGGCCGCGACGACCGGCCCCGCCGACGCCACGACCCCGAGCCCCATCGACACCGCCACCCTCCGCCACGATCTGGGCCTGGATCCCGGCTACCTCAGCCGCATCCTGGCCCGCTTCGAGGAACTGGGCCTGGTCACCCGCCGGCGTTCCGAACGCGACGGCCGCCGCCAGGCGGTCCGGCTCACCGACGCCGGCGCCGCCGCCTTCGCCGATCTGAACGAGCGCTCCAGCCGCGACGTGGCCGCACTGCTGGCCGGGCACTCCCCCGCCGACCGGGCCCGGCTGGTCGAGGCGATGCGGACCGTCGGATCCATCCTCGATCGCCGCGGCGGCGAACCGATCCTGCGCGAACCCCGCCCCGGCGACCACGGCTGGGTGATCGCCCGCAACGCCGCGCTCTACGCCGCCGAATACGGCTGGGACGACAGCTACGAGACGCTCGTCGCCCGGATCGTCGCCGAATACCTCGGCACCCGCGCGCCGGGACGCGAGCGCGCCTGGATCGCCGAATACGACGGCGCGCCGGTCGGCGCGGTGTACTGCGTGCGCGAGGACGACACGACCGCCCGGCTGCGGCTGCTGCTGGTCGAACCGTCGGCGCGCGGCCTCGGTGTCGGCTCGGCGCTGATCGGGGCGTGCCTGCGGTTCGCCGCGGACGCCGGCTACCGCAGCGTCGTGCTCTGGACCAATGACGTCCTCACCGCCGCGCGCCGGATCTATCAGCGCGCCGGATTCGAACTCGTCGAGTCGGCCCCGCACCACAGCTTCGGCAAGGATCTGGTCGGCCAGACCTGGCGGCTCGACCTCGAGCGGACGAATTTCCGGCCGGTCACCGCCGGGTAGCGTTGTGATCGATGTCGCGTTTCCGCACCGAAATCGCCACGACCTGCCATTTCGCTTCGACACCGGGAATACGGCGAATCCGGCGATCGGCGGCACTCCCGCCCCACCCGTCTCGCGGTTCCCGGGCGGGCGGTTAGGGTCGAAGTATGGTCCTGCCCGAACCCCCCGGTGCCGCGACGCCGCTGGGCGTCTGGCCGGGCGCCGCCTATCCGCTGGGCGCGACCTACGACGGAGCCGGCACCAACTTCTCGGTGTTCTCCGAAGTGGCCGAGCGGGTGGAGCTGTGCCTGATCGACCGCCTCGGCGCCGAGTCCCGGATACCCCTCGAGGAAGTCGACGGCTACGTGTGGCACGCCTACGTGCCCACCATCGCCCCCGGCCAGCGCTACGGATTCCGGATGCACGGGCCGCACGATCCCGATCGCGGATTGCGTTGCGATCCGGCCAAACTCCTGCTCGACCCGTACGGCAAGGCGTTCACGGGCCGGATCGACAACCATCCCGCGCTGTACACCCCCGGCGCGGATTCGCTGGGGCACACCATGACCGGCGTGGTGATCAATCCGTTCTTCGACTGGGCCCACGATCATCCGCCGAGACGTCCCTACGCCGAGACGGTCATCTACGAAGCCCACGTGAAGGGCATGACGATGACCCATCCGGCGGTGCCCCCGGAACTGCGCGGCACCTACGCCGGCATCGCCCACCCGGCGATCATCGATCATCTGAACTCGCTGGGCGTCACCGCGATCGAGCTGATGCCGGTGCACACCTTCGTGCACGACAAGATGCTGGTGGACCAGGGCCTGCGGCAGTACTGGGGCTACAACAGCGTGGGATACCTTGCCCCGCACCACGAATACGCCGCCGACCAGCGCGCCGGCGCCGCGGTCACCGAATTCAAGGCGATGGTCCGCGCGCTGCACGCCGCCGGTATCGAGGTGATCCTCGACGTCGTCTACAACCACACCGGTGAGGGCGGCGACGGCGGCCCGACGCTGTCGCTGCGCGGCATCGACAACGCCGCGTACTACCGTCTGGCGGAGGAGGATCCGGCCCGGTACGTCGACTACACCGGCACCGGCAACAGCCTCAACGTGCGGCACCCGCACACCCTGCAGCTGATCATGGACTCGTTGCGGTACTGGATCACCCAGATGCACGTCGACGGTTTCCGGTTCGATCTGGCCTCGACCCTGGCCCGCGAATTGCACGATGTGGACCGGCTTTCCGCCTTCTTCGACCTGGTGCAACAGGATCCGGTGGTGAGTCAGGTGAAGCTCATCGCCGAGCCCTGGGACGTGGGTGAGGGCGGTTATCAGGTCGGCAACTTCCCGGTGCTGTGGACGGAGTGGAACGGCAAGTACCGCGACACCGTCCGCGACTACTGGCGTGGCGAACCGGCCACCCTGGGCGAGTTCGCCTATCGGCTCACCGGCTCCTCGGATCTCTACGAGGCGACCGGCCGCCGACCCTGGGCCAGTATCAACTTCGTCACCGCACACGACGGCTTCACGCTGCGGGACCTGGTGTCCTACAACGAGAAACACAACGAGGCCAACGGCGAGGACAACCGGGACGGGGAGGGCCACAACCGGTCCTGGAACTGCGGCGTGGAGGGCCCCACCGACGATCCTGCGGTGCTGGCGCTGCGAGACCGGCAGAGCCGCAACATGATCGCGACCCTGGCGCTGTCCCAGGGCACCCCGATGCTGCTGCACGGCGACGAGATGGGCCGCACCCAGCACGGCAACAACAACACCTACTGCCAGGACTCCCCGCTGTCCTGGATGGATTGGACACTGGCGCAGAAGAATTCGGACCTGGTCGACTTCACCCGCACCGCACTCGCGCTGCGCGCCGACCATCCGGTGTTCCGCCGCCGCCGCTTCTTCGACGGCCGGCCCACCGCCGGGCACCGGCACCCCGGCGACATCGCCTGGCTCACCCCGGCGGGCACGGAGATGACCGACGCCGACTGGGATTCCGGTTTCGGCCGCTCGCTGGTGGTATTCCTCAACGGCGACGCCATCGCCGAACCGGGCCCGCGCGGGGAGCGGGTCAGCGACGACTCGTTCCTGTTGTGCTTCAATGCCCATGACGAGGCCATCGACGTCACCCTGCCCGGCACCGCGTTCGGCCTGCAATGGTCGGTCGCGCTGGACTGTTCGGCCGCCACCGGGCACGCTCCGGCGGACTACGCCGCCGCGGTCACGGTCGGGGTGCCCGCTCGCTGCCTGCTCGTTCTCCGCCGTACCGCATGATCGACACCGAGATGACAGACACTCCGACCCGACAGGACCGCACGCCGCGCCCCGCAGCGCCGGCTCGTGGAACCACCGTGCGCAGCACCTACCGGCTGCAACTGCGACCGGACGCGCTGACGCTGGCCGATGCCCGTTCGGTCGCGGAATATCTGCAGCAACTGGGTGTCTCGCATCTGTACCTGTCGCCGATCATGACGGCGATGCCGGGCTCCACGCACGGATACGACGTCACCGACCCCACCACCGTCTCGGCCGCGCTCGGCGGGCCGCCGGGCCTGAAGGCGCTGTCCGACGAGGTGCGCGGTCGCGGCATGGGCCTGATCGTCGATCTGGTGCCCAATCACGTCGGCGTCGGTGACGCGCGGCACAACCCGTGGTGGTGGGATGTGCTGCGCAACGGCAAACAGTCCGCCTACGCGCACTTCTTCGACATCGACTGGAGCACCGGCAACGGCGCCGGCGGCCGGCTCGCGCTGCCGGTGCTGCAGAACGACAACGATCCGGCCGCCCTCACCGTCGACCGCAGCGGCGCGGAACCCATGCTGGCCCTGCACGATCTGCGCTTCCCGATCACTCCCGGCACCGACGGCGAGAACGCGCTGCGCATCCACGACCGGCAGCACTACCGGCTGGTCAGCTGGAAGGCCGGAGTGTGCACGTACCGGCGCTATTTCGCGGTGTCGGGGCTGGCCGCGCTGCGGCAGGAGGATCCGGCCGTCTTCGACATCACGCACCGCGAGCTGGCCGCCTGGTGCGAACACGACCTGATCGACGGCGTGCGGGTGGACCATCCGGACGGATTGTCCGATCCCGCGGGCTATCTCGCACGGCTGCGCCGGTTGATCGGCCCGCACCGGCTGCTGCTGGTGGAGAAGGCGCTGTCCAATCGCGAACCGCTGGACGCCACCCTGCCCATCGACGGCACCACCGGTTACGACGCCCTCGACGAACTCGGCGGCGTCATGCTGGATCCGGCCGGCGAGGCGCCGCTCACCGAACTGTCCAAGCACTTCCTCGGGCACGGCAGCGACCGGGACTGGTTCCGCGACACCGAACATCGGATCAAACGCGCGGTCGCGGAGAAGCTGCTGGTACCCGAGGTGCGGCGGCTGGTGGCGGCGGTCAAACGCGACGGCGCCCAGTCCGACACCGCGCCGATCAGCGATCTGGCGCTGACCAACGCCACCATCGAGGTGCTGTCGTTCATCCCGGTGGCGCGCACCGACTACACCCCGCTGGCCGGGGTGATCGGCGCGGTGGTCGCCGAGGTGGCCAAGCGCAGCAGCGAACTCACCGTGCCGCTGTCGATCCTGGTGACGGCGCTGGCCTCCGGTGGCGAGGCGGCCCGGCGATTCCACCAGGTGTGCGGCGCGGTGGCGGCGAAGGCCGTGGAGGACACCATGTTCTACCAGGCCGCCCGGCTGGTGTCGCTGCAGGAGATCGGCGGCAATCCGGACCGGTTCGGCCGCTCGCTGCTGGACTACCATCTCGCCAATGCCGCACGGGCGCAACGCTGGCCGGCCACCATGACCGCCCTGTCCACCCACGACACCAAGCGCGGTGAGGACGTCCGCGCCCGGATCGGGGTGCTGTCCCAGGTGGCCGACATCTGGGCGCAGGAGGTCGAGGGCTGGCTGGAGCGGTGCCCACCGCCGGACCAGGCGAGCGCACTGTTCCTGTTGCAGAACATGTTCGGGATCTGGCCCGCCGACGGCCGCGCGGCCGCCGACGTTCCCGGCCTGCGCGAACGGCTGCATCGGTTCGCGGAGAAGGCCGTTCGCGAGGCAGGCACCCGATCCTCCTGGGAGGAGCCGGATCCCGAATTCGAGTCGGCGCTGCACCACTGGCTGGACGCGGTGATCGACGGACCGGTCGGCGCCGAACTCGGCACGCTCGTCCTGCAATCGGCCCCCTACGCGTGGTCCGACGGGCTCAGCCAGAAACTGTTGCAGCTGTGCGGGCCCGGCATCCCGGACGTGTACCAGGGCACCGAACTGTGGGAGGACTCGCTCGTCGATCCGGACAACCGCCGTCCGGTGGATTTCGGGCGGCGCCTGGCGATGCTCCAATCACTCACCAGCACACCGGAAGTGGACTCGTCCGGCGCGGCGAAGATGTGGATCGTGGCGTACGCGCTGTGGTTGCGGCGCGAGCGCCCCGACTGTTTCGTCGGCGGCGGCTACACCCCGATGTTCGGACGCGGCGACCACGCCTCGCACCTGATCGCCTACGGCCGCGGCCCCGCCGGCGAACCACCGCAGGTGATCATCGCCGCCACCCGGCACAGCGTCGGCCTGGCCGACTCCGGCTGGGGCGACACCACCATGGACCTCCCCAACGGCGCCACCTGGACCGACCGCCTCACCGGCCACACCTTCCAGAGCGCGGCCCGGATGGAGAAACTGTTCGCCCGGCTACCGGTCGCCCTGCTGGTCCGCTGAACCCGAGACCGGGACCCGCTGAGCCGCACAGCAATCGGCACGCCACCTCACACCGGTCCGGCCGGCCACCACGTGGCAGCCGGCGCCGGACCGCACCCGGCTATCTTGCCGCCGAGCGCTGTCCTGCCCAGCGGCACAGCTTTTCCGCCGCGAACGATCAGGCGCGCGACGGGGCAGGCAGTCCCGGGGGATCGACCACGGGCCGGCGGAACTCCTCCGGTCCCGGCACCGGCTCGACCGGCGGGGGTGTCCCCGGATCCTGTTCCCACCGGCGGAGATTCGGCGGGTGATAGGCCGGTGTGGGGGTCACGCTGGAGGACAGGTAGATCTTCCGGTCGCCGCGTGCGTCCAGCCGCCGCCACATATCGGCGTAGAACCGCGGATTACCCGAATTCACCAGCCAGCCGAGGGTATTCAGGATCCGGTAGCCGACGGTGAGCGTCTTGTTCGGCAACAGCGGCCCGGATTCGGCGTCCGCGCGATCCCCGCCACCGCCGGACGCCGTCCCCGGCCCGGCCGGCTCATCGCGCACCGGGCCGCACAGCCGGGCGAGCCGGTCCGGATCGAATTCCAGCCCCTGGACCCGCGCCTCACGGACCATCCAGCGCAGCGTGATGTCCGCCAGCCGGCAGTCGCTGTTGCCGCCGCCGACATCGCCGTGCGAGCCGGTGAACCACACCTGCTTCACCCGGTCGTGGCGCTGCCGCCGCACCCCTTCCTCGTCGGTGATCTCCCACAGGCACGGTTCGTAGACCCGCCGCCGCTCATCGATGGCCAGCGCCTGCCGCGCGCAGTGCACGATCGGCGGCAGCCGCAGATCGTGGAACCGGTACCGGCGCGAGGTGAAACCCGGCACGCCCATCGCGCCCACGGTGTCGAATACTCCCACGAATTTGATCGGCACCGGATGCGAGCAGTACCGCTCGCGGAAGGCCGCCCACTCCGGCGGATCCGGATCGTCCGGATGCGCCTTGCGCTGCCGGTAGATGGCCAGCGCCTCCGGGTAGGCCTGCTCGATCATCGCGTCCGTGGACAGCAGGCCCAGCCGGTTGATCATGCCGACCAGGCTGCGCGCGGTGAACGCGCCGCGGCTGAACCCGAAGACGAAGATCTCGTCGCCCTCTTCCCAATTGAGGGCGATCTGCCAGTACATGGTCGCCAGCGCCGCGTCCAGCCCGAGTCCGAACGCGCCGCCGAGCCATTTGTCGGCCGAGTAGCCGCGGGATCCGGGACCGTCGGTGTAGAAGACCCGTTGCCCCACATGTTCTCCCGTGCCGCTCGCGGTACCCAGCCGCACCGCCTCGGCGATCTTCACGATGTTCGTCACCGTGGGGTTGCTCTCGGTTCCCCAGGTTCCGTCACAACACACCACCAAACGTTTCATGCCCCGATCCTCTCGCTGCGGGCCACCCGAATCCTGCGTAGCGAACTACTCGAATGATCGCAGTGCCGCGGGTGTTCCGTCGGCGATCGGCCCGCATCCGCGGGGTCGGCGCGACAGCGAACCGCGGGCGCGCGGCACCCGCCGGTGGTAGCGCAGGGCCGGCAACCGGAGGGCGACGGCCACGGCCGCGGCCGGCAGCGCGATGCCGTCCACGACCCCGTCCCACCGCGGCGCCGATGCCCGGATCGGCGACCCACCGGCAAACCGCACGGACCCCCGCCGTGACCTTCGCCACGCGACGCGCCGGGGTCCTGGGACGATCCGCCCGGGGCTCCGAAACCTGTCGGGGGTGAGGCATACTCTCCTGTCGTGTCAGCCTCGCCGAAATCTTTCGTTCACCTGCACAACCACACCGAGTACTCGATGCTCGACGGCGCGGCGAAGATCACGCCCCTGTTCAAGGAGGCGCAGCGGCTGGGGATGTCCGCGGTCGGCATGTCCGACCACGGAAACATGTACGGCGCTTCGGAGTTCTACAACACCGCCAAGAAGTACGGCGTCAAGCCGATCGTCGGCATCGAGGCGTACATCGCGCCCGGCTCCCGGTTCGACTCCAAGCGCGTGCGGTGGGGCGACCCGAGCCAGAAGAGCGACGATATCTCCGGTTCCGGCGCCTACACCCACATGACCATGGTCGCCGAGAACGCGACCGGCCTGCGCAATCTGTTCAAGCTGTCGTCGCTGGCCTCCATCGAGGGCCAGCTCGGCAAGTGGGCCCGCATGGACGCCGACATCATCGCCGCGCACGCCGAGGGCATCATCGCCACCACCGGCTGCCCCTCCGGCGAGGTGCAGACCCGGCTGCGGCTCGGCCACGAGCGCGAGGCGCTGGAGGCGGCGGCCAAGTGGCAGGAGATCTTCGGCAAGGAGAACTTCTTCCTCGAGGTGATGGACCACGGCCTGTCCATCGAGCGGCGGGTGCGCGAGGGCCTGATCGAGGTCGGCCGCAAGCTCGACATCCCGCCGCTGGCCACCAACGACTGCCACTACGTGTTCGAATCGGATTCGGCCAACCACGAAGCGCTGCTGTGCGTGCAGACCGGCAAGACGCTGTCGGATCCGGCCCGGTTCAAGTTCGACGGCTCCGGCTACTTCCTGAAATCCGCCGACGACATGCGCGCGATCTGGGACGACGAGGTGCCCGGCGCCTGCGACAACACCGTCCACATCGGCGAGCGGGTGCAGCCCTACGACGACGTCTGGGCGCACCGCGACCGGATGCCGATCTTCCCGGTCCCCGAGGGCGAGACGCAGTCGTCCTGGCTGCGCCGCGAGGTGCTGCGCGGCCTCGACCGCCGCTTCCCCGCCGGCCCGCCGCAGGAATATCTCGACCGCGCCGACTACGAGCTCAGCGTCATCATCGAGATGGGCTTCCCCGCGTACTTCCTCGTCGTCGGCGACCTGATCAGCCACGCCCGCGAGGTCGGCATCAGCGTCGGACCGGGCCGCGGTTCGGCGGCCGGTTCGCTGGTCGCCTACGCGATGGGTATCACCAATATCGACCCGATCCCGCACGGCCTGCTGTTCGAGCGGTTCCTCAACCCCGAGCGCGTGTCGATGCCCGATATCGATATCGACTTCGACGATCGCCGCCGCGGTGAGATGGTGCGCTACGCCACCGACAAGTGGGGCAGCGACCGGGTCGCCCAGGTGATCACCTTCGGTACGATTAAAACCAAAGCGGCGCTGAAGGATTCGGCCCGTGTGCAGTTCGGCCAGCCGGGTTTCGCGATCGCCGACCAGATCTCGAAGGCGCTGCCGCCGCCGATCATGGCCAAGGACATTCCGCTGTCGGGCATCATGGATCCCGAGCACGAGCGGTTCAAGGAGGCCGCCGAGGTCCGGGAGCTCATCAACACCAACCCGGACGTCGCCAAGATCTACGAGACCGCTCGCGGCCTCGAGGGCCTGATCCGCAACGCCGGCGTGCACGCCTGCGCGGTCATCATGTCCTCCGAGCCGCTGATGGACGCGATCCCGGTCTGGAAGCGGCCGCAGGACGGCGCGATCATCACCGGCTGGGACTATCCCTCCTGCGAGGCCATCGGCCTGTTGAAGATGGACTTCCTGGGCCTGCGCAACCTCACCGTCATCGGTGACGCCCTGGAGAACATCAAGGCCAACCGCGGTATCGACCTGGACCTGGACACACTGCCGCTGGAGGATCCGCCCACCTACGAACTGCTGGCCCGCGGCGACACCCTGGGCGTGTTCCAGCTCGACGGCGGCGCGATGCGAGATCTGCTGCGCCGCATGCAACCCACCGGTTTCGAGGACATCGTCGCGGTGCTCGCGCTGTACCGTCCCGGCCCGATGGGCATGAACGCCCACAACGACTACGCCGACCGCAAGAACGCCCGGCAAGAGGTCAAGCCGATCCACCCCGAGCTCGAAGAGCCGCTGAAGGACATCCTGCGCGACACCTACGGCCTGATCGTGTATCAGGAGCAGATCATGCAGATCGCGCAGAAGGTCGCCGGATATTCGCTCGGCCGGGCCGACATCCTGCGCCGCGCGATGGGTAAGAAGAAGGCCGAGGTACTCGAGGCCGAATTCGAGGGCTTCGAGAAGGGCATGCTGGAGAACGGTTTCTCCAAGCCCGCGATCAAGGCGCTGTGGGACACCATCCTCCCGTTCGCCGGATACGCGTTCAACAAATCGCACGCCGCCGGCTACGGCCTGGTGTCGTTCTGGACGGCGTATCTGAAGGCCAACTATCCGGCCGAATACATGGCGGGCCTGCTGACCTCCGTCGGCGACGACAAGGACAAGGCCGCGGTCTATCTGGCCGACTGCCGCCATCTGGGCATCCAGGTGCTGCCGCCGGACGTCAACGAGTCCGAGCACAACTTCGCCTCGGTCGGCAACGACATCCGCTTCGGCATGGGCGCGGTCCGCAACGTCGGCGCCAACGTGGTGGCCTCGATCATCGCCGCCCGCAAGGACAAGTCGAAGTTCACCGACTTCTCCGACTACCTGAACAAGATCGACGCCGTGGCCTGCACCAAGAAGGTCGCCGAATCCTTGATCAAGGCAGGCGCTTTCGACTCACTGGGCCATCCGCGCAAGGGCCTGCTGCTGGTGCACTCCGACGCCATCGACGCCGTGATGGCCACCAAGAAGGCCGAGGCGATCGGCCAGTTCGACCTGTTCGGCGGCCTCGACGACGGCGACGACTCGGTCGCCGGCGTCTTCGACGTGAAGGTCCCCGACGAGGAGTGGGAGACCAAGCACAAACTCGCCCTGGAGCGGGAGATGCTGGGGCTCTACGTCTCCGGCCATCCGCTCGACGGCGTCGCCCATGTTCTCAACGCGCAGTCCGACACCCAGATCCCGACCATCCTCGGCGGCGATATCAAGGACGGCACCCAGGTCACCGTCGGCGGCATCTTCGCCTCGGTCACCCGCCGCATCAACAAGAACGGAATGCCCTGGGCCTCGGCCCAATTGGAGGATCTCTCCGGTGGTATCGAGGTGCTGTTCTTCCCGCAGTCGTACTCGGTCTACGGTATGGACGTCACCGAGGACGCGGTGGTCCTGGTGAAGGCCCGCGTCTCCGCCCGCGACGACCGCATCTCCCTGATCGCCAACGATCTGGTCGTCCCCGACCTGTCGGCCATCGGCGTGGAGAAGCCCCTGTCGGTCATCATCCCCACCCGCCTGTGCACCCCCGACAAACTCAGCGCCCTCAAACGGGTCCTCTCCAGCCACCCCGGCACCGCCGACGTCCACATCCGCCACATCGGTTCCCGCGAGAAGACCACCCTGCTGAAGGTTTCCGACAGCCTCCGGGTCTCCCCGTCGTCGGCATTGATGGGCGACCTGAAGGCACTGCTCGGGCCGGGCTGCCTGGCGAGCTGAGGCGACGACCGGATCACATGATGCGGCGGAACGCCAGCCCGATCACCGCACTGTCGTAGCTCTGGCCGTAGCTGTGGAAGCGGCTGTCCACCTGATGGATCACGCGCATCGGGTCGGATGCTCGCTGCTGCGGATCCTTGTACTCCATATGGTTGCCGCTGAGCCAGCTGTCGCTCTCCTCCAGATACAACCCGTAGTCGAAATTGCAGATGCCCCAGCCCTTCGGCTGGAAGAGATCTCTCGACATGTCGACCTGACCGGTCTCCGAATTCGGTGTGAACGCAGCGGGATTCGGGTCGGTGGCGACCGTCTGCCAATTTCCGTCGTTGTCGCGGTAGTACTCTCCGTTCGGGCCCCGGAGATAATCCTGGCCGGAGTAGAAGTGCTTGGCGAACATGACCACATCCCATTCCGAGGGACTGCCGCCGGGCAGATACTGATCGACTCCGCTCAGGCGGCCGAGCACCGGATCCGCCCGGACGGCGGCGAGGAAATCCTCCCTGGTGGCGGGCTGCCGGGCCAGGATCTCCTCGAATCTGTGCTTGTAGTCCAGCACCAGTTCCTTGGTTCTCGTACCGTGTTCCAGTTTGGCCGCCAGACGCTCGTCGGCCAGGGCCGTCCGATCGTCTTCCGATATTTTCAGAACCAGGTCACGGGCCTCCTTGCGGTATCTCGCCAGTTCCTTCTCGTAATAGTCCACCCGCTCCTGGGCCTGCCGGACCTCCGGAGATCCTCTCGTCGCTCCGGGAGCATTCCGCGCGTTCTCCAGTTCGGTTCTCGCCGTCTCGAGCCAGCGCGTGAAGTTGTTCACTCCGGCGTTCGCCCGATCCAGCGAACCGAGAGCCTTCTCTGATCGGTAGATATCGAAGTGCGTCGCCGGATCACTGAAGGCCAGATTCATCGGCGGGCTGGCCTGATCCCGGCCCAGGTGCAACATGCTCACACCGATGCAGCCGCGCTCGAGCGTCGTGATTTCGATACCGTTCAGCGATCGGCCGATCTTGTTCTCCCACAACCTGATGAAATCGTCCTTCAGATAGACCGCTCGGGTGTCGTCGAGCGGCGGCATCAGTTCGCGCTCGTGCCAATTACCCTCGACTTGGAGTTCCCCTTCCCGAACTCCCCGGAGCACCCCCAGATCCCTGGTCTGCTCGGCCTCGGTCTCCGCAGGGGGAATCCGCTCCGCCGGTACCTCCTCGGCACCGGACCGGTCGACCCGCGGCGGCACCTCACCGGCGCGCTCGGCAGGCGCGCTGACCACACCGGCGCGGCTGTCGGGCACACCTTCGGCGCTCACCCGCCCGACGAACGTCCCTTCCGCGACCGCCCCCGGCAGCGTCACCTCACCGACACGACCACGAGGCCCGCTCTCGCCGACAGGTGCCCGATCCGCACCGACGACGGGCCCACTTTCGCCGCCATCCCGAGGGACGGGCGTACCTTCGGATACGAGCGGTTCACCTTCTCGCACAACGGGTTCACCCTCCCGCACAACCGGTTCACTCTCCCGCACAACGGGCTCACCTTCCCGCACAACCGGCTCACCCTCCCGCACAACGGGTTCACCCTCCCGCACAACCGGCTCACCCTCCCGCACAACGGGTTCGCCCTCCCGCACAACCGGCTCACCTTCCCGCACAACGGGTTCACCCTCCCGCACAACCGGCTCACCCTCCCGCACAACGGGTTCACCCTCCCGCACAACCGGCTCACCCTCCCGCACAACGGGTTCACCTTCTCGCACAACGGGTTCGCCCTCCCGCACAACGGGTTCGCCCTCCCGCACAACGGGCTCACCCTCCCGCACAACCGGCTCACCCTCCCGCACAACCGGCTCACCCTCCCGCACAACCGGCTCACCCTCCCGCACGCCGGGCTCACCCTCGCGAACAACCGTTCCGTCTTCGCGTGTGACGGTATCCCGTTCCTGCACAATGGGTTTACCGTCGCCTGCGACCGGCTCACTCTCTTGCACAACAGGTTCGCCGTCCCGCACGACCCGACCGCCTTCGGATGCGGTCGGCGGCGGACCGGAGTTCGGCGGCGGATCGTGCGGGTCGCCGAATTCGCTCCGCACCGAATTGTTCCCCCCGCCGGGCGGATCGCCGACATGCGGCCCCGATATCTCTCCGGGCGACAGGGGCCCGGTCGGCCCGTGCACCCGCATCGCATGCGGCATCGTGCCGATCACACCGCCCACGATTCCGGGCAGCACATTTTTCCAACTGAAATTCGGTGCGCCGGTGAAGGGCACGACGGCCAGTACGCCGGCCACGGCGCCGGCGCCGCCACCCACCGCCGCACCGCTGAACCGGACGATCGCGCGACCCAGAAACGGCGACCGCACGAAATTACGACCTTCGGCATTCGAGAGCAGCCGGTTCATTCCCGATATCGTCCGGCCACCGAGGACCTCGCCGGCCAGCCCGGCCGCGCCACCGGCGAGCACACCCAACCCGATTTCACGCCAGTCGAAATCGCTCCATCGCCGGTTGCCCTGGACCATCTGTGCGGCTTCGGCCCCGAGCGGAATCAATCCGCCTTGTATCGCACCGAGGGTGACGCCCCGGGAGAGGATCATTTTCCCGAGCCGGGCGGCGGCGGCACGAGCACCGTCCTGTCCGAGTTTCCCGACCAGATCCCGGACCGCCGCGCGGATGGTGATCCGCGTTGCCGCGGTCGCCGCGGTACCCTCCACTTCACCGATACCGGGGGCGAACGCGTCGACGGCCAGTTGTGCCACCAAGGCCACCATCGACCCGATGATCACGTACTTCGTGTACTCCGTGAGCAGCGCATTGTTCAGTAATTGTTCGCCGAGGCTGTAACACTTT
The DNA here is from genome assembly GCF_000381925.1 of Nocardia sp. BMG111209. Classification (NCBI taxonomy): domain Bacteria; kingdom Bacillati; phylum Actinomycetota; class Actinomycetes; order Mycobacteriales; family Nocardiaceae; genus Nocardia; species Nocardia sp. BMG111209. The sequence goes on from NZ_KB907307.1 coordinate 3,568,341, forward strand.
CGCACGGCGGTCCCCAGATCACCGTCGAGGTCGATCCCGTGCGCCGTCAGTGCCTTGCCGGTCTCCCCGGAGATGGCGGTCAATGCGTTCTTCCGTGCGGCGCCGGTCAATTCGGCCACCCCGGCGATGACATCGCCGAGTTCGATCCATGCATGGCCCACCCGGCGCATCGCGTCCTCGTCGCCCTGCGGCCACGGTCCAGCCACCGCCGTGACCACCCAGGAGGGGATTTCGGGCGGAATCGTGAGCGTCATCGACAGTACCGACCTCGCGCCTCGTTCCGGCCGCGCCGACCGTCACCTCTCAGTCGGAAATACGCTCCCATATCGCGTCTCGGACGAGGTAACGGCGACCGATACCATGCATTGCCTCACCATATTCGTTGCGCAGATCGGCGTCGTCGCCCTCGGCGATCAGCGTACCCGAAACCTCGAATCCGAGGTTCACCTCGTCCGCGGCCCATTCGGACAGGCCGGAAATGAATACCAGATCCCTGGGCCCGCACCACAATACGGCCCTGTCGTCGACATTGTCCGCAACTCCGAACAGGGTGACCGGTTCGTTCAGGTACTGCTCGAAGTCCATGATCTCCCCGACCGTGGTTGTGCGTGCGTCGCCACAACTTTACTGGGCACGAACGAATGATTCTTCTCGTCCCCGGACGCTATTCGTCCTCGGAATCGTCTTCCGGTGCCGGTGTAGCGACGGGACGGGCGGCCGCGGTGACAATGTCCCGGATCTCGCGCAGGCTCGGCGCCCCGGGAAACAGATCCGGAAGGTCGGGCAGAGCTTCCACGACTCCGGTGAGGGGTGCGGTGATCTCGGCGCGCTGCTGCTGTGCCGCGAGCGCCGCGGACCGGGCCGCCTCGGTGATCGATGCGGCCAGCCGCGCGGGTGGCGCCGCCTGGTAGGCATTCGCGGCCAACCGCACCTCGACCACGATCCCGTAGGCGTCCACCACCACTTCGGCCAGCCGATCGGACGACCATACCGACGAGCGGGAGCGCGACAATCGCTCGACGACGCCGGGCAGGTCGGCACGCTGCTGATCGAGCCCGTCGAGCAGCGAATCCGTGAGCCGCTTCATCTCCGCCGCGGCGGCCTGTAATTCGGCCGTGTCCGGCCGGTCGAATGCGGACATCGTTCATCCTTCACCAGTGGTGCGCGGGGCCGGGGCGGGTGCGGTGCGTGTCGATGCGGACCACGGGGTCGCGCCGCCCGAACGGGTGACGGTCACCCGCGGTCCGGGCTCGGCGGCCGATGCGTCCGGGATGGCGTCGACCGAGTTCACCGGCTCGGGCGACTCGCCGGGTTGCGGCTTCTTCGTTCGCCGATCGTCCTTGTCCTTGCGGCGTGCGGGTCGGGGACGGGCCCAGGGGTTGCGCGGCATCGGGTCCCGGTCCGGGTCCGCGACAGCGGGTGAGCGTGGGCCGGCCACCGTCGCCGCGACGCTCTCGCCCGCGACCGTCGGGCCGGACGTATCGACGCCCGACGGTCCCACCGTGATCGGACCGGCGGGCCGGGCCGGGCCTGCCGCTGCCGCATTCGCCGCGGCGGCACCACGCGACGAACCGGCCTCTCCGCCACGCTGATCCGTCGCTCCGGAACCCCTGCCGGGTGCCGATCCGCCCGGTGACCCGGCCGGAGTCGACGATCCCGGCGCCGTCACCCCGGGCCCGGATCCGGTCGGCGCGCGGGATCCGCTCGCACCGGAATTCGGTGCCGCGGTGCCGGCGAGCCACGAGTTCGGTGCGGCGCTCACGGCGGGACGACCCGGGCTCGCCGCACCGGAATATCCCGGCCGGGCGACCGCGGACGGCGCGACGGTGGCCGCCGTGGCCGGCAACCCGGTGGCGGTGGGAAGTCCGGTGGCGGTGGACAATCCCGTCGTGGTGTTCCCCGGCCCGACCGCGGCCCGGTCGCCCTCGCGGGACACCGCCCGGCCGCCGATGTCGTCCTGCCGGTCGAACGAGTCCGCGGTAGCGGCGAGGTTACCGCCGGTCCGTTGGAGGATCTCGGCGAGGCCGGCGACATTCCGGATGGTCTCGTCGGCATCGGGCTGGTAGGTCTGTGCGAACTGGCGGCCGGGATCGTCGTCACCCCAGCATCGCCCTTCGGCGGCCAGGACCGATTGCAGCCGTGACAACGCTGTGGTCAGGTCGGCACCGGCGCCTCGATAAATCGGGGCCTGCGCGGCAATTTCCGATGGGTCGACCGTGAAGATGTCGGCCATACGCACTCGTCCTCATCCGGCTGGGTGTCGGCGGTGAACATGTCGGCAACGACTCCGCACCAGTGTGGACTCTGCCGCACATCGGGGAACCCGCGCAACTATTGCCAGCGATGGGAACTCGCCGCGGCGGTCACAGCCAGGTCGGGTCGCCGAAGATCGCACCGCTGTCGTCGACCTCGGCGGATTTCGCGTACACGTAGGCATATTCGCGAATGGTGACCGGTCCCTCGCAGGAGTTCACGATGATGTGGAAGTCGCGGATGATCGTGGAGACGGTCTTGCCCGGGATCAGTTCCTTCTCGGCGAGTTGCACTTCCTTCACCTCGCCGGGCGCGATGTTGACCGTCGCCAGCGGCTCGGGGGCCAGGTATCCGTTGAAGGTCCACGGGTTGGTGGCGCCGGGGGTGTAGACGAAACCCCCCAGTTCCTCGGACTGACTGCCGAGCGTGGCGAGGGTGACCGCGACCGCGCACCCCACGTGGTACCCGGTGCGCAGCACACCCCCCGCGGGACCCTCGATACTGGCGTAGGAGACGAGGCTGACGAACGCCTCGCGCGTGGTGCCGACCATGTTGATCGGCGGTAGCCGGTTGACCGTCTCGTCCCGGGTGCCGACGGTGAAGCTGCCGAACGGTGATTCGAAGGACCGCTCGTGCGGCGCCATCGGCATGATGTCCGCGACGGCAGGCGGTGCCGATCCTGCGCCGACCGCGACGGTGGCGGCGACCAGCCCCATCATCGTCATCCGTCTCGCCCCGAACCTCATGGGCTGGACTTTAATAGCCGATGGCTGTTTCACATCCGCGGACACGCGGGCGTTCGACCATCGATTCACGGTTGTGAACGCTCACACCGCCTGTTCGGGACCGATTTCGGGACACAGTCGGCCACTGTCCATTTTACGCTTCAATTCGGCTGCGCCGCACCCGAAACCGCTGATCCGCACCGGTGGATCCGGACATATCTTGACACTTGACCAGTGTCCCAGGTAACAATGTGCGCGTTAACATAGCTGGGAGCAATGCATGACCGACAAGTACGTGGTCGGTGTCGATTTCGGCACACTGTCCGGCCGTGCGCTGGTGGTCCGCGTGCGGGACGGGGCCGAGCTGGGCACCGCCGTCACCGGATATCGCCACGGCGTCATCGACCGCACCCTGCCGGCCTCCGGGGCGGCCCTGCCACCGGATTGGGCATTGCAGGATCCCGGGGACTACCTCGACGTCCTGCGCGGCGCGGTACCCGCGGCGGTCGCGGCGGCGGGTGTCGATCCGGATGACATCGTCGGCATCGCCACCGATTTCACCGCCTGCACGGTACTGCCCGCGCTCGCCGACGGGACGCCGCTGTGCCGACTGCCGGAGTACGCCGACCGGCCGCACGCCTACCCCAAATTGTGGAAGCACCACGCCGCCCAGGGCCAGGCCGATCGGATCAACGCGCTGGCCCACGACCGGGACGAGCCGTGGATCGGCCGCTACGGCGGCCGCATCTCCGCGGAGTGGGAGTTCGCCAAGGGCCTGCAACTGCTTGAGGAGGATCCCGAAATCTATGCCGCCGCAGCGCGTTTCATCGAAGCGGCGGACTGGATCGTGTGGCAGCTGGCCGGCGTGGAGACCCGCAACGTGTGCACCGCCGGGTACAAGGGCATCCATCAGGACGGCGCGTGGCCCGGCCGGGACTACCTCGCCGCCCTGAATCCCGGATTCGCCGATTTCGTCGGCAAACTCGCGCACCCGCTGTCCCCGCTGGGCGCCCGGGCCGGCGGCCTCACCGCGGTGGCGGCGGAGTGGACCGGGCTGCGTCCCGGGATCGCGGTGGCCGTCGGCAACGTCGACGCGCACGTGACCGCACCCGCCGCGCAGGCCGTGGCCGACGGCCGGATGCTCGCGGTGATGGGCACCTCCACCTGCCACGTCATGAACGCCGACCGGCTCGCCGAGGTGCCCGGCATGTGCGGTGTGGTCGACGGCGGAATCGTCTCGGGCAGTTGGGGTTACGAGGCCGGGCAGAGCGGTGTCGGCGATGTCTTCGCCTGGTTCGTGGACTCCTCGCTGCCGCGGTCGTACGCCGAGCGGGCCGCGGCGCTGGGGCTGGATCCGCACGAACATCTGACCGAGCTAGCCGCGCGGCAGCGCGTGGGCGAGCACGGGCTGATCGCGCTGGACTGGCACAACGGCAACCGCTCGGTGCTGGTCGACCACGACCTGTCCGGGGTGGTCGTCGGCCTGACGCTGGCCACCGCCCCCGAGGACGTCTACCGGGCGCTGCTGGAGGCCACCGCCTTCGGAACCCGCGTCATCATCGACGCTTTCGAGGCGGCGGGCGTCGCGGTCCGGGAGTTGATCGTCGCCGGCGGCCTGCTGAAGAACGCGCTGCTGATGCAGATCTACGCCGATGTCACCCGGCTGCCGCTGTCGGTCCTGGACTCCGAACAGGGCCCGGCGCTGGGCTCGGCGATCCACGCGGCCGTCGCCGCGGACGCCTATCCGGACGTGCGGACCGCGTCGGCGGCGATGGGCCGGGTGCGCCGCGCCGCCTATCTGCCCGATCCGGACCGGGCCGCCGCCTACGACGCGCTCTACGCCGAATATCGGCGCCTGCACGACCATTTCGGCCGCGGCGGCAACGACGTGCTGCACCGCCTGCGCCGCATCCGCAACGAGGCCCGCAAGGAGGGCACCGCATGAGTGGAACCGGGCCGGAGGCGGCAGCGGAGCACCGCCACGAAAAACCCAGCGTCAGCGAGATCGACCGCCTGCGAACACATCTCGTCGACCTGCACCGGGAGCTGATCCGCTGGGGCCTGGTGGTGTGGACCGCCGGCAACGTCTCGGCCCGGGTGCCCGGCGCTGATCTGCTGGTCATCAAGCCCAGCGGCGTGTCCTACGACGACCTGACCCCGGAGTCGATGGTCGTCTGCGACCTGGACGGGAATCCGGTCGAGGGGCAGCTGTCCCCGTCCAGCGATACGGCCGCGCACGCCCACATCTACCGGTCGATGCCGCACGTCGGCGGCGTCGTGCACACCCATTCCACCTACGCCAGCGCCTGGGCGGCGCGCGGCGAGGCGATCCCCTGCGCGCTCACCGCGATGGCCGACGAATTCGGCGGCGAGATCCCGGTCGGCCCGTTCGCCCTCATCGGCAACGCCGATATCGGCCGGGTGGTGGTGGAAACCCTTGCCGGACATCGTTCTCCGGCGGTGCTGTTGCGCAGCCACGGCGTATTCGCCCTCGGCGGCAGCGCGCGCGCCGCGGTGAAGGCGGCGGTGATGTGCGAGGACGTGGCCCGCACGGTGCACATCGCCCGGCAACTCGGCGCCGCGCCGCCGCTGCCGCAGGCCGACGTGGACCGCCTCTACGACCGCTACCAGAACGTCTACGGCCAGCGCTGAGCGCGGCCGCCGAAGGAGCCGATCGATGACATCCGTTGCCCCCGTGGACACCGAATCCGGTGTGCCCCTGCGCAAACCGCGCATCGGCCTGCTCGGCATCATGCAGGCGCTGTACGACCACATGATTCCCGGTATCACCGACCGCCAGGCCGGCTACGCGCGCGACATCGCGGACCGGCTCGCCGACGTCGCCGACTGGACCGTCGGCCGTCCGGTCAAGGATCGCGCCGACGCCGAGGAGGTGATGCGCGAATTCGTCAACGCCGACCTCGACGGCGTGATGGTCGTACTGCTCACCTACGGCCCGGCGATGCGGGTCGCGCGGCTGTTCAACGAGAACCGGCTTCCGGTGCTGTTGGCCAACATTCAGCCCGAACCGCAGGTGACCGCGGCCTGGGACATGGCCGATATGACCTACAACCAGGGCATCCACGGCGCGCAGGACACCGCCAACGCGATGGTGCGCGCGGACCGCGCGTTCGAGGTGATCACCGACGACTGGCGGGCCCCGGCATTCGCCGAGCGGGTGGACCGCTGGGCCCGGTCCGCGCGGGCGGTCACGGCGTGGAAGTCGTTGAAGGTCGGCATCTTCGGCTACGCGATGAACGATATGGGCGATATCCGGGTCGACGAGAACGCCCTGCTGCGCGCCCTCGGCCCGGAGATCTCGTTCGTCGCGCCGGGCGATCTGTACCGCGGCTCGCTCGAGGTGTCCGGCGCCGAGGTGGACGCGCTGATCGCCTGGGAGAACGCGCGTTTCGAGGTGGACCCGCGACTCACCGGGCCCGAGCGCGAGGACCACGCGCGGATGCAGCTGGCGATCGAGAAGATCCTCGTCGACCGCGGATATCGGGCCTACTCCACGCATTTCGACGCCATCGGCGAGGACGGCCGGTTCCGGCGGCTGCCGCTGGCGGCGGCGTCCAGCCTGATGGCCAAGGGCTACGGCTACGGCGCCGAGGGCGACGCGCTGGCGGCGGCGATGGTGTACGCCGGGCACCAGCTGATCGGGGAGGGCCACTTCACCGAGATGTACGCCATGGACTTCCCGTCCGACTCGATCCTGATGAGCCATATGGGAGAGGGGAACTGGCGCGTCGCCCGCGACGACGAGCCGGTGCGGCTGATCCACCGCGAACTGGGTATCGGCCGGCTGGAGGCGCCGCCGACGTTCCTGTTCCGGTATCGGCCCGGCCCCGCCACCCTGGCCTGTCTGGTGTCGCTGGGCGGGGAGCGGTTCCGGCTCGTGGTGGCCGAGGGCGAGGTGCTCGACGCCGCCCCGCTGCCGCAACTGGAGATGCCCTACGGCCAGTTCCGGCCCGACAGCGGCGTGCGCGCCTGCATGGACGGCTGGCTGGCCGCGGGCGGCCCGCACCACCAGGTGCTCAACGTGGGCCGGCACGCGCAGGACTGGCGGGTCTTCTGCCGGTTGTCCGGAATCGAATTCGTCCAGGTATAGACCGACAAGGGAGTCACCGATGACCCAACTCAATCGCCGCGGATTCTTCGCCGCGGCCGGCGGCGCCGCCGCCCTGCTCGCCGCGGCGGCGTGCTCCGTCGACTCCGGTTCCGGCACAACGAAACAGGCCGGCGGCAAGGTCGGCATCGCGATGCCCACCAAATCGTCGGAACGCTGGGTGGCCGACGGCAACAACATGGTCGCCCAGTTCAAGACGGCCGGCTACGACAGCGATCTGCAGTACGCCGAGGACGTCATCGAGACCCAGGTGTCGCAGCTGGAGAACATGATCACCCGGGGCGTGCGGGCCCTGGTGATCGCGGCCATCGACAACAAGTCGCTGACCGGCGTGCTGCAGAAGGCCAAGGACGCCAAGATCGCCGTCGTCGCCTACGACCGGTTGATCCGCGACACCGCGAACGTGGACTACTACGCCACCTTCGACAACTTCAAGGTCGGTGTGCTGCAAGCGAATTACATCGTGGACCACCTGGGCGCGGCCCAGGGCAAGGGCCCGTTCAACATCGAGCTGTTCGCGGGCTCCCCGGACGACAACAACTCCTACTTCTTCTTCGACGGCGCGATGTCGGTGCTGAAGCCGCTCATCGCCGCCGGCAAGCTGGTGGTGCGCTCCGGCCAGACCAACGTGGACCAGGTGACCACGCTGCGCTGGGACGGCGCCACCGCGCAGGCCCGGATGGAGAACCTGCTGTCGGCCAACTACTCCAACGCCACCGTCGACGCGGTGCTGTCGCCCTACGACGGCCTGTCCATCGGCATCCTCTCCGCGCTCAAGGCCGTCGGATACGGCAAGGGCGACAAGAAGATTCCGATCGTCACCGGTCAGGACGCGGAGAAGGCGTCGGTGAAGTCGATCATCGCCGGCGAGCAGACCATGACGGTGTTCAAGGACACCCGGCAGCTGGCCAAGGCCGCGGTGCAGATGACCAACGCCATCCTCACCGGCGGCTCCCCCGAGGTCAACGACACCAACTCCTACGACAACGGCAAGAAGAAGGTCCCGTCCTATCTGCTGCAGCCGGTGGCGGTGGACAAGGCCAACTACAAGCAGGTCCTGATCGACAGCGGTTACTACAGCGAGAAGGACTTCGCCTGAACCCGAATCCCGTTGCCGCGGGAAGACGTTCGGGTGCCCGGGAGCCGGCCGTGATGAGGGGCGGCTCCCGGGGTCCGCAGAGAGGCAGGCGAGGCGTGACGCAGCACATTCTCGAAATGCGCTCGATCACCATGGAATTCCCGGGGGTCAAGGCCCTGGACGAGGTCGATTTCGAGGTCACCCGCGGCGAGATCCACGCGCTCGTCGGGGAGAACGGCGCCGGGAAGTCGACGTTGATGAAGGTGCTGTCCGGGGTGTACCCGCACGGCGCCTATTCCGGCGCGATCCGGATGGACGGCACGGAGATGGCGTTCCGCGACATCCGGCACAGCGAGGCCGCCGGCATCGTGATCATCCACCAGGAACTGGCGCTGGTACCGCAGCTGTCCATCGCGGAGAACATCTTCCTGGGCAACGAGCGCGGCCGGGCCGGCACGGTGGACTGGCAGGAGACCAATCGGCAGGCGATGCTGCTGATGACCCGGGTCGGGCTGATCGAGGATCCCGAAACTCGGGTCGGCACCCTGGGTGTCGGCAAACAGCAGCTGGTCGAGATCGCCAAGGCGCTGGCGAAACAGGTCCGCCTGCTGATCCTGGACGAACCCACCGCGGCGCTCAACGAGACCGACAGCGCGGCCCTGCTGGCGCTGCTGAAAGAGCTACGCGCACAGGGAATCACCTCGATCCTGATCTCACACAAGCTGAACGAGGTACTGGCGGTGGCCGATACCGTCACGATCCTGCGCGACGGGCGGACCATCGAGACGCTGGCCGCCACCGCGGTGACCGAGGACCGGATCATCAAGGGCATGGTCGGCCGCGACCTCGACCACCGTTTCCCGCCGCGGCCGGAACCGCGGATCGGCGAGGTGCTGTTCGAACTCGAGGGCTGGACCGTGGATCACCCGACGATCGCGGGCCGGCAGGTGGTGCGCGACGCGGCGCTGCGGGTCCGGCGCGGCGAGATCGTCGGCATCGCCGGGCTGATGGGCGCCGGGCGCACCGAACTGGCGATGAGCGTGTTCGGCCGCTCCTACGGCCGCAACATCCGCGGCACCGTGCGCAAGGACGGTGTGCCGCTGAAACTCTCGACGGTGCGCGACGCCATCGCGGCCGGTATCGCCTACGTCTCCGAGGATCGCAAACAGTACGGGCTGATCCTGGAGGAGGACATCCGCCGCAACATGACACTGGCGAATCTCGCTGCGGTGTCGACCCGTTCGGTGATCGACACCCATCGCGAGGTGGCGGCGGCGGAGTTGCTGCGCACCCGGCTGACGGTGAAGACGCCCACGGTGTTCCAGAAGGTCGGCAACCTCTCCGGCGGCAATCAGCAGAAGGTGGTGCTGGGCAAGTGGATCTTCACCGAACCGGAACTGCTGATCCTCGACGAGCCCACCCGCGGCATCGATGTCGGCGCCAAATACGAGATCTATTCGATCATCCAGCAGCTGGCCACGGAAGGCAAAGGCGTGCTGGTCATTTCGTCGGAACTCCCGGAACTGCTGGGCCTGTGCGACCGCATCTACGCGATGAGCGCCGGCCGCATCACCGGTGAGCTGCCGCGAGCCGAAGCGACCCAGGAGGCAGTGATGAGATTGATGACCGGAACCGGTACGGCCGAGGCGGTGCCGTCGTGACCCTGCAGGATCTGATCACCGAGGGCGAGAACGCCGACGAGATCGTCGCGGCCACCGCCGGGAACCAGACCGGCGCGCTGGCCGCGCTGCGGAAGACGTTGCGCGGCAACGTCCGTCAGTACGGCATGACGGTGGCGCTGATCGCGATCGTGGTGCTGTTCCAGATCCTCACCACGGTGAAGCTCTCCGACGGCGTCAGCCTGCTGACCCCGCTCAACGTCACCAACGTGATCCTGCAGAACGGCTACATCCTGGTGCTGGCCGTCGGCATGATGCTGGTGATCATCAACGGGCACATCGACCTGTCGGTGGGTTCGGTCTGCGCGCTGGTCGGCGCGCTCACCGGCATCGCGATCGTGCACTGGCACTGGCCGTGGCCGGTGGTGGTGGTCGCCGGACTGCTGCTCGGCGCGGTGATCGGTGTGTGGCAAGGGTATTGGATCGCCTACGTGAAGATCCCGGCCTTCATCGTGACGCTCGGCGGCATGCTGCTGTTCCGCGGACTGGCGCAGCTGGTGTTGCAGGGCCAGTCGATCGGCCCGTTCCCGCAGGGCTTCGTCAACATCGCGGCGGGCTACGTGCCGAACTGGCTGCCGATCCACGCGGTGGTGTTCGACGGATTCCGGCACGGCATCGTGGTGCATCTGGTGGTCGGCGATCTGCACGGGATCACCGTGCTGCTCGGTATCGCCTCGATCGCGGCGCTGGTGTGGCAGCAGCTGCGGGTGCGCCGGCGGCGGCGCTCGTACGGGCTGCCGGCCGGGCCGCGTTCGCTGTTCGTCGCGAAGATGGTCGCGCTCGGCGTGGTGATCGGCGCGTTCGCCTATGTCCTGGCCTCCTACAACGGAATTCCGATCATCGGGCTCATCCTGGTGGCGCTGATCCTGGCCTACTCGTTCGTGATGAACCGCACGGTGATCGGCCGCCGCATCTACGCGGTGGGCGGTAACGAGAAGGCCGCGCAGCTGTCCGGCGTCAACACCCGCGGCAACACCTTCTGGGTGTTCGTGAACATGGGCGTGCTGGCGGCGCTGGCGGGCATCATCTTCGCCGCCCGGCTCGGCGACGCCACCCCGAAGGCCGGGCAGAACTTCGAATTGGACGCCATCGCAGCGGCTTTCGTCGGCGGCGCGTCGGCCGGCGGCGGTATCGGCACCGTGGTCGGCGCGATCGTCGGCGCACTGGTCATGGGCGTGATGAACAACGGCATGTCCATGCTCGGCGTCGGCAGCGACTGGCAACAGGTGATCAAGGGCCTGGTGCTGCTGGCGGCGGTCGCCTTCGACGTCTACAACAAGAAGCGCGCGGCCTCGTGAGCGGTACGGCCGCCCCGCGCTCGCGGCCGTAGTCCCGCACGTACCGCCCGACGGAGCGGTTCCCCGCCGTATCGCACGCGGCGGGGAATCGCCCCGGCATTCACGCCGACACGAGTGTCGCTGCGCCGCAGCCTGTTCGGCCGCCGACCGGGTGACAGCAGTCCTACTGTGCCGCAGTCTATTTCGGCGACCCCGAGCTGTCCCGCACGACCAGCGTCGGTAGCACCGCGGGCGGATCCGGGATCTCCCCGTCGCGCTCCAGCAGTCGCAGCAGCAGTTGCATACTGCGGCGGCCGACCTCGTCGAAGTCCTGCCGCACCGTGGTCAACGGCGGTGAGAGATACGCGGCCTCGGGGATGTCGTCGAACCCGACCACCGACACGTCGTCCGGCACCCGGATACCGCGCTCGGTGAAGGCGCGCAGCAGGCCCAGCGCCATCTGGTCGTTGCCCGCGAACACCGCCGTCACACCCGGTTGCCCGGCCAGCACCAGCCCCGCCTCGTAGCCGGACCGGGCACTCCAATCCCCGCTGATCATGGGCGGAATCCGGGCTCCCGCGGCCTCCAGCGTGCGCCGATAGCCGTCGACACGATCGCGCGCCTCCAGCCAGCCGTTGGGACCGGACACGTGCCACACCGTCTCGTGCCCGAGGCTCAGCAGATGCTCCACGGCCAGCCGGCTACCCTCGTGCTGGTCCATCGACGCCGCCGGCAGGCCCGCGTCGTGCCCGGCCTGCACCGCGACCGCGACCAGCCGCGCCGGCAGATTGTGCAGCGCGACCGCCGCCGCCAGCTGCGGCGCGAGGATGATCACCCCGTCGACACCCTGATCGGCCAGCGTGTTCACCGCGTCCAGCACCCCGTGCCGGTCGACCCGTTCCAGCGTCACGATGCTGACGCCGTGCCCCGCCGCGCGCGCCGCGCGCTCGATACCCAGCATCATCGACGCCGGCCCGTACAGGATGGTGTCGAAGGTGACCACCCCCAGCACCTTCGAGCGCCGGCTGACCAGCCCGCGCGCCATCGCGTTCGGCCGGTAGCCCAGCTCCTCCACCGCGCGCAGCACCCGGTCGCGGGTCTCCTGCCGCACCTGCGGACTGCCGTTGAGCACCCGCGACACCGTCTGATGCGAGACCCCCGCGAGTTTGGCCACATCGGTCATCACCGCGGGCCGCACCCCCGCCACCTTCGCCACTTTCACCGGGGCATGCCTGTCCCTGTCTCTCACAACTCCGCCTTTCCACGAGTCGTGGAGTTTCCCTCGTCCCGACCCCGATCCCGACGATTCAGGTTAGCGCTCACTTCGCCGGGCGCCGCGAGCGCGCCCGGCCGCGACGAATTGCCGTGAGCGACAACCGATACCCGCATACTACCGACGGCGGGCGGTTTCTCTCATACCCTTGACGAGACGAATGTGAGCGCTAACACTATCAGACAAAACTCCCCTTTCCGATCCACTGCAAGGGAATCACCGTGATGAAGAGGCTTGTCACCGCAGCCAGTGTCCTCACCCTCACCACCGCCGCCCTCGCCGGTTGCGGCTCGTCCGGAAGCGGCAACGGCGGCCCCACCCTGGGCTTCTCCCAGGTCGGCGCCGAGAGCGGCTGGCGCACCGCGAACACCCAGTCCATCCAGGAGTCCGCCAAGACGGCCGGGATCAACCTGAAATTCGCTGACGCACAACAGAAGCAGGAGAACCAGATCAAGGCGATCCGCACGTTCATCCAGCAGCACGTGGATGTGATCGCGTTCTCGCCGGTGGTCGAATCGGGCTGGGACACCGTGCTGAAGGAGGCGAAGGACGCCAAGATCCCGGTGCTGCTGACCGATCGCGCGGTCGACTCCAAGGACAGCTCGCTGTATCAGACCTTCCTCGGCTCCGACTTCATCACCGAGGGGCACAAGGCCGGTCAGTGGGTGGTCGATCAGTACAAGGGCTCCAATGAGACCGTTAACATCGCGGTCCTGGAGGGCACCACGGGATCCGCGCCGGCCATCGATCGCAAGAAGGGTTTCGCCGACATCGTCGGCGCCGACCCCAAGTTCAAGATCGTCGCGTCGCAGGACGGTGATTTCACCCGCGCCAAGGGCAAGGAGGTCATGCAGGCCTACCTCGCCTCCAAGCAGAAGATCGACGTGCTGTTCGCGCACAACGACGATATGGCCCTAGGCGCCATCCAGGCCATCGAGGAGGCCGGGCTGAAGCCCGGCAAGGACATCAAGATCCTGTCCATCGACGGTGTGCACGACGCGCTGCAGGCCGAGGTCGACGGCAAGGAGAACTACGTCGTCGAGTGCAATCCGCTGCTCGGACCGCAACTGATGGACCTGGTCAAGAAGGTGAAGGCGGGCCAGCCGATCGACAAGCGGATCGTCACCGAGGAGACCACCTTCACCCCGGAGCAGGCGAAGGCCGCGCTCCCGGACCGGAAGTACTGATCCCCCGTGGCACCCACCGACGACGCGACCACCTCGGCGGCCGATCCGGCCCCCCTGTTGCGGATGACCGGCATCGGCAAGCGTTTCGCGGGCGTGGCCGCGTTGTCCGGTGTCGACCTGCGGCTGTTCCCCGGCGAGATCCACGCCCTCGTCGGCGAGAACGGCGCCGGCAAGTCCACGCTGATCAAGGTGCTCACCGGCCTGCACACCGCCGACACCGGCACCGTCACGCTCGGCGGCGAGCCGGTGCGGTTCGCCGGCCCGCAGCAGGCGCAGCGGGCCGGGGTGAGCACGGTCTATCAAGAGGTGAACCTCTGCCCGAATCTCTCGGTGGCGGAGAACATCCACATCGGCCGCGAACCGCGCCGGGGCCGGTTCATCCGCTTCCGCGCGATGCGCCGGGCCGCGGCCGAACTCGTGGGCCGGCTGCATCTCGACATCGACGTGTCCGCCCCGCTGGGCTCGTATTCGCTTGCGGTACAACAACTCATCGCCATCGTCCGGGCCGTCGACCTCGATGCCCGGGTACTGGTGCTGGACGAGCCCACCTCCTCGCTGGACGCCGGCGAGGTGGCGCAGCTGTTCACGCTGATGCGGCGGCTGGCCGCGGACGGGGTGGCGATCCTGTTCGTCACCCACTTCCTCGACCAGATCTTCGCGATCTGCGATCGGGCCACGGTGCTGCGCAACGGAACTCGCGTCGGTGAGTATCCGGTCGCGGAGTTGACCCACAAGGATCTGGTCGCCGCGATGCTCGGCACCGCGCTGCGCGCCCTCGACGAGATCGAACGCGAACATCCCGAACCGGCGGCCGAGATCCGGCGCACGCCACTGCTGCGGGCCGAGAACCTCAGCGGCCGTGGCAATTCCGTCGCACCCTTCGATCTCACCGTGCACGAGGGCGAGGTGGTCGGGCTGGCCGGGCTGCTCGGCTCCGGCCGCACCGAGGTGGCGCGGCTGCTGTTCGGCGCCGACCGGGCGGCCTCCGGCCGCATCACCATGGCGGGCACGCCGATGCCGCTGCGGTCGCCGCGCGCGGCCATCGGCCGGCGCATCGCGTTCTGTCCCGAGGATCGCAAGTCCGAGGGCCTGATCCTGGATCTGTCGGTGCGGGAGAACATCCTGCTCGCCGCGCAGGCCGCCCGGGGCTGGTTCCGTCCGATCCCGGCCCGCCGGCGCACCGAACTGGTACTGGAATACCTTGCGGCGCTGCGGATCACACCGCCGGATCCGGATATCGCGGTGAAGTTCCTGTCCGGCGGCAATCAGCAGAAGGTGCTGCTGGCCCGCTGGCTGGTGACCCGGCCGCGGCTGCTGATCCTGGACGAGCCCACCCGCGGCATCGATATCGGCGCCAAGGCCGAGATCCAGCGCCTGGTCATGTCGCTGTCCGGGGACGGCACGGCGGTGCTGTTCATCTCCGCGGAACTGGAAGAGGTACTGCGGCTCTCGCACAAGGTGGAGGTGCTGCGCGACCGCCGGCTGATCGCCGAACTACCCAACGACGCGGCGCTGACGCTGGACCGGCTGATGGAAACCATTGCGAGCGGGACGGTCTCATGAAGATCCTGACGAACATCCTGCGGCACCGGCTGCTCTGGCCGGCCGTCGCCCTGGTGGCGCTGCTGGCGATCGACGCCGCCCGCACCCCCGGCTTCCTGTCGGTGCGCATCCAGGACGGTCACCTGTACGGCAGCCTGATCGACATCCTGCGCTACGGCGCACCGCTGGTACTGATCTCGCTGGGTATGACGCTGGTGATCGCGACCCGCGGCATCGATCTGTCGGTCGGCGCGGTGGTGGCGATCGCGGGCGCACTGGCCTGCGTGCACATCGCGAACGGGTCCGATCAGTCCTCGGTCGGCGCGGTCCTGGTCGCGGTCGTACTGGTGCTCGCGGTCGCGGTGGCGCTGGGCCTGTGGAACGGAATCCTGGTGGCCCGCTTCGGCGTTCAGCCGATCGTCGCCACGCTCATCCTGATGGTGGCCGGACGCGGCATCGCGCAGCTGATCACGCAGGGCCAGATCATCACCGTGCACAGCCCGCCCTACAAGGTGATCGGCGGCGGCTACCTCGCGACGATTCCGGTGCCGGTGCTGATCACCGCCGGGGTGCTCGCGCTGCTGGCGATCCTGTTGCGCCGCACCGCCCTCGGCATGTTGCTGGAATCGGTGGGCGGCAACGCGGAGGCGTCCCGCCTGGTCGGCGTGCGGGCCACCGGACTGATCGTGGCCGTCTACGTGGTGTGCGCCTGCTGCGCCGCCGTCGCGGGCCTGATGACCAGCTCCAACGTTACCGCCGCCGACAGCAACAACGCCGGTCTGTGGATCGAACTGGACGCCATCCTCGCCGTCGTCCTGGGTGGTACCTCGCTCACCGGCGGCCGATTCCACCTCGGCGGCACCATCCTCGGCGCCTTGGTGATCCAGACCCTGACCACCACGGTCTACACGATCGGCGTCCCCCCGCAGACCAGCCTGCTGTGGAAAGCCGTGGTGGTGATCGCCGTCTGCCTCATCCAGTCCCCAGCCTTCCGCGCCCGCATCCGGCCGCCCCGGCGCCGTCGCGCCCCGACCCCCGCGGAGGTTCCGGCATGAACGCCGCGAGCAGCCCCTCACCCCAGTCTGCCACCACGGAAGACAGCACGGCACCAACAGAACCGGACGATACCGGCACAAATAACACTGCGCCGCAATCAGATTCGCGACCAGAAGGCCCTGGTGCGGATTCGGACGACACCGGCAGCACCGCACTGCAATCAGATTCACGACCAGAAGGCCCCAGCGCAGCCCCGGCCGACTCCGAATCGCGCACACCGGCGACCGCCATCACCCAACATCCCACGCCACCAACAGCCGACAATCCCGCACCACGCTCGAAGCCCGCAACCGCCCGCCGCCTGCGAGCCCTACGCGGCAACCGCTACGTCCCGGTCCTCGCCACCGCAATCCTGTTCGCGATCCTCTACGCCGTAGGCACAGCCCGCTACCCCGCCTTCGGCTACCCGCAGGTCTTCGTGAACCTGTTCATAGACAACGCCTTTCTACTGGTCCTCGCCGTCGGCATGACGTTCGTGATCCTCACCGGCGGTATCGATCTGTCGGTCGGCGCGGTCCTGGCGCTGACCACGGTGGTGTCGGCCTGGCTGGTCACCCAGCACGGCTGGCCCGCCGCGGTGGTGATGCCGCTGATGCTGCTGGGCGGCACCCTGTTCGGCGCCGGAATGGGCGCGGTGATCCAGTATTTCGAGATCCAGCCGTTCATCGTGACGCTGGCCGGCATGTTCCTCGCCCGCGGCCTCGCGTACGTGATCAGCACCGATTCGATCACCATCACCGACGGAACCTATACCCGCCTGGCGCAGCAGCGATTCCACCTCGGCCCGGACGTGTTCCTGTCGACCGGAATGCTGATCGCGCTGGCGGTGGTGGCGGTGGCGTTCGTGGTCCTGCACTACACGCGCCTGGGCCGCACCGTCTACGCGCTCGGCGGCAGCGAGCAGTCCGCGCTCATGATGGGCCTGCCGGTGGCCCGCACCAAGGTGACCGTGTACGCGATCAGCGGATTCTGCTCGGCGCTGGGCGGCATCCTGTTCACCCTCTACACACTGTCGGGCTGGAGCCTGCACGCCGTGGGGATGGAACTGGACGCGATCGCGTCGGTGGTGATCGGCGGGACGCTGCTGACCGGCGGTTCCGGCTTCGTGCTCGGCACTGTACTCGGCGTGCTCACCCTGGGCGTGATCCAGACCGTCATCAGCTTCCAGGGCACGCTGAGTTCCTGGTGGACCCGGATCGTGATCGGCGCACTGCTGCTGGTCTTCATCCTGTTGCAGCGATTGCTGAGCGGTTCCCGGACGCGGTGAGTCCACCCGACGCCCCGGCACTGCCGGACGGAACCGAGACCGGGCCGGTCGGTATTCTGTGGGCCATGCCACTCGAAGGAGAATACGAACCGAGCCCGACCGACTGGTCACGCGAGCAGGTGGAGAAGTTCGAGTCCTCCGGCGGCGCCGAGGGCAACACGATGAAGGGTAAGCCGATCATCGTGCTGACCACGGTCGGCGCCAAATCCGGCAAGCTCCGCAAGACCCCGCTGATGCGGGTCGAGCACGACGGTGAGTACGCGGTGGTCGCCTCGCTGGGCGGCGCGCCGAAGCATCCGGTCTGGTACTACAACATCCAGGCCGAGCCGCATGTGGAACTGCAGGACGGCGCGGTCCGCAAGGACTACACCGCGCGCGAGGTCACCGGCGACGAGAAGACGTTGTGGTGGGATCGCGCGGTCACGGCCTGGCCCGACTACGCGCAGTATCAGACGAAGACCGATCGGCAGATTCCGCTGTTCGTCCTGACCCCGCGCTGACGCACCGGAGCAGTCCGCACACCGCCCGGGCACCGGCCCGGTGTGCGGATCCGGACAATAGCCGCGACCGGCGCCGATCCGGTGGTCGGCCGCGAACCCGGGTTCGCCTGCCGTTAGCATGACGAGATGTCGAAATCGCTCGAACTCGCAGAGAAGGTGTCCGGTCCGCTGCCCGAATTGACGGCGGACGAGATCGATGCGTCCGCGAAGCGAATTTCCGACATTATCGAGCCGACACCGCTGCAACGGATCGAGCGGCTGTCGGCACGATCGGGTGCGAACGTCTTCGTCAAGCGTGAAGACCTCACCGCCGTGCGCTCCTACAAGTTGCGCGGCGCCTACAACCTGATCGTCCAACTGACCGCCACCGAGCGCGCGGCCGGCGTGGTCACCGCCAGCGCGGGCAACCACGCCCAGGGCGTGGCCTTCGCCTGCCGGGCCATGGGTATCCAGGGCCGCATCTACGTGCCGACCACCACGCCGAAGCAGAAACGCGACCGCATCCGCGCCCACGGCGGCCGATACGTGGAACTGATCGCCACCGGCGACACCTACGACGCGGCCGCCGCGGCCGCCGCCGACGATGTCGCCCGCACCGGCGCCACCTCCGTCCCCCCGTTCGACGACCCGCGCACCGCCGCCGGTCAGGGCACGGTCGCGGTCGAGATCCTGGACCAGTTGCCCGATGCCCCGGATCTGGTGATCGTGCCGGTCGGCGGCGGTGGCTGCCTGGCCGGTATCGGCACCTACCTGCGGGAACGCTCGCCGCGGACGGCCATCGTCGGCGTGGAACCCGCCGGCGCCGCATCGATGACGGCGGCCCTGGTCGCCGGCGGCCCGGTGACGCTGCCGCATATCGACCCGTTCGTCGACGGCGCGGCGGTCCGCCGCATCGGCGACCTCCCGTATCGCACGGTGTCCGGCTTCGGTGGCCGGGTCGTCTCGCACGCCTCGCTGCCGCTGCTCACCGCCACCGATTCCTGTTCCGGCGCAGGCTCTTTCCGCATGATGCAGGTGGACGAGGGCGCGATCTGCACCACCATGCTGGAGTTGTACCAGTCCGAGGGCATCATCGCCGAGCCGGCGGGCGCCCTCGCGGTGACGGCGCTGGCGGAACTGGCGGTGGATCCCGGCTCGACGGTGGTGTGCCTGGTCTCCGGCGGCAACAACGACGTGTCCCGCTACGGCGAGATCATCGAACGCTCCCTGGTCCATCAGGGCCTCAAGCACTACTTCCTGGTGGATTTCCCCCAGGAACCGGGCGCGCTGCGGCGCTTCCTGGACGAGGTGCTCGGCCCCGACGACGACATCACCCTGTTCGAATACGTCAAGCGCAACAACCGGGAGACCGGCGCCGCGCTGGTCGGCATCGAACTCGGCGCACCGGACGGCCTGGACGCGCTGCTGAAGCGCCTCCAGGACTCCCCCATCCAGTGCGAGCGGCTGGACCCGGGCTCCCCGGCCTACCGCTACCTCACCTGATCGCGGGTGCCGCACGGCACCCATCCGCCGTGACCCGGTCGCCGGGCGACCTTCCCTTGCCGCCCGGCGACCGGCTCGCCGCCGGCCTGTCACGGCCGGTACCGTGCCGCGGGCACGGTACCGGCCGGCGGGCACTAGTCGTACTGGCCGCAGGCGGAACCGGAGACGGAGCCGAAGGCACAGGCGGGGTCGAAATCCACGAAACCCGTGGTGATGCCGTGCAACTGGCTGAAGATGTCGGTCCCGGGCTGTGGGGCGGGCTCGGCCGCGGCGGTGCCGGCGGTCAGCAGCGCGGCGGCAACCACGGTGGAGGCGAGGGCGAGGGTGCGAATCGGGTAACGCACGAGCAGAATTCACTCCTTGGTCGACGGTGGCAGACGTTTTCCGGCGCCGTTGCCGGAAAACGCACCCCGCACCCTAGCCGCCCGCACCGACATCCGCCTGTCGCGTACCCGTTTTCCGCCATCCCCGCACGTCACACACGCCCGGCCCGCCCCCTCCCACTCGATCCCGCAGACGATCACATCCGCTCCGGCGCGGCGATGCCGAGCAGGTCCAGCCCGTGCGCCGGGGTTCGCGCGGTCAGCCGGCACAACGCCGGCCGGTTGCCGCGAATCGGAGTGCCCGCGGAAGGTGAGCACCCGCTCGAGACAGTCGCCGATGATCGTGGTGCGCAGATGCCCCACCTGCATCTCCTCGGCGATGTTCGGCGCCGAACAGTCGACGACCGTGCGCAATCCGTTCCCGGACTCGGGCACGCCGAGCCGATCGCCGGGCGGGTTCGGTCGATCGCCTCGGATACGGCGGCGGCAACCTGGTCCAGCAACGGCAGAACCCCGGAACGGGTCACGAGACGAGCCCTTCTAATCGGTGATGAACCGTCAGTATCCCAGGCGGGGGCGCGATCACCTGCGCGCAGAACCGGTGCCGGCCAACGGGTTCGACCGATCAGGCCGCGTGCGGCGCGGCGAGCCGGGCGCGGGCGCGGGCCGCGCGGGCCCCGCGGATCGCCAGCGGCAGAACCCATCCCGAGGCCAGCTGGTCGGCGGTGCCGCGGCCCATCGACAGCCGGTTGTGCACGAATCCGACCGACAGGCCCAGGCGCGGTTCGGCCCAGCCGAAGCAGCCGCCGACGCCGATGTGGCCGAATCCGGCGTAGCCGCCGGGCACCGGGACGGAGTGATAACCCAAGCGCCACAGCATCGGTGCGTAGCCGAGGGTGCGGTCGGGCTGAAATGTCTGGATACGGCGCAACTCTCGCAACGTCCGGCCGGACAGATAGGCGGTACCGTCCCCCGCGAGCACCGCGTAGACGACGGCCAGCGCGCGGGCCGTGCACACCCCGTTGGCGGCGGGCATCTCGGTGTCGAGTACCGGCGGATCGTCCCCGTCGAACAGCGCGTGCACACCGCGTACGTACAACGCCCCCGCCATCGACCCGATCGGCCCCGGAACGCCGTGCACCCGGCCGAGCATCAAACCCCCCGCCGCCGACCCGGCGGCGGCGAACCGCGAACCCGACAGTGCCGCAATGGTTGTCGTCGAACCCGCGGCCGGCCGGCCGAGATGGATACCGTCGATGCCGAGCGGCTCGGCGACCTCGGTGCGGAACAACTCCGCCATCCCGCACCCGGTGACCGCTCGTGCCAGCCCCGCCACCAGCCAGCCGAAGGTCAGCGCATGGTAGGCCGGAACACCTTGCAGCCGACCGGGTTTCGCCGCGGCGAGCCGTTGCTCCAGCAACAGGTGGTCGAGCAGTTCGGCCGCCGCTCCCGGCGGCAGCGCCGACAGCCCCGCACGATGAGTGAGTATGTCCCGCACCGTGATCCGCGATTTCCCGGCCGCCGCGAACGCGGGCCAGTAGGCGGCTACCGGAGTGTCGTAATCGATCAGTCCGCGATCGGCGAGCCGGTGCACGACCGTCGACGCGATCCCCTTGGTGGCCGAGAAGACCAGCGCGCCGGTATCCGCCGTCCACGGCCGCGACGGCGCCGCGCTGCCGGTCCAGATGTCGACCAGCGGCTCACCGTGCCGATATACCGCCACCGCCCCGCCGCTGCCGGCCCGGCCACCCACGAACCGCGCGAACGCGCCCACCAACGACCCGAACCCGGCACCCGCCCAGCCGTACACCCCGACCGGCAGATCCACGGATCCCGTGGTGGAAGCAACGCTGCTCACCCTTCCACGGTACGGCCGTACCTGTCACCCGGCAACGAACCGCGCACCGCCGACCTGCGCACAGCGGGCCGGTTCGCAGTCAGCAGGCCGGATCTTGTGCCGGTTCACAGCCGGCGCGCCGGTTCGCAGTCAGCGCCCGCCCGCACTCAGTACTGATTCTTGATGACGAAGTAGGAACCGCGGATGGTGCCCGCCAGCTTCGACTTCTGCCGCGCGAACTTGAACGCGGACAGCTCGTCCGGGACCTCCATCCCGTCGGAGAGTTTGAACCCGACCGCCCGCTTACCGGCGTCGTCGAGCGTGTACATCACGTTGATCGACAGCCCGCTCTCGTAGAACACGTACGCCATATGGATGCCCGCCACCTCGAAGTCGGTGGCCTCGAGCGGCGGCGACGCGATGACGATGCCGCGCTCCTGCTCGAGGATCCGGCTCACCCAGTCGACGGCCGAGCGGGCATCGGCCGCGGGCTCGACGGTGAACACGTGGTCGTACTTGTTCTTGAAGTACCGGGCCTCGTTGGCCCGCAGACCGGCCAGCGCCGCCGCGACCGGCGACGATTCCAGGCCCACGGTCGATACGGTGGTGAAGTCCACTGCGTAGGGCATTGGCGAACTCTACAACGAGCCGCTCACCGGCCCCGGGAGAACACCGCGACCAGAAAGTCCGATTCGTCGGTGAACGGCCGCAGATCCCACGTCGACAGCAGCACATCCACCCGCAACCCGGCCTGCTCCGCATCGGCGAGGAACTCCGGGAACGCGTACCCACGGTCGGCGCCGAACCCCACCACGGCCCGTCCGGCCGGGCCCAGATGCCGGGCGAATCCGGCCAGCACGGCCCGGCGCGTCGACGGCGCCAGAAAGGTCATCACATTCCCCGCGCACACGATCGCGTCGAGGTCGGCGGCGATCCCGCGGCCCGGCAGATCCAGTTCGGCGAGGTCACCGACCAGCCAGGTCGGCCCGGGATGGTCCTGTTCCGCCGCCGCGATCAGCACCGGATCGACGTCGACGCCGACCACGATATGCCCGGCCCGGTGCAGGTAGCCACCGATGCGCCCCGGCCCGCATCCCGCGTCCAGAACCCGCGCCCCGCGCGGGAGCATCGCGTCGACCAGCCGCGCCTCCCCCACGATGTCGGTCCCCCGCGCCGCGAGCGCCCGGAACCGCTCCACATACCAGGTCGAATGCGCGGGATCGGCGGCAATCCGCTCCTCCCACCGGCTCGGGGTCCGTCCGGTCATGATCAGTTCCTCTTCGCTCGGGTCGCCTCCGCTTCACTGTGCCACCCCGGCCCCCGCGGGTTACCGGTGCCTCCGCCTCCGATCCGGCGCGGTCAGGACGATCCGCCCGCTCCGGTGTGCGGCGATCCGTCCGGTAGACCGCCGCTGAGCGCGGCGATCAGTATTTCGGGCGGAATGCTCGCCGGCCGATCGCTGACCTGCCCGTCGCCGAGTTCGATCAGACGCCGGGTGCCGTCGTCCCGCAGCGCGAAGTCGGCCGTCACGAAGGGGAGCCCGAGGTCCGCGATCGGACCGCCGAGCGCCGCGACATCCACCTCGACGGCGGGCAGATCGTCCGGGGTGTCGGGGTGGGGCCCGATCATCGCGCAACGGCCGTCGACCCACCACGTGCGCACCTCGGCCGAGACGAATCGCTCGAACCGCCGGAGCACGAATCCGCCGGTCATGTCCTCGCCGCGCAGTTCCCGGAACCGCCGCGCCACCCGCCGGGACGCCTCCGCGTCGTCGAGTTCGGGGATGTACGCGGCTTCCGCCCAGTAGTGCTTCATCGACTTGGTGTAGTCGCGCAGCACCGCGGGCCCGGAGCCGAGTTCCGCACGCGCACGGTCGAATTCGGCGTAATCGTCGCCCGCGGTCCAGACCGTCCGCGGGGTCAGCGCGGCGAGCGCCGAGTACCACCCCGGCAACTCGTGTGCCCGGCGGTACTGCTCGGGGCCGGTCCGCAGCGTGACCCCACGCCGCCGCAGCGCCGCATCCAGCGCGGCGTACTGCTCGCTGCGCAACATCCAGCCGCGATACCACGCCGGACCACCGGTCCGGACCGCGCGCACCGCCTGCTCCGCGCCTCCCGGTCCGGCCGCCGCGTCGTGATCGATCAGCGCGACCTCCAGACCGGCGGCACGCGCGGCCTCCGCCTCGGCGGCGAAATGCTCATCCGGGCGACGCGGATGCAGCACATCCGCGGGTACCAGCAGAATCATGGCCCCGGCGAGCTCACCGGAGCCCGGCGAAGAGATCGGTTTCCCGCGCGGGCGCCGCGGCCACCCGATTGGCGTGGCGGACGAAACCCTCGGTCGCGAAGATCATCTGCTGGAATTCGAACGGCATCCGCAGAAACGGCACGCTGTCGCTCTGACTGCTGTGCGCCTCGAGCGCCTTGACCTTCTGCTGAACGTAGGGCGCCACATCCACGAGCGCGGTGATGAACTCCATCGGCGTCCCGAAATCCTCCGGCGGCTCGAAACCGAGCTCGATGATGCCCTTCGCCCGCAGCGCCGCGAACATCTCCCGCGAGCTCTCGCGCGGAATCGCGGTGTAGTAGAGCTTGTCCGGGATATCCGTCGCCGCGGCCGCCGCGAGTGCGACGCGATTGGCCTGGATATGGTCCGGATGCCCGTAGTTGCCGTTCTCGTCGTAGGTGACGACCACCTGCGGCCGGTACTGCCGCATGAGGTCCGCCAGCCGCGCGGCCGCCTGCTCGACCGGGATGTTGTGGAAGGCCTCGGGGTGCCCGTTGGCCTCCCACCCGTCCATACCCGAGTCGCGATATCCGAGCAGTTCGACATGGTCGATACCCAGCAGGGCCGCCGACTCCTGCAGCTCGCCGAGCCGCAGCGCCCGTACCGCGGCCTCGTCGTGGCCCGGTTCGCCGGGCTTGATCCCGCCGGGCGCATCGCCCTGCTCGCCGTTGGTGCAGGTCACCAGGACCGTCCGGATACCCTCGGCGGCGTACCGCGCGAAAATCCCGCCGGTGCCGATGACCTCGTCGTCGGGATGGGCGTGTACGGCCATGATCGTCAGTCGGTCGGCCATGGATCCCCCTCTGTCGGTGTCCGGTGCTTCGTCGTCCTCACTCTACGAAGCAACACCGACATCCGACGAGCCCATCCCGCCGGCGGGCGCCACGAAGTAGCCGCGGCAGCTGAACTGGAGATCGATCTGACCGTGCGGTTCGGCGAAACCGTCGTGCAGCAGGTTGTCCGTCGGGGCGATATAGGCCTCGCCGGGCCGGACCACGATCTTCGTGACGGGGTAGTGCGGGAACACCTGCATGAAGCGTCTGCCCAGCGCGAATCGCGGATCCGCCGCGCCGTCGAGTAGATCGCGTTCGGCCAGCGCCCGCGCCATCACCGCGAGCGGCGCGTTGACGACCAGCAGGCAGCGGTCGTGGTCGCCGAGATTCGCGGAGACCCGATTGGCCGCTGCGGCCCGCTCGGCCAGCGGGCCGTCGTCCCAGCTGTCGACGTGCAATCCGACCCGGCGGCCGTGACTTCCGGTGGTCATGGTCGGATTGCCGGCGGGGATCCGGCCGTACAGGAACGGGGTCAGGATCCCCGGCCGCGCCGGATCGGTCAGACCGTTCGCCCAGCGCAGCGCCTCCACCAGCGCCAGCCGACCGGCCGGGCCCTCGATCAGGGCATCCAGCGCGGCCGCATCCCCCGTCGCCGACACCGCGCGCAGCGCGGCGGACGCCTCCAGCACCCGGCCGGGTACCGGAAGCACGGCGATCCAGTCACCGGGCAGCGCACCGGGTCCGGGCGTGCCGAACAGCATCGCGCATTCGGCACGCCCGGGTGCGCGCCACGGACCCCTGGGCACGAAACACCCCTCGGAATAGGTTTCGGCCCAATCGGTTTCGGTGGCGGGCCGGAATCCGGAACTCAGTTCGACCCGGTCCGCGGACGGCAGCCGCAGCGTCAGTCCGCGGAGCAGTTCCCCGTGGTCGATTCCGGTGGATCGGAGCGTCATCACATCGTCCTGCGAGATTTCGGCGGAAAGGATGTGCCGGACACGGTGCGTGGCAACGGAATCAGGCGGTCGCGTGCTGATGCCGCCACTGCGCCACCGTCGCTGGCACCCGGCCGCGCAGACTCTCGGCGAGATGGGCGATCACCGGCCGCCCGGTGCACAGCAGGGTGCCGTGACCGTCGTCGTCGCGCTCGCGCGCTTCGGTCTCGGCCACCAGCGATCCACCGCACGCGTCGAAGAAGGGGCAGGACAGGCAGTTTCGCGCGACCCGGCGTTCGGCCTCGACGGCGCAACGCTCGAACACCGGGCCCGCCAGCATCTCGCCGAACGATTCGGTGAAGATGTTGCCGATCGACCAGGTGGGATCGCCGTAGGGTTCGCCGTAGGTGAAACAGGCGCCGTCGGTGTTCACGAGCACGACGGGCAGCCATTCGCGGCGGTCCCGATAATCCGGCCCCCGGGCGCCGGCGAGATATCGGGCCGCGATCCGGACGTAATTGTCCAGCGGCGCCGGTGGCCGCTGCAGCGTATCGCCCGCGAGCCACAACTCGGCCAGTTGCACCAGCGCGGCGAATTCCTGCTCCGCGGTCACCTCGAACGGTGTGGTCTGACCGGCCTCGCCGGTGTCGAACAACGGCAGCACCCGGAAATTGAGATCGCGTTCCTCGAAGAATCGGAACACCTGCGCCACGGCATCGATGTTCTGCGCGGTCAGCACCGAAATACATCCCACCGACACCCCCGCGGCCACCAGTTCGTCGAGGTTCGCGGCCACGCGGCGCTGCGAATCGCGCCCGGCCTGATTCACCCGCAGTCCCCCGATCACGTCGAGGGAGACCCCGACCGAATCGAATCCGTCGGCGAGCAGTTGCCGGCGGTCGTCGTCGAGAACCGTCAAATTCGTCTGCACACTGTTCGAGGTCGCGATGTGGTTACCGAAGATCTCGCGCTGATCGGCCAGCGTCTGCCGATAGAACCACGCCGGTTGCATCAGCGGCTCCCCGCCGTGCCAGATGAAATCCAGTGCGGTCCGGGCACCGTCGCGTTCGTCGGCCGCCCGGAAATGGTCGCGGAGCCCGCGATACATGGCGATGAGCTGCACACGGGACATGGCCGCGCGATTTCCCAGCTCCGGATATTCGTAGCAGTATCGGCATCGCAGATTGCAGAACTTGGAGACCTTCACCACGATCTGCATGTTCCGGGTGGTCGAATTCATCCGAGCACACTCACTTCCCGCAGGGCGGCACCGGCTGCCCGCACCCGCCGCCGGACGATCGGAACCCGACGACGGACACGGAACATGCTGTGCCGCAAGAACAATCGACACAAGGAGGACGGGCTACGGCTCGATGATCTGCACGAAGCCCGGGGGCGCCTGATGGAACGGCTCCACCTGATTGAACGGTTGTCCCTGCCGGAACGGCCCCTGCTGGAACTGATGGAACTGATGGAACGGGTTCGTCTCCGCGTCGTGCTGCACGCCCTGGGCGGCGACAGGCTGCGCCGTGATCTCCGGCGCGAACACCGCCGCGAGATGGGCCTGCGCCGCGGCCCCGACCACGGCGCTCTGCGCGGCCGGCGCGACCGCCGCACCGGCCGGCCCGGCGAGACCGACGGCCATCGCCGGCGCCGCGGCCATCGTCGCGGCGATTCCGGCGAGCCGCGCTATCGCCGCCACACGGCTGCTGTTCGAAGGTGACATTCCGAATTTCCTTCCGGTCGTGCCCGGCGGACTCCGGAAGCCTTGCGCTCCTTCCGTATTCACCCGGACACCAACAGATAGGCGCGTGGTTACACCGCCGGGCCGGAAGGCCGTCCGCCGGATCAGTTCTCGCGCGCGTAGGTGACGGCGCCGATGGTCAGGACGGCCCCGCGCACCCCGATGGTGTCGGTGGTGACCTTCGGAATGTTCGCGCCACAGGCATACGGCGCGCAGCGATCGATGGTGGCGCGCAACGTATTGCCCTCGACGTCGTAGCGTCCGGCGAGCGCCGCGCCACCACCGGTGTTGTTGTTGACCATCTGCAGGACATAGGTCCCGTCGGCCGCGAACCGATACTCCGAGACCCCACCGGGCCCGGCCGGACTGTTCGCGGAATCGGTGATCCAGGTCCCGACCAGCGCGGACGGGATCTGGGCAGCGGCGGTGGTGGCGGTGGTGGCGACACCGAACGCGCAGGCGGAAACGGCGGTCAGCAGTCCGGCGGCAAGGGCGAGAGTGCGCATGGTTCGGTCCTTCTGGATCGGCGCGACGTGGAATTCGAAGCCCCGAACGGGATTTCGGAGTCCCTTCCATGGTCACGACCCCGGCCCCGCGCCACTACCCACCCTGGGTGGCGAGCGCGCCCACCTCCGGTGCCGATCCCCGCACACCGGTGGTGGGCCGCCACCGTCACCGGCGATCCCGGCTCCGGCACCCGGCCGCTTCCAGCACGAACGATGTCACGATGCCACCCGTTTCACCCGGGTACTCGACGACGAGGACGGTCGCCGGGTCGTGCACGGCTGTTTCGATCGAGAGCCGCAGATACAGCACGGCTCGGCCTGCCATTCACCGCCCGAACAACGTTGCGGCACAGCCCATCTCCCGCAACCGGTCCAGCACCGCTCAGCTCAGCTTCCCGAGGGTCCCCGAGACCGCCGACGCGAACTGGTCGGCCAGTGCGTAATCCGGCGCGGACGCGCTGACATACACCGTCACCAGCATGTTGCGCTGCCGGAACATCACCATCGCGGGGTGCACCGGGTTGCCGGAGTCGGGCTTGGTGTAGGAGAACGACTCGTCACCGACGGTGGTGTCGGCGCGGACGGAGGTGCCCGGCGAGCGACGCGGCTCGTCGCGCATGTCCTGCTTCTCCATCGCGAAGGTGTCCTGCGCCTGCGTGATGCTGACCAGGCGGATCAGCGTCACCGAGGCGAAGGTCCCACTGTTGGGCGTGGACCACTGACACGCACTGTGCGTTTGGAATTGGCTGGTCACGGCGGTGCCGAGGATCGCGCCGGCCGCCTCGTCGGTGAACAGCGAACACGCCTCCGGATCGGCCATGATGAGCGCCCCCGAGCCGGCGGCGGCCGCCGTGGTCCGGATCGGCGCCGGCGTGGCCCCGGTCGCTCCCGACGGCCGCGGCGCGGCGGTCGGGGTGCCGGTGCCGTGCCGGGCATATACGAACGCGACCACACCACCGACCAGCAGCAGCGCCACGGCAGCGACGACGGCGACGGCCACACCCCATCGGCCACCGGCGCGGACCGGCGGCACCGGCGAGTTCGCTCGGACCGGCGGCACGGACTCCCCCGTGCTGACCGACCGCAGGATCCCCCGCGCCTGGACATCGGTCATGCGCTGCCGCGGATCGCGCTGCAGCAGACCGGTCAGCACCGGCGTGATCGGCCCGGCCAGCCGCATCGGATCCGGATCCGCGCTGACGGTGGCGACGAGTACGGCGAGCATCTCGTCGCGTTCGTACGGTGGATGGCCCTCGACCGCGAAGTACAGGGTCGCCCCCAGCGACCACAGATCCGAGGCCGCCTGCCCCTTCTCACCGTCGAGTCGCTCCGGCGCCACGTAGCCGGGCGAGCCGTTGATCATATCGGTGCGCGTGAGCGCGATATCGCCTGCCACAGTGGCGATTCCGAAATCGGTGAGCACGACCCGGCCGTCACGGCACAGCATCACGTTCGCCGGTTTGACATCACGGTGCAGCACCGCGCCGGCATGGGCGGCGGCCAGCCCGTCCAGCAGCGCGAGGCCGATGTTCGCGACCCACTCCACCGGCAACGGTCCCTGCTCCGCCACGATCCGGTCCAGGGATCGGCCGTCCACCAATTCCATGATGATCCACGGCCGCCCATCCTCGACGACGACATCGTGGACGGTGACGATCGACGGATGCGACCGCAGCCGGGCCGCCGCGCGCGCCTCGCGCAGTGTGCGCTCGCACAACATCTGCGCCGCTTCGGCATCCGCCTCGGGCGGGATGCGCACCTGTTTCACCGCGACGGTCTGGTGCAGGAGAAGGTCGGTGGCCCGCCACACATCCCCCATACCACCGCTGCCGAGCAGCGCGTCGAGCCGATAACGGTCGGCGAGAACGGGACCTGCCGGTGGCGGCGTCCCCCACGGGGCCGACTGCGCACCGGAACCGGCGAACTCGAGCCCGCGCCCGGGCGCCGATTCTCCTGCCATGACTTCACTCCCAACTCGTGGCACGATCCGAGCCGATACCACCGGCGCGAGTCTAACGATTCACAGCCACCGATGGTTCACCGGGAATTGTTGCCGGACACCGCCCGACGCTCAGCGGGCCGCGACACCCGCGAACCGGACGCCCAGCCCGTGCCCGGTGGCGTCGAGATCCATCGGATAGGCCCGGTGCCGTTCGAATTCGGCGGAGACGTCGTCGGCGTCCACATCGGCGTGAACCCACCAGGCGGTGCCGTCGGCGGGTTCGGCGACGACGGCCAGTTGCCAGCCGGCCGGGGAATGGTAGGCGCGCACCCTGGTCGGCAGT
Source organism: Nocardia sp. BMG111209 (assembly GCF_000381925.1). Lineage (NCBI taxonomy): Bacteria > Bacillati > Actinomycetota > Actinomycetes > Mycobacteriales > Nocardiaceae > Nocardia > Nocardia sp. BMG111209. The sequence goes on from NZ_KB907307.1 coordinate 3,598,478, forward strand.
ACGTTGCGCGCCTTCAGCGCGGACCGCGCCGCGTCGCGGCCCAGGGCCGGAAAGAAGACGGACCCGGGGCCGGGCTCGACAATCGCTGCGAAGCAACGGTTTCCGTCGCGCCGATAGGTCGCGAAGTCCACCACGGCCCGCCCGTCGAGCAGTGCGGTCAGTTCGTCGGCCCCGAGATCGGTGTGCAGCGTGCGGCCGGGATTCGGTTCGGCGTCGAGGACGAGCGTGAAGCGGACGGCACCGTCGTCCGGCGTGACATCGACGCTGACCGTCGCGGCCCGCTCGGCGTGCGCACCCGCGGCATCGGCGTCCGCGTCGACGAGCCAGGTCCGCGGCGGCGCGTCCGCACCACCGTCGTCGTGGTAGAAGGCGGCGAACCGCCGCGCATCCCGCACCCCGCGCCGGTAGTTCGCCAGTCGCTGCAACCGCATCCCCGGCATGGTCAGCCCCCCGATCTGATCGGGCTGGATATCGTGGGACCAGAACCACCGGCGAGGCGCGGGACGAATCGACGACATTCCGGGACAGTAACCCACCCGCCGACGCCGCACCCGGCATCGCCGCGCCACCGCCGAACCGGGCGACGCCACCACCGGTCGCGCTCCGCCTCGTCCTCGTCTCAGCGGTGGGAATACTGTTCGATGAGGCCCGTGGACACTGTCGACTTCGCGCGGGTCGTCGCGGAATTCGGTTCCGGCTCCGCACAGTTGGTCGAACCGGGCTCGGCGGCCGCGGCCCGGGTACCGGCGGACTGGACGGACATCGCCCGCGCCCGGGACCCCCGCACCCGCCGCGCCGCGGCCGTGGCCCGCTGGAATTTCGACCTCTTCACCGACCTGCTACCGCGATTCGCGTTCGTGCTGAACGAATGCCTCGACGACGTCCGAATCTGCCTGCTCCGCGGCGATTGGATACTGCTCTACGCACTGCGAAAGCCGTTCGCGGCGCACGAGTTCCGGATCGGGTGGGACCCCGCGACCTTCGGCGCCGACCGGCCCCCGCACTGGGACACGCTCCCCGAACCACTGCGGGCGTTCCTCGGCACGGTGCACGCGGGATTCACCGACCTCGACGGAATATCGTTCGGCCCCACCCGGCCTCGCGACATGCGGACGTACCGGGATCTGAACCTGGCCGACCCGATCCGCAATTGGGAAGCGGCCGAGGACATTCCGGGAGACCGGGCGACGCTGGTCACCCGAGGTCTCGGTGGCACCCGCTATTTCGTCTCCCCCGACCTGCCCGCCGGGACGATCGGCTGGGAGGCGGGTGGCAACCTCGACCGGCCGCTGCCCTTCGCCCGCACCCTCGACGACCTGATGAGCTACGGCTTCCGGCTCGAACGTGACCGTCCGCCCCAGCCCACCGTGGCCCCCACCCCGGAACAGTTGCGCCGAGCGGTCCGCTCCATGCCACGAGCGGCCCGCGCGGTGGTCTGGAACCGCGAGCTCACCGAAGACCTTGCGCGCGAACGTATCCGCGAGCTCGTCGCCGAACTGCTCGACGCACTGGGCGGCCAGGTCCGGGTACATCCACAGGATGGCCCGGACGGCGAAACGATACTGCCGTTCGACGACGACGCAGGCAACATCTACCAGGTCGACCGGCTCGAGACCCGCTACCGGCTCGTGCCCCCGGCCCCGGACCGTCCCGGCAGCTATCCGCCGGTGATCGTCCGGATCTGGGAACAGCAGGGCTGGACGGTCACCCTGTCCACCGACGCCGACGGGATCGTCGCGCAGGCCCGCACCCCGGATTGGTACGAACTCTCCCTCACCCACCGCGACGAAAGTCTGCGCCTGTCCGTCGCCTCACCGGGCTTCCACCGGCCGCTCTGAGCTCGGAAGTACACCAGCACAAGGTGTCCGGGACACGATCGTGGCCCCACCGCCCACCAGTACAGCGTGTCCGGTCAACAGGACGTCCGAGGAGCAGCGGCCGTCCCACAACGAACCGGATCGGGCGACGGCAGGCACTCCCGCGCCACGATCGTGGCCCCACCGATCATTCGTGAGCGAACCGGAATCCGGTGGCCCGCAACCGCGCCGAGCTGATCGGCACCTCCGGCGCCTTGATCTCACCCCGATACGTGAGCGCGGGAAGCCCTGTCGCAGCACAGATCTCGGCGAAGACCTGCTCATTGGTCGGCGGCACCACGGCATCCGGATACGCGTTGTAGACACCGGTGAGCCCACGAGCGACCACATGGTCCAACGCCGCCGCGGCATCCCGGTAGTCGATCCGATACAACAACGCATCCGCCGCGAACGGCACACTGCCGCCGAGTCTTTCGTGCGCGAACCGAACCCGCGCGGGATAGTCCATATCCCGAGGATGTCCGTAGACATCGGGTATCCGGACCACCGCGCCACGCCGCGCACTCAACACTACCTGTTCCGCGGCAAGGAAATTGCGCGGCGACGCGTCCGGATCGTCGGTCGCCGGGGTGGATTCGTCGACCTCGATACCGGACGCCGCCCCGTACACCGAGCCGGAACCGGCGAACACCACCCGCTCGTGCAGATCCACGGCCACCCGCGCGCTGGCCACCAGTGTGTCGGCGTACTCCGCGACCCGGGACGCCGCATCGAATGCCCGCGTCAGCCGCGGGCTCACGGTCAGCACGACAGCATCGGCACCGTCCACCGCACGGGCCACGGCCTCCCGGTTCGAGCCGCGCGCGACCACCACCGTCGTACACACCCCACGCAGTTCCGGGATCCGTTCCGGCGTAGTGGTGGTCCCCACCACGGTGTGCCCGCCGCCGGTCCAGCGCCGGGCCAATTCCATCCCGACATTGCCGCAGCCGATGATCGCGTATCGCACGGGCACCTCCATGGGGAAACAGTGTTTCCATTCTCCACCCGAGCCGCGCGGGCCGCGCGGCGAGCGCGGATCGGCGGGTGCCCGAGCCGAAGCCGCCGCACGGCTGCATCGGCCGCAGGTCGGCTCACACCGAGTCCGGAACCCAGATGCCGTGGAAGCCGTTGGGAACCCGCACGGGCAGATGCACCTCAGCGATCGGTGCGGCGTCGAGATCGGCGGCATCGAGGATCAGCAGATAGCCGGTGTCGCGGCCACGGTCGTGCGCGAAGGTGAGCAGATACCCGTCGTCCTCCCCCCGCCCCCACGAGCGCGGAACGAAGACGGCCTCGCCGCAGGTATGGCCGTCGGGCAGCCGATGGGTGCGGCGGATGACACCACCGGTGAAGTCGTAGCGGTGGATCAGGGAATGCGACGGCCGGGCGTCCAGCGAGAAACTGGTCAGATATCCGAACCGATGCGCCTGCCCGATCACCGTGTCGGCCACGCGGGGATATTCCACCACGGCGTCGTCGAGTTGCTCCTCGGCGACGGTGCCACGAACGAGATCCAGCCGCCACCGGTACAGGCGGGGAAGTCCGCCACTGATGTCGTCGGCGCCCCCACGCCACAGGCTCGGCACCCGGGTACCGGTGACGGTGAGGATCCCGTCCGCCTCGAACGCGTTGAGCGTGTGCCAGACATAGCAGGGCGTCACATCGAACCAGCGGACCGGCCCACCGGCGCGGGCCGTCACCCCGAAGCGCGCCCGATGCGTATCGTCCCACCGCCAGCCCGGCACGGCCCGGTCGAAGACCACCGGCAGATCCATGAACACCAGATGGTTCTCGGTGACGGCGAAGTCGTGCATCATGGTCGCGCACGGAGTCTCGATGACCCGGGCATGCAGCCGCCCGTCGGCCGCGACGCGGTAACAGGTCAGATACGGCGGTCGCAGCCGAGTCCCGAAGAACAGCAATTCGCCTGTGACAGAGCATATCTTGGGATGCGCGGTCATGGGCGTCGCCAGCGCGCCACCGAATGTGTACGGGCCCACCGTATCCAGATCCGGGGTGAGTTCGTAAGGGAAGCCGCCCTCCTCCAGCGCGAGCAGATGGGTGTTGGCGGTGGTGACCCGATAGTCCATCGTCGCGGTACCGGGATCGAAGGCCAGTTCGGCCCGGGAACGCCCGGGATTGTCGTACAGCGGGGTACGCACATAGCGGTTGCGGTACCACCGGGCACGACCGCCGGACAGGGCGACCGTGTGCACCATGCCGTCACCGGCGAAGTAGTGCGGTGACCGGCCGGTGCGCGGATTGGGACCGTTGCGCACGAACATGCCCGCCAGCTCGGGCGGGATCTGCCCCACCACCTCGGTGGGTGCCACGGTCACCTCCGCGGTGACCGGCGCGTTGTTCCCGGCCAGATGCAGCGGTGTGTCGGCGTGCGAGGCGTTCATCGGCGGTTCTCCGTCCTGGATCGGCCGTGCCAGGATGCCGCGACGAACCGGGAACAAACAGTCTTGTCTTCCCCGTCACCGTCAGCCGCGCGGCGAACCCGCAGGTGACGACCATCCGAAAAGTCGACGGCCACGACGGCACCGAGCGAATCCTCGACGCGATCACCAGGACGCGGTCGAGGTCCGGCAGCGAGTGTCCGCCCCGCCCCGGGCGATCGGTGTCTACGCTGACCCCATGGCCTCGCTGCGATCGCTGACGTTGGTGTTGCTCGTCGCCGTACTGGCAGGCGCGTGTGCGCACCGAGGACCGGGTGAGCCTGCGGCGCCGACCCCGGGCGCCGACCTCACCGGCGACTGGAACGGCACCTTGGATCTACCGAATCTCCAACTACCGGTAGGTGTTTCGTTCGCCGACGGCAGCGGGAGCCTGGACATCCCGATCCAGGGCGCGTTCGAGGTACCATTGGAGCAGGTGCGGACCGCGTCGGACGTGTCGTTCACGGTGCCGCGGCTGCCGGGGAACGTGTCCTTCCGAGGCCGCTACGACCATGCTGCCGACGCGATCACCGGTACCTTCGTCCAGGCCGGCGGCGAACGCCCGATCACGTTGCGGCGCGGGAAGGTTCCGACACCGCCGCGGCCCCAGGAGCCGCGGCCACCGTGGCCCTACCGGTCCGACGATGTCACCTTCCGCAACGGTGACCTCACGATCGCGGGAACGGTCACCGTGCCGGATTCGCCCGGCCCGCATCCGGCGGTGGTGCTCATCGCGGGCAGCGGCCCCAACGATCGGGACGAGCAGATCTTCGGGCACAAACCCTTCCTGCTGCTGGCCGATACCCTCACCCGCGCCGGATATGCCGTATTGCGTACGGACAAGCGGGGAGTCGGCGGCACCGGTGGCGACCTGAACGACGCCGACTACACCGATCTCGCCGACGACGCGGCGGCGGGTATCTCCTATCTGCGCGGCCGCGGCGATATCGACGCCGCGCGGATCGGACTGCTCGGGCACAGCGAGGGCGGCTATCTCGCGCCGCTGGTCGCGTCGCGGCCGAACAGCGGTGTGGCCTTCGTGATCCTGATGGCGGGCCCCGCGGTCACCGGGTCGGATGTGCTGCTGGAACAGAACGAACTGATCGCGGGTGCGGCGGGGATGAGCCGCGAGGCGATCCATCACCAACTCGAATTCGTCGGCACGCTCACCACATTGATCCGCGCGGGCGATACCGACGCCGCCCGCGATCTGTTCCGCGATCACACCGCCACGCTGACGCCGGGACGGGAACAACCGGCCGCCGCGCTGGACTACTACACCTCCACGAACTTCCGGTCCTTCCTGAACTACGATCCGGCACCGGCGTTGTCGGCGTTGCGGATGCCCGTGCTCGCATTCTTCGGCGGTAAGGATCTGCAGGTGCCGCCCGCGCAGAGCGAGCCGCCGATGCGCCGGCACCTCGCCGCCGATCCGGACGCTGACGTGCACGTGTTCGACGGCCTCAACCATCTGATGCAGCCCACCGCGACCGGCGCGGTCGGCGAATACGGCAGCATCGACACCACCATCGACCCGGCGGTACTGGACTACCTCACCACCTGGCTCACCACGCGGGCACCCGCGCACCCCTGAGTCGGGCCGCGACCCTCACGCCGCGGAACGCGTTATCGCGCAACGGAATCCGTTCTCCCCGGCGACCCGGACCATGCGATCGTGCAACTGGCGGAACGCCTCCGGGGCCAGCGGATGCGTCGAGGCCCCGTCGGCCCACACCCGCCGTCCGCCGACGTACACCTCGCGCAGATTGCGCAGCGAGCACGCCAGCACGTAGGTGGCCACCGGATCCCAGATCGGCCCCAGATCGGGCCGCCGCGGATCGACGATCACGAAATCGGCGTACTTGCCGACCTCGAGCGAGCCGACGCGGTCGGCCACACCGATCGCGGCGGCGCCGCCGAGCGTGTGCAGATGCAGCATCGCGTCGGGCGTGAGCACGGCGGCGTCGGAATGCTTGGCGCGCTGCAGATACAGGCCCGTGCGCATATTCTCGAACGGGTCGGCGACATCCGTACAGGACTGATCGTCCAGCCCGATCCCGACCCGCATACCGGCGCCGAGAAACCTTGGTACGTCGGCGATTCCGGAACCGAGGCGGCCGTTGGACATCGGCTGCCACACCATCGCGCAACCGGTTTCGGCCGCGCGGTCGACCATCTGCCCGGTGGGGTGGACGAAATGGCCGAAGGCGAAGTCGGGACCGAGCACCCCGGCCTTGTCGTACCACTCGAATTTGGCGCGCTGGATATCGATCTGCTCCGCGGTCTCCACGAAATGCGCCTGGTTGGTGACCCGGTGACGCCGCATCATCGCGTATTCGCGTTCGGCGGTGACCGGTGCGGTGGACCACTGCACGGACCCGAACACCGAACCGCCGAGATTCAACTCCGGCGGGACCGCAGACGCGATGTGATCCATCGCGAATCCGAAGGCCGCCAGTGCTTCCGGCTCGGGCAACTGCTCGTCGTCGAGGCGGACGGCGTTCACGGTGCGCAGTCCGGCGTCGGCGGCGGCATCGATCTGGCGGGTGAGGAATTCGACCGGGCGGACCGCGGCCGCCTTCAGGCTCGACGTCTCGTAGTCGAACTTCGCCAGTACCCGGCTCTGGGTGAAGTTGTAGGCGGAGGTGACGCCCGCGCCGAGGAAGTCGAACGCCCCGGCCAGGGTCAGCCAATAGAGATCCTCGGCACCGGCGGCCAGCAGCATCTCGGTGTTGCGGGTCACCCAGGGGTACAGGGTCTCGTTCGGGGCCACGCCGCGCATACCCGCGGTGAAGATGTGGCTGTGCGCGGATACGAAACCCGGTGCGACGAAGGCGCCTTCGGCGTCGAGACGCTCCCCGGCCTGCGCGGGTGGTTCCCCCTCGCCGAGGGCGGTGATCCGGCCGTCGTCGCCGACGGTGAACCAGCCGTACAGCCACGGCCTCTCCCCCGCCACCGGTAGCAGTACGGCGTTGTGCACGATCAGGGTCATCCGGGCAAAACCTCCACGGTCCAAGCTGTTTCGGTGCGGTGATAGCGGGTCCGCTGGGACGGGCCGTCGGGATCGCCGCGCCAGAAGGTGAATTCGTCGGGCCGGACGGCGAATCCGGCCCAGCTGCCGGGCGGTTCGAGATCGGCGTGGGCCGCGTCGAATTCCGCCCAGGCGGTGTGCCGGGCCGCCACCGGCAACGCCGCCTGTTCGGGGGTGTTGAGCCAGGCCAGCAGTTGCAGATAGCGGCCGCGGCGGGCATACACGGCGCGTTCCTCCGCGGCGGAGGCCCGCGTGACGGCCCCGCGGATCAGCAGTTGCCGCCCCACATCGGGCCAGGCGAGGGCCACCGCCGCATACGGCCGGTCGCGCAGCTCACCGACCTTCGCCGAATCGGCATCGGTGTGGAAATACACCGCGCCGCCGTCGAATTCGCTGAGCAGGACGTGCCGGACCCGGGGATATCCGTCCGCGCCGACGGTAGCCAGCGCCATCAGCGGCGGCGGCGCCGCGCCGGTCGGCGGAATCCACAACCGCGCCAGCCGGATCGGATCGATGGTCGCGAATTCCGCCGGTGCGCAGTCCCTTCCGAAGACCGCGCCGCTGGTGATCACGAGCCCACGCGGCCCGGATCGAATTCGGCGATCTCCGGCAGCGCCGCGACGAGCGTGTCGACGTTCGCGGCGAACAGTTCCGCGCCGATCTCGGCGGTGGCGCCGGTGGGATCGCCGATCACCCCGGATTCGGCGAAATCGTCGGCGAGCCAGCCGAATCGGACCGACTTGCCGAAGCCGACGTGTTTGTGCCCGGCGATCGCGTGCGGCACCGCGGCCCGCGCCTCGGACATCTCGACCAGTTCGGGGGCGAGATGCAACATCACCGACGTCTCGGCCCAGCCGGCGTGGATGCCGAAGCCCTGCTCGGTGGGGCCGGGACGCGCGGGTCCGCCGTACAGGAAGGTCTGTAATTCGAAGCGCCGCCGCAGTTCCCGCAGCGCGACCTCCAGCAGGGCCGAATTGCCGCCGTGACAGTTGACGAACAGCAGCCGCCGCGCCGGGGTGGCGGCGATACTGCGGCCGATGTCGACCACCGTGCGCATCAGGGTGTCGGCGCGCAGCCACAGCGCGCCCGGGAAGTGCGCGTGCTCATCGGATTTCGTGTAGCCGAGGGCGGGCAGCAGCCAGACGTCCTGGCCGGCCCCCGCCGCGCGATCCACCGCGGCCGCCGCGGTCCGCTCCGCGATCAGCAGATCGGTGCGCAGCGGCAGATGCGGGCCGTGCGGTTCCAGCGCCCCGGTGGGCAGCACCAGTATCGAGTCGCGGGACAGCGCACGCGGTACCTCGGCGGTGGTGAGATCGGCGAATCGCCTTGTGGTCGTTGTCATTCCAGCCACCTTCCCGGATTCAGCAGACCCTTGGGATCGGTGCCGCGGGCGATCGCCCGGACCCGGTCCGCGTCCAGATCCACATAGGACTGATGCGGCGAATGCACACCCACGCCGAGCGCGCGCAGCGCCGGCACCCCGTCGTACACCTGTTCCGGGCAGTGGTAGACGCCGTTGATCATGCCGAACACCGTGCCGTGGCCGACGTCGAGGTGCAGCATCCCGCCGTCGTACACGGCCTCCACCTCGCGCAGCCGGGTGACCAGCGCGTCGCCGGAGACCTCCATGTGGAAGTAGGTGTCCGGCACCGCTTTCTGCAACCACCAGGTGGGATGGTTGTAGGACAGGGTGCTCACCCGCAGCGTCTGCGGCAGGCCCTCGCGCACCGCCTCCACCCGCCCGCCGGCCGCCTCCAGCACGGCCAGGGTCTCGTCCAGCGCCGCCGCGTCGACGATGCCGCGGACGTTGGCCCGGCCGCGGATCAGCGCCGGATCGGCGGGCAGCGCGTCGACGAGTTCGGCGCGGTCGGCCGACAGCAGCCGCGGCAGCGGCGCGATCGCACCGGCCGCCCGCGCCGCCGGGAACGCCTCGTGATGCGAGTCGAAACTCACGTAGGGGCAATACCATTGCTGCAACGGCTCGATCCGCACAGTCGCGGCGACGATGATCCCGGCGACCCCGTAGGTGTGCACCAGCGGCTGCGCCTCGAGGCCGTCCAGGTGCACGATCTCCGCGTCCTCGTGGCCGAACACCACATCGAGGGATTCGACGAAACCCATGTGGTTGCGGCCGTGCACGATCGTGCCGGTGCCCGCGGAGCCACCGGCGAGGAAGCCGCCCAGCGTGGACTGCACCGTCGACGGATACATCCACAGCTGCCGCCCGGCCGCCCACGCGGCCTGCTCCAGGGTCACCATCCGCGCCCCGGCCTCGGCGGTGATCGTGGTATCGGAGCGGCCGGTGACCGCCGACAACGAGGTCATATCCATCACCAGCCCGCCGAAGCGCGGCACCACCTGCCCGTAGTTACCGGTTCCCTTGCCGCGCGCGGTGATCGGCACTCCGCGGCGCACCGCGGCCCGCACGATCGCCGGAACCTGCTCCGCGGACTTGGGATAGCACACCGCATCCGGGCGGCCGAGATCCTGTGCGGACAGGATCGGGCTGAGGCCGGAGCCGTCGCGCGCGGCGCGATCCAGCGCGCGATCGAGGGTGCTGACCCCGCGCGGGCCGAGCAGGGCGAGCAGATCGTCGACGAGCGCGTCCACGTCCTCCCGCCCGAACTCGGGCCGCGTGGGAGTCAGGGCGGCGGTCACGACGGCAGCCCGATCGAGCTGTCGAGGAACTTGTTGGTGGCCAGCTGTTCCGGCTTCAGATCGGCGGGCACGGTCACCTTCTGCGCGCTGAACACCGGCCGGGTGATGTCGATCATGTGCTGCACGCGGGCCTCGTCGAATCCGCCCATCCCGGTGCGCGCGATCAGCCCGGTCTCCTTCATGGTCCGGGTCGCATAGTCGGCGTTGCCGGTGTCGTACACCCAGCCGGTGTTGTACTTCTGCACCGCTTGGACGATCAGGTCGTTGGCGCGGGACGGATCGGCGAAGTAGTCGACCTCGGCGCGTTGCAGCACCGGCACCAGCTTCTGCAGGCAGGCCGAATTCTTGTCCAGCTCAGCGGATCTGATCGACATCGCGGACTTGTAGGTCGGGAAGCCCACATCGTGCACCAGCTGGTAGGCGACCGGCTTGTGCCACTGCGCGATCTTCTGCTGGTACAGATACGGCTCGGAGCTCGAGAACCCTTGCTGCGCCTTGGCTCCGCCCGCGGCGACGAAGGTGGCCGGGGTGCCGTCGTAACTGCCGTCGATCTGCGCCTTGTCCAGGATGCCCGCACCGGTCAGGTAGTCCATGTAGGCGGCGCCCTGGAAGTACAGCACGGTGGCCTTCGTGGCCTTCAGATCGGCGATGCCGTGCACGTTCGGATAGGTCGCCGGATCCCACATGATCATCTGCGGGCTCTTGTCCAGCGTGGCGAACACCGCGGTGGTGGGATTGGTTGCCGCGTTCTGGATCTCGGTGTCGGTGTCCACCATGCCGAGCATGATCGACTGGTCCTGGTACAGCTGGGAGGTCACGGTCTGGAAGCCGATCGCCGGTCCGCCGGCACGGATCTCGACGTCCACGCCGGTGTACTCGCCGTGGGTGAACAGCGGGCCGCTGACCCGCTTGCCGCCAGCGTCGAATTTCGGGTCCGCGCCCAGCAATTGGTAGAGCATGCCGTGCTCGGCCTCCGGATTCCAGTCGGTCTGCAGCACGATCTTGGCCGGGCACACCGACTTCAGGTCGACCGAGCCGATCGGGCCGCTGTATCCGGAGGAGGCGGCCGGGGAGGACGAATCGGAACAGCCGGTCAGCACGGCGAGCCCGACGGCGGCCGCGGCCGCCAGCAGGGTGCGGGAGCGGCGGGACAGTACGTTGATCATCGTTGTCTCACAAGGGGTTCGAAGGTTGCGGAGGGAGAGGTTCAGCGGCGGGCGGAGTCGTACCAGTTGCCGACCACGCGGCGCGACACCCAGCCGAACAGGCCGAAGACGACCACGCCGAGTGCCGAGGCCAGCAGGATCGCGGCGAACAGCTGCGGGGATTGCAGCCGGGAGCGGTAGTTGTCGATGAGGATGCCGATACCGGGATCGCCCTGTTTGAAGAAGAAGTCGCCGACGATGGCGCCGACCACCGACAGTCCGGCGGAGATCCGCACCCCGGCGAAGATCGCGGGCAGGGCCGCCGGGAATTCCAGTTTGCGCAGTACGGTCAGGCGGCCGGTGCCGCGCAGCGCGAACAGATCCCGCAGGCCCTGATCCACCGACTTCAGCCCGAACAGCGTATTCGACACGACCGGGAACAGCGCGATCAAGACGCACACGAAAACCCGTGCGACGAAACCGAATCCGAACCAGAAGCCGATCAACGGCACCAGCGCGAGGATCGGGACGCACTGCATCACCACGGCATACGGGAACAGTGCGCGTTCGGCCCAGCCGGCCTGTGACATCAGGATCGCCCAGGCGATGCCGAGCACCACCGCGATCGCCAGCCCGGTCAGCGCCACCACGGTGGTGCGTTCCAGCGCCTGCCACATATCGGGGCCGGACGGTCCGAGCAGGCCCTTGGTCAGGACGTCCTGCGGTGGGGGCAGCAGGAAACGCCGGGAGGGCGCCAGGATTTCGTAGGAGGCGAAGTACCACAGACCGACGACCAGAGCGAACACCACGGTCGGGGCGAGGATCGCGGCGGGGTTCCAGCGCCGGGAGCGCGGCGCGGGCGGCTCGGATTCGATTGCGGCGGAGCCGATCTCCGCCCGCTGTCCAGACTCCGCGGCAGTGGCTGCCCCCGGCGCCGTCCCGGTCTCCCCCGCGGTGGTCCGTGTCTCGTCCGCGGTTTCGGAACTCATTGCGGCGGTGGAACTCTCGGCTCCGAACTGCGCCGCTGTCTCGGTTCTCACTGCTGACCTCCTCGTAACGCCTTGGACACCCGCCCGGCCAGAGCGGCGAACTCCGGGGTGAACCGGAGATCCTCGCGGCGCGGGAAGTCGAAGGGGATGTCGATCTCGTCGACCACGGTGCCCGGCCGGCCGGACATCACCACCACCCGCGAGGACAGGAACACCGCCTCCGCGACCGAATGGGTGATGAACAGCCCGGCGAACCGGCGCGCGGCGAACAGCTCGCTGATCTCGCCGCCGAGCCGTTCCCGGGTGATCTCGTCCAGCGCGCCGAACGGCTCGTCGAACAGGAACAGTTCCGGATCGACGGTCAGCGAGCGGGCCAGCGACACCCGCATCTTCATGCCGCCGGACAGCATGCGCGGCAGGTGATCCGCGAATCCGGCCAGCCCGACCAGCTCGATCGCCTCGTCGGCGCGCCGGTAGCGCTCGGCCCGGCCGATATGGTCGAGTTCGGCGAGCAACGCGACATTGTCGCGGACGGTCCGCCACGGCAGCAGCGTCGCGTCCTGGAAAACGTAGCCGATCCGGTTCGCACCGACCTGCGCATAGCCGCCGGTGGCCCGGTCCAGGCCCGAGGCGATCCGCAGCAGGGTGGACTTGCCGCAGCCGGAAGGGCCTACGACACTGACGAATTCACCGGCCCGCACGACGAGGTCGACGCCGCGCAACGCCACCGTACCGTTGGGATAGGTGAGTTCGACATCCTCGAAGCCGAGCACCTGACTGCCCCGCCGCGGTGGTGCCGTGTTCATCGTGACGCTCATGGAACTGATACCTCCGTTGCCGCGAGTTCTGCTGTGCGATAAATGGTTTCGCTGATCGAGACGATCGCGCCGCGATGCACGACCACCCGATCGGCGGGCGCGTCGGCGATCACGCCGAGCAGGCCGGTGCCGCGCACGGCCAGCAGTTCCGCGGCCGCGCCCGGCCGCGGACCGGCATCGGGCAGGCCCAGCACCGTGCGGGCGCCGTCGGTGACCAGATGCGCGGCCGTCGCCGGGTCCAGATGCCCCGCGGCGATCAGCAGCGCGGCGGTCTCGAGCGCATCGCTGCGGCCGATCGGGTTGAACGGATCACGCACGTTGTCCGCGCCGGCGGCCAGCGGGATACCCGCCTCGAGCAGGGCGGCGAGGGCGGTGAGCCCGCGCGGCGTGCTCACCCGGTGGTCGCGGCCCTGCAGGTACAGATTGGTCACCGGAAGGCTGACGACGCCGATTCCGCTGTGCGCCACCGTCTTCAGCAGCGGTTCGAGTTCCTCGGGGGCGAGGGTGGACAGCCGGCAGCAGTGCCCGGCGGTGCGGATCCGCTCGGCCGGCCAGTCGGCGACCCGGTCGGCGAAGTGGCCGAGCATGAAGTGGTCGCCGTCGAGGAATTCGTCGACGTGCAGATCCACCCCGACCCCGCGCCGCATCGCGATATCGAGCAGCCGATCGGTCTCGGCGAGCGGATCAGGCGCGACATGCGGCGCGCCACCGACCAGATCGGCGCCGGCATCCAGTGCCGCGTCCACCAGTTCCGCAGGGGCGGTGTTCGGGGTGAGCGCCACGATCTGCACGTCCATCAGTTCGCGCAGCCGCTCCCGGACCGCCACCACCGCACGCAGCCCGCGCAACGGATCGGGGCCGTCGAGCAGATCGACGTGGGTGCGCACCGCGGTGGTGCCGTTGCGCAGCAGCGCCAGCGCCGCCGCGAGCGCGCGTTCCCGGAAGGACTGCTCGGTGAACACCGCGCACCCGGCCCGCCAGCTGGTGATCGCCGCGCCCAGATCGCCCAGCGGCGGCACCAGCGTGTCCCAGGACAGCGCCTTGTCCAGATGAGCGTGCGGCTCGGCGGGAGCGGTCAGCAGCACATACCCCCGCAGGTCCACCTCGCCCGCGGCGGTGTCGACGACCCGCTCCGGGCGATGCGGTTCGACCGCCGACACGATGCCCGGGTCGCGCACCTCGACGTCGACCACCGAGCCGTCGGGCAGCATCGCACCACACAATCGTGAAATACGATGTGGCAGTGGCTGTTCCATATCGCTCCCTCGGACTGTGCGAAGATCTGGGGATCCGCCCGTGGCTGGTACGGCGGGGCTCTGCAGTGAGCTATGTTGATGACATCAACATTTAGGAACTATCGAACCGCAATATTTCGATCCCATGAACAGCGCGGCTTCGGTCTTGTTAAACCGTCTCCGACTCGGAGACGACGAGCTGGGAGGCAGACATCGTGCCCGACGACGAACAGCACGCCCTCGGCGCCGAAATACGCCGCAGACGTCGCGGCCTCGGCCTCACCATCGTATCGCTGGCCGAACAGGCCCAGATCTCGCATCCGTTCCTCAGCCAGCTGGAACGCGGCCTCGCCCGGCCCAGCATGATGACGCTGGCCCGGCTCGCCGAGGCCCTGGGCACCACCCAGGTGGAGCTGATGATCGCCGCCGACACCCGGGCCGGCGGCGAGGGCAAGCCGGGCTCGATGCGGGTGGTCCGCTCGCACGACGGCCTGCAGCTACCCCGCGGCATCGCCCGGACCGGCTCCGACCAGGGTTCCACCCGGCTGCTGGTGCACGGCCGCGCGGCCTTCTACCCACAGGAGTTCATCGAGGTGCACACCGACTTCGGCCCCTACTTCGTGCACGACGAGGACGAGTGGCTGTACGTGGTCGGCGGGACGATCGTCGCCGATCTCGGCGATCACGGCCAGGCCCGGCTCACCGAGGGCGACAGTCTCTACTACACTGGCGGCACACCACACCGCTGGCGGGTGGTGGATTGCGTGAGCGCCCGGCTGATCGTCGTGAAGGCCGCCGGGCGGCCGGAGACCGGCGCGTAATCGAGATCCCGTGGCTGGGAACACAATCCGGTGGGGCCGACCTTTCGAGAGGGCCCTCATGAACACGAACGAAACGATCGATGTCGTTCTCCGCGAACGCCGTACGGTGGCTCGCGACATCGACGAATTCACCCTCGCCCGCCCCGACGGCGTCCCGCTGCCGCCCTGGGAGGCCGGCGCGCACATCGACGTACTCCTGGACACCGGCGCCGAACGCCAGTACTCGCTGTGCTCCGATCCGGCCGATGTGTCCGTCTACCGGATCGCGGTCCTGCGCGAACCCGGCGGCCGCGGCGGTTCGGTGCGCCTGCACGAGCTTAGCCCCGGAGCGTCGCTCTCGATTCGCCTGCCCCGCAACCATTTTCCGCTCGTGCGCGCGCTCGGCTACGTCTTCGTCGCGGGTGGCGTCGGTATCACCCCGATGCCGGCTCTGCTGTCGGCCGCTGCCCGTACCGGCCGGCCGTGGCGACTGATCCTCACCGCGCACAGCCCCGAAACGGCCGCCTACGCAACCGAATTGCGCAGTGTTCACGGCGATGCGGTCACTGTCCATCATTCCGGAGCGGCCGGCCGCCTCGACCTCGGCGCGCTGCTGGCCGGTACCGCCCGCGGCACCGCCGTCTACGTCTGTGGCCCCGCCGGTTTGATCGATGCCGTGGAAAGCGCCTGTGCCCCACTGCCGGCCGTCGACGTGTTCACCGAACGTTTCGTCGCGACGACCACCGACAGCGCCGACGATATCCCCTTCGAAGTGTCCCTCGCGAATTCCGGTCTGGTGCTGACGGTTCCACCGGGCCGCTCCATTTTGGACATCGCCGAGGAACACGGCGTGGTCACCGTCTCCTCCTGCCGCGAAGGTACCTGCGGCACCTGCGAAACCTCGGTCGTCAGCGGCGAGATCGAACACCGTGACGCGATTCTGTCCTCGCAGGAACGCGCGGAGGGAGAGACCATGATGATCTGCGTCTCGCGCGGGTGCGGGGCGCGGTTGGTACTGGAGCTCTGAGCGCCGGACGGGTCAGGGCGTGACGAGGGTTGGTTGTGAATCGAGGCCTTCGGAAGTGGAGTATTCGTCGAGTTCCGCGCACAGGGCCCGGTGATCGGGTGACGGACTCAACACGAAATTCGCTGCGATTCTTCGGTGGTCGGCTTGCGTTCGACTCGCAGCGGGTGTCCTTCGGCTGTCGGTGTTCCCTTGCAGGTCAGAACGAAGCTTTCCCGGCCTCCAGTTCGTTCAGCACTGCAGTGGATTCGTTGCGGAACTCGCGCACGCTGATCGTCTTCGCCGTCATGCACCCGGGGCGCGTGGGGACGCCAGAACATGGGCGGTATCGGCTACCGAGCCGAGGCTCGCGAGCAGGTGGCGCATCGGCACGACCTGCGGCCCGCCTCAGACCTGCTGCCGCGGTGACGAAATGCGCCTGATCACCGGTCGTCGAAACGGTTGAACCGGTGCGGGTTGTTTCGCGATGTCCATGACCGATACCGATTGACCGCGATGGTCGAAAGGAATATCGCTGCCGGTGGTGTTGCGGCGGGTACTGCGATGGGTTCACCGGGTGACACGTCGGCGACCTTGTCTTCGAATCGAGCGCCCGGGTCCGTCCGCTACTTGTCCGACACGAGAAGGCCCCCGATCCGATCGTGACCCGGTCGCCGCGGGCCGGGAGGCTGAGGCGACACACCCTCGATCGAGCTGGATTTCGGCAGACCGGGTCATGCACGGACGTGAAGTATTCGGCTATCGGGCCGGTGGCGCTCGGTCAGCGTGGTGGCCACGTGCCGCTGCCCGCCTCCGTCGGTGACGAGGCGGGTGGCGGCGGGGGTGGCAACCCCGGTCAACCCGGTTTTCGGTAGACCGGAGGTGGTGTGGGGGCGAAGTATTCGGCGGGATGGTGGTATCGGTTGACCCTTGGGCGGCGGGCCGGATCGATGTGGACCGGTGGTATCCATTGGGTGCGTCCGGCATCGCGGGCCCCGGCCGCGGCGGTGTGGGTGTCCCAGCCGGTGGCATGGGTCCCTACCTGCTGGTGGTGGGGTTCGCAGGCGAAGGTCAGTTGGTCGGCATCGGTGCTGCCACCGGCGGCCCAGTCGGTGCGATGGTGAACCTGGCAAAGGTAGCCGGGTTTGGTGCAACCTGGGAAGGTGCAGCCGATGTCGCGGGCGTGCAACACTATTCGCTGATCGGGGGACGCGATTCGCTTCGTGCGGCCCAGGTAGAGCGGGCGGCCGTTGTGGTTGTCGAATATCGCTAGATAATGGTGGGCGTGCGATGCCAGGCGGATGGCGTCGCCGATCGAAATCATCGCGCCGCCACCGGTTGCCACTGCGGGGCCGGAGATGGTGACTGCCGAGCCCTCCGATGTTGCCTGGGCTACAGCGTTTTCCAGTTCCTGCAACGTCATCGAGACGACCACGGTGACCGGCAGGCCGCGGTGCTGACCCAATCGGCCCGAGGCGATACTGTCGCGCAGCACCGCCTTGACCGCATCGTGTTGGCGTTGGGCGGCATTGCGGGTATCACGCTGCGCGACAGCCTCTTCCGGATCACCATCGGTCAGGGGGGCCGGGTCGTCCGGGTTCAAGAGGCCGGGCTTGGCGAACTTGGCGAAGATCGCCTCCAGGTACGCTCGCAGTTCCGGGTCTGCGATGACGGTGCATTTCGACATCAGGTCGGGGCCTTGGCGGCCCATGGTGAACGCGCGGCGGCGAGCACGATCGGCGTCGGTGAATGTACCGTCGGGGTTGATCAATGCTTCCAGTTTGTCGGCGACCTTTCGCAACTGATCCGGACGCAGCTCACGGGCATGACCGGCGAGCATCACCTCGGCATCCGCGCGCATCGCCGCATCGACAGTGACCGGCAGATGGTGCATTACATCCCGGATGATTTTCACGTGGGCGGGAGCGATCGTACCGGCGCGCTGGGCTGCTGCGGTTTCCGACAATAACGGTGCCAGCGTCTCACCGGTCATTCCGACATGGTGGGCCAGATCGTCGGCAGCCCGGCAGCGGGCACGCGCTTCGGCCGGGGTGATACGAAGGCTGTCCGCGAGTGTATCGACGAGATTGTTTGCCGGGAACTCGGTATTCGACCACTGCTCGTTCATTTGAGCTGTCCACTCGAGGCCGGCGGCGGGCAACATACGTACCACTGTCTCGACGCGGCGGATCAACATGAGACGATCCCGGTTCGTGAACGCTCCGGTGGACAGGTTCGAGACCTGAGCGGCAGCGGCCTCCAGCGCGCGGAGGGCGGCCTCCGCGGCGGGGTCTTCGACTGCTTCCAGGCTCGAACGCATGTGCCCATGATATCCGCCCTCAGATCGGACACGCTAGTGCTAAAACCAGTTCTAACAGGGCATTCGGGCGTGTCGGGGCTCCGATGGTTGCGACTGGACAGTCGGTTGTGACACCTGAAACGGGCTTCGATCCGAACCTGGCCGCCACATCCTTCGCCGGTCGCCGGACAGGGGGCAGCGGCTTTTCGACGACACCAGTGCGGCCCTCTTGACGCCTCGGTCGAGACCAGGTCGGCAGCTTGCCGACGACGTGGATGCGCCACCTTCCAGAACCTCGGTCGAAACCGGGTCACAAACTTGCCGACAATGCGAATGCGGCACCGTCCAGAAACAAATCCCGACCAACAGCTTGCCGACAGTGCCCGCTGCGCAACCTGTTCCAGAACCTCGACCGAAACTGGTCATAAAATTGGCGACGACGCCGATGCGGCACTTTCCAGGACCTTGGTCGAAACCCGATCTACAGCCCTCCGACAATGGCGCCTCGCCACCTCCCAGGGCCTCGGCCGAAAACCTCGTCGGCAGCCTGCCGACAATGCCGCCGCGCAACCTTCCGGAATATTTGCCGAAGCTGGGTCAGCAACTTGCTGACAGTGCGGATGCGGCACCGTTCAAAAGGTCGGCCGAAACCCGGCCGGCGGCTTGGCGGCTACGCCGATGCGTCATCTTCCAGAGCTTTGGTCAAATCGGCTGTGGCTGCGGTGAATCCGAAACATTGGCGCACGTTGTAGACGGTGGCGTCCAGGCAATACACTGGGGATGTGGTGGCGACGGCGTCGGTGAGCATGACCACGTCGTAGCCGATGTTCGCGGCGTCCATCAAGGTGGCGAGGACGCATTGGTCGGCGTTTACGCCTGCGAACAGCAGGGTGTCCACTCGGAGGTTGCGGAGTACGGAATCCAGTGGGGTATCTACGAATCCGCTCATTCGGTACTTGTCGATTCGGAGGTCTTCGGGGACTATTTCGAGATCGTCTACGACGGCGGCGCCCCAGCTGCCTGCCTCCAGGACGGCGGTGCTGGAAGGGCTTGCGGGGCTGCCGATTCCGTTGCCTTTCCCGGCTGGGTCGTAGACGTGTAGCACGTTCGGGGGAAGGTTGGCGCGGTCGGGGCGGTTGCCCCAGTTCACCCAGACCACTGGGACTTTCGCGGCGCGCAGTACGGGCAGTGCGGTGGCGACGGTTTCGACTGCGGCCCGGGTACCGGAGATGTCTACGCCGATGCTCGCCAGCCAGCCGTCCGGATGGCAGAAATCGTTCTGCAGGTCGACTATCAGCAGGGCGGTACGCTCCAGGTCCAGTAGCAGATCCTGTGGGAGGGCGGGCAATTCGATCGACCGGGGCGGGCGGGGTTCGCGGCGGAGGTCGGCTCGATCCGGGGTCAGCGTCCAGCGATTACGGTGATGCACGGTGCTGCTCATTTCTGTTCCGATCCGGATTGCCGACCGACTCCTGTTGTGTGACAACGCTTCTGGTTCGGGACCATCACGGCAGTCGATGCGACGGCCTGCCTGTCGATATCGTCCGGCTGTCGACGCGACACGGTCGAAGGGCGCAGCATGGAGTGCTTACGGTGGAAAGTGCTTATATGAGAGCCGGATACGAGTGTGGCCCCGGCGCCGACGACCCTGGTCATGATCGGGCGGCGAAGGTCAGCAGGCTGCGATCCTGGCCTGGACCGGCGAGCAGGCACAGGCCCAGCGGTAGGCCGTCGAGTTGGAGCGCGGGCAGGGTCAGGGCGGGCAGGCCGGCCAGGGAGGCATGGCACGTCAGGCGGAGGGTTGCCTGGCGGGTCGCCTCAACAGCGGCAGAATCGGCGTTGCGGTGCGGCGCCGGGGAGGCCGCGGCGGGGAGGGCGAAGGCGGTGCCGGGAGGCAGCGCGGCATGCCACGCTTTTCTGGTGTGGTCCAATACTTTTCGGGCGCTCGCTTCGGCTTCGGGGGTCACGGAGCGGCCGAATTCGAATCGGGCGGCGATCTCCGGGGCTAGGGCGCCGGGGTGGTTCGTGACGAAATCACCGTGCAGCCGCCACGCTTCCGCCGCCTGTACAGCTCGGAAGGCAGCGAGAACTACGCTCAGGGCGTCGGCCGCCGCAGGTCGGTGCGCCGGATCCGCCGACGAGGGCGGAGGAAAGCCCACCCCGGAGTGCAGCGGCGTACTCGCCGCGGCGGACGGCACAGGATTCGCCGAAAGGCCCGATGGGGACGGCACAGGACTCACCGGAAAACCCGGCTGGGACCGCACAGGACCCGCCGGACGACCCGACGTGGCCGACACAGGATCCACCGGAAGACCCGACGAGGACGCCACAGCATCGGCCGAGAGATCCGGTAGAGAAGCCGCAGGACTCGGCGGAACACCCTCCGGACCGGCGGCGCCGAGATATTCGGGCAGCGGAAAACTGACCGAGCGCACCTCCGCTCCGAGCGCATGCACCGCATCCATGAAGGGGGCGCGCGCCGCCGGGGGTAGCAAGTCGATCAAGGTGGGGTCGACCAGGATCGTGGTGATCGGGTGCTGCGACTGCGGCGGGAGCAGGGCGTCGGCGGCTCGGGTGAGTAGGTCCAGGTCGCGCGTCAGGAGGCCGACGGTGTCGAAACTCGGTGCCAGGCCCAGTAATCCGGTGCGGGAGACGGCATCGTGGGTGGTACGCAGGCCGTACAGTCCGCAGTAGGAGGCGGGGACCCGGATCGAGCCGGCGGTGTCGGTGCCCAGGCCGATGTCGGCGACGCCTGCGGCCACCGCGGCGGCGGGGCCGCTGCTGGAGCCGCCGCAGAGGTATTGTGGGGCAATAGGATTGGGGATAGACCCGTAGTGGATGTTGGCGCCTTCCAGGGAGAAGGCGAGCTCGTCGGTGAGGGCGGTGCCGGTGATGTCGGCGCCGGCGTTCAGCAGTGCGGCGACCGCGTCGGCATGGGCCGATTCGATGGGGGCTTCGGCCAGCCAGGTCGGGTTGCCCGCGCCGATCTGCTGGCCGGCGATCGCGAAGAGGTCCTTCACCGCCACCCGGGCATGATTCAGGGGGCCGTAATCGCCGGGTACCAGCGGGCCGTCCGGCGGCAGCACTCGCCACATCGAGGTGTCGGTGGGAAAATCGTCGACCGGGATGACGGGAGGGCTGCTCACCGTTTCGAGCCTAGCCAGCAATGTTGATGGCATGAACATCTCGCGTAACGGCGGTGTGAACGTTGACCGTTCGGGGTGCCGCAGGTGGTCACCGGTGGCCGGGACGTGGAGCGGCCGCGCGTCATGGGCCGTCCCGAGAGGTTTACGTCGGCGCAATACAGTCCGAATAGGGTTGCCGATGTAAGTGTGATCAACATTGTGGAGGTCCCGTGGGGTCAGCGCAGCGGGAATTCTGTGCCGCGGCCGAGGAGTGGTTCGCGGTGCGCGATCTCGGTGACGGGATTCATCTGATCAACGAACCCGGGCATGTGGCCAGTTATCTGGTGGTCGGCAGCCGGTCGGCGTTGCTGTTCGATTCCGGGATGGGGATCGCGGCGATCTCGCGGGTCGTCACCGGGCTGACGTCGCTGCCGATCCTGGTGGTGTCCTCGCATCACCACACCGATCATCGGGGTGGGAACGCCGATCTCGCCGCGCACGCGGACATCGTCGACTTCGCGGCGCATCCGGCGGCGCTCGATCCGGCGTCCGGATGTGCGCACGGGGCAGCCGATCCGGGATTTCTGGGGGCCTATGCGGTGGCGATGGCCGGGGTCGTCGACGAGTATCGGCGGTTCGCGGCGGCGGATCGGGGGTATTTCTTCACTCAGGCCCGGTTGGATGCGATGCGGGCGCTGCCGGATCTGAGCGGCTGGGCGATTGCGGCCACGGCGGTCACGCGCTCGCTGTCCGACGGGGAGATCCTCGATCTGGGTGATCGGCGGTTCGAGGTGCTGCATACGCCCGGGCATGCGGCCGATGCGCTGTGCCTGTTCGAACGTGCTTCCGGCACACTGCTTTCCGGCGACACCGTACTCACCGCGGCACACTGGTTGCACGGGGCGGGGGCCGATCCGGCCGCATTCGCGGCGTCCACCGCGCGGTTGGCGGGCCTGCCGATCCGGCGAATCCTGCCCGCGCACAACCTGATCACCGAACTTCCGGGACGGGCGGCCGGGGAGGTCGCGGCCGCGGCGGCCGCGCTGCTCGCCGGGACCACCACCGCCGGGCCCGGCGCCGATCTGCTCGGGAATCCGGTCGTCCGGCACGACTGCGGGCCGGTCACCCTGCTCACCCCAGCCCTCGGAAAGGACCGATCATGACCGGCGCTCCGCCCGTCGTCCGTCGCCTCGGCGATCTGCACGCCTCCCTCATCTCCCCGGCCGACACGGTCCGGCTGTGTACCCTGGCCGGTCCCGAACACGGTTCCGCCGCAAGTGTTTTCCTGGAGATCTGGGAGCCCGGCGGTGCGCAGCCGGTGAATTCGCATCCGGATTCGGCGGAGATCTTCCTGGTGCTGTCCGGGACGGCCCTCGCCCACAGCGACGAGCATGTCGCCGAGTTGACCGCGGGCGACATTTTGGTGCTGCAACCGGGTTCCGCGCATCGGATCGTCAATACCTCGGCGACCGAGCGGCTCTACACGGTCACGATCATGGCCGACGACGGCGGGTTCGCCGCGCTGGTCGACGCGGGTACCCGGGTTCCGTTGTATGCCGGTGATATTCGGGTCGTGGCCGGGGATGCGGCGGTACTCGATGCGGATTCGGAGCGCGACACGGCATAAATCGGATGCGTCCGGGGCGTCCGGTTTCCTACCGTGGTGGAAACGAACACCGCTGGAAGGAGTCCGGAATGTTTCCCGTCGAGCTGCGCGGTACCCGGGCGCAGACGCTGATGTGGGCCCACGAGCACGAGGTCGAGCCGGCCGCGTTGCGACAGTTGCGCAATATCGCGCAACTGGAATGGGTGCACGGCGTCCGTGTGATGCCGGACGTGCATCTCGGGAAGGGCGCCACCGTCGGTTCCGTCATCGCCATGCGCGACGCGGTCGCGCCGGCCGCCGTCGGGGTCGATATCGGCTGCGGGATGGAGGCGGTGCGGACCTCGTTGACCGCCGCCGATCTGCCCGCCGGACTGCACGGGTTGCGCACCCGCATCGAGGGCGCGGTGCCGGTCGGGTTCGGCGCGCACGACGATCCGGTCGATGTGACCCGGCTGGAGGCGCGGGTCGTCGGGCAGCATGCCGCAGGCACCACGCTGCGGGCCGGGTGGCAGCGGTTCTGGCGGGCCTTCGGGGATCTGGATCCGGTGGCGGGGCCGCGAGAGTCCAAGGCGCACAAGCAGATGGGCACCCTCGGGGGCGGTAACCACTTCATCGAGGTGTGCCTGGACACCACCGATCGGGTGTGGGTGCTGCTGCATTCGGGTAGCCGCAACATCGGTAAGGAGCTGGCCGAGCGGCATATGACCGTGGCTCGCGCGCTGCCGCACAACCAGGATCTGCCCGATCGCGATCTGGCCGTATTCCTGTCCGGCACACCGGAGATGGCCGCCTACCGACGCGACCTGACCTGGGCGCAGGAGTACGCGGCCCGCAACCGGTCGGTCATGCTCGCGCTGGTGTGTTCGGCGGTCCGGGACGAATTCGCCGGGGTGCCGGTGACATTCGACGATCCGATCTCCTGCCACCACAACTATGTGGCCGAGGAGATCATCGACGGTGTGCCGATGCTGGTGACCCGCAAGGGCGCGGTCCGGGCCGGGGCCGGGGATCTCGCGCTGATCCCGGGTTCGATGGGGACGCGGTCGTATGTGGTTCGGGGCAAGGGCAATCCGGCGTCGTTCGAGTCCGCCTCGCACGGTGCGGGCCGGCGGATGAGCCGCAGCGCCGCCAAGAAGCAGTTCACGGTGGCGGATCTGATCGCGCAGACCGAGGGCGTGGAGTCCCGCAAGGATGCCGGGGTGGTCGACGAGATTCCGGCCGCCTACAAGGATATCGACGAGGTCATCGCCGCCCAGGCGGATCTGGTCGAGGTGGTCGCCACCCTGCGGCAGGTGTTGTGCGTGAAGGGCTGAGGTGTGAAAGGGCGAGGCGTGAAAGGGCGGGTGCCACGCGGGATCCGGATCCCGCGTGGCACCCGCCCCGCTCGCGTGACACCCGCACTGCGAATGCCGCCGGCGTTCCGATCAGGCGCCCGAGGCGATCTCACCGGACAACGGCGCAACCGCTCCGATGATCTGCTCGACGATCTCCGGCGGAACCCCGGCGGCGGTGAGGGTACCGGCCAGATGCCCGGCGACCAGGGTGAAATGGTGCAGGGTGATGCCGCGGCCCTGGTGCACCTGCTTCATCGGCGCGCCGGTGTAGGGATCGGGACCGCCCAGGGCGGCGGCGAAGAATTCCACCTGACGGCCCTTCAGGCGGGACATGTTGGTACCGGTGAAGAATCCGGCGAGTTCCTGGTCGGCGAGGACGCGGATGTAGAAGGCGTCGACAACCGCCTCCAGCGCTTCGTGGCCGCCGATTCGGTCATAGATCGTGGTGGGTTCTGTGACGCTCATGGCGCCCATCACAGCACCGGGGTATTGCCGGTCGATTAGTCCACGATGGCCGTGGTGTTGGCCCGTGTTGCCCGGATTTCACCGCCGCCGGCCCGGCGCTGTGAGCTGAACGAGACCGCGACGCACGGCCGGCGGCGCAGGGTCCGGGAGTGCCCGGCCGCTCGCCCCTCATCAGGTGGGCGGCCGGGCCACCCCGATCGCCGGGCGACCGGGGTGGCGACAGATTACTGCGTACGGGTGACTATTGTGTCGGGTTCCGCGGCCGGTTCCGGTCGAACTCGTGTCCTGCAAGCGAATTCGTGCACCGTGCACCTGCCGGTCACCCACTGCTCGGCGCAGAGGGTTTGCGGGCCATCGGCTTTCAATCGGGCAGCTGCACCACGCCGTCCAGGTAGCGGTGACAGTGTCCGGACAGCAGCACCTGGTCGCCGACGAGGGCACAGTGCAGCAGGCCGCCGCGGCGGGACAG
Source organism: Nocardia sp. BMG111209 (assembly GCF_000381925.1). Classification (NCBI taxonomy): domain Bacteria; kingdom Bacillati; phylum Actinomycetota; class Actinomycetes; order Mycobacteriales; family Nocardiaceae; genus Nocardia; species Nocardia sp. BMG111209. The sequence goes on from NZ_KB907307.1 coordinate 3,623,755, forward strand.
CTGCCGCGCGGACAGTTCGGTGCGGCCGAAGTCGCGACTCCACAGCGGGGTCAGCTGGGCGTGGGCGGATCCGGTGACCGGATCCTCGGGTACGCCGACGCCGGGGGCGAAGAAGCGGGAGACGAAATCGGCGCTGTCGCCGGGGGCGGTCAGGATCACGCCGCGGGGCAGCGGTGGAAAGGCGCCGAAATCCGGTCGGGCGGTGCGCACTTCGTGTTCGGTGGCGACCACGATGATCTCGTCCTGTCCGGACAGGGCGCGCAGCGGGCGCACGCCGAGCGCGGCGGCCAGCGCCGGATCGGGTTCGACGTCGATCGACGGCAGCGCGGGCAGGCTCATCCGCAGCCCCTCGCCCGCGCGCTCGACCGACAGCCAGCCGCTGCGGGTGAAGAACTGCACCTGCTCCGCCTCGGGGTGCATATCCTCGAGCAGATACGCGGCGGCCGCGAGGGTCGCGTGGCCGCACATGTCGACCTCCAGCATCGGCGTGAACCAGCGCAGATGGAACGCGGGCCCCTCGCCCGGCGGGAGGCCCGCCCCGATCGGCAGAGCCGAAGTGTAGAAGGCCGTTTCGGCGAGGTTGTTCTCCTCGGCGAGCTGTTGCAGCAGGTCGTCGGGCAGCCAGGACAGCAGCGGCATCACCGCCGCCGGATTTCCGGTGAACGGCGCGTCGGCGAACGCATCGATCTGATGCAGCAGAACCTCCATACCGCCGAAGGTACCCGCGTCGGCCAATCAACACGCGGCACAACGCGGTTCACGGCGCGCCATATCGGCCGACCAGTTGGCTTCCCGAAAAATGGCCGGGGTCAGCTCTTTTCGAGTGCCGGCGCCGCGGGCAGCAGGCCGCGCCGTTCGCCGAGGAACCACCAGGCGGCGGTCACCAGCACGATGCCGATCGCCCCGCAGCCGACCGCGACCGCGGTGAGCGTGATGTCCGAGGGGTCCAGCCGGAAGAAGTCCCGGGTGAACGGCACCGCGAACAGCACCAGGTAGAAGGCCACCGAACCGCCGATCAGCAGGATCTTCCACAGGTTCCACGGCCGCGCCACGATGGCCAGCACCCACACCGCGACGATCAGCAGCGTGATGAGCGCGGTGGTGCCCGCGCGCACCTGCTGCGCCTCGGACGCCTCCGCGCCTCGGTACGCGAACAGGTAGGCGACGAAGGTGACCGTGCCGATCACCACCCCGGACGGCACCGCCAGCCGCAGCACCCGGCGCACGAAACCGGTTCGCGCCCTTTCGTTGTTCGGCGCCAGCGACAGGATGAAGGCCGGGATGCCGATGGTGAACCAGGCCACCATGGTGACGTGCCGGGGCAGGAACGGGTACGGCAGCGGATCGTAGTGGAACAGTTGGGATCCGATCCCCACGATGCCCACCGTGAAGGCCAGCAGTACCGAGTAGACGGTCTTGGTGAGGAACAGATTCGACACCCGCTCGATGTTGCCGATCACCCGGCGGCCCTCCCCCACCACATACGGCAGGGTGGCGAATCGGTTGTCCAGCAACACGATCTGCGCCACCGCGCGGGTCGCCGGACTGCCCGATCCCATCGCGACGCCGATATCGGCGTCCTTGAGCGCCAGCACGTCGTTGACGCCGTCGCCGGTCATCGCGACCGTGTGCCCGCGCGAGCGCAGCGCGCCGACCATGGCGCGCTTCTGATCCGGGCGGACCCGGCCGAAGGTGGTCTCGCGGTCGAGTACGCCGGCCAGTTCCGCGGGATCGGACGGCAGCGTGCGGGCGTCCACCGCGTGATCGCCGCCGGGCAGGCCCAGCGAGGTCGCCACCGCGCCCACCGAGACGGCGTTGTCGCCGGAGATCACCTTGATCGCCACGTCCTGGCCGGCGAAGTACTCGAGGGTGGGCCGGGCGTCGGGACGGACCTTCTGGTCCAGCACCACCAGCGCCTCCGGGGTGACCGAACCGGGGGCCTCGGCGGCGTCCACCGCGCGGTCGCCGCGCGCGAGCAACAGCACCCGCAGTCCCTGCGCGCCGAGATCCTGTGCGGTACTCGCGATCTCGCTGCCGGGCTCCAGCAGCACGTCCGGCGCGCCGAGCAGCCAGTTGCCGCGCTCGCCGTAGGACAGTCCGCTCCACTTCCGGGCCGAGGAGAACGGTGCGACGGCGGTCGGCTCCCAGTCCGGCCCGTCCGGCAGCGCCTCGGCGATCGCCGCGATACTGGCGTTGGGGCGCGGATCGGCGGCGGCCATGGCGGACAGCACCTCTCGCAGCCGATCCGCCGGAAGATCGCCCACCGCACGGACTTCCGACAGCGTCATACCGTTCTCGGTGAGGGTGCCGGTCTTGTCGGCGCACACCACGTCGACCCGGGCCAGGCCCTCGATGGCCGGGAGTTCCTGTACCAGGCACTGCCGCCGGCCCAGCCGGACCACACCCACCGCGAAGGCCACCGAGGTCATCAGCACCAGCCCCTCCGGCACCATCGGGACCAGGGCCGCGACCATGCCGTCGAGCGCGTCGCGCCAGGACTGGTGGCTGGAGAACAACTGGTTGTAGATGGTGACCAGGCCCGCCGGGAACAGCAGCCAGGTGATCACCTTCAGGATGGTGTCGATACCGCTGCGCAGCTCCGAATTCACCAGCGTGAACTTGCTGGCCTCGGCGGACAGTTTCGCGGCGTAGGCGTCGCGGCCGACCTTCGTGGCCCGGTAGGCGCCGGCGCCGGCGGATACGTAGCTGCCCGACATCGCCTGCGCGCCAACGGGTTTGTCGATGGGATCGGCCTCGCCGGTGAGCAGCGACTCGTCGATCTCCAGCTGCCGGGACTCGATCACCTCCCCGTCGACCACGATCTGGTCGCCGGGGCCGAGTTCGATGATGTCGTCGCGCACCACCTCGTTCGGCGCCACCGGCGCCGCGGCGCCGTCGCGGCGCACCACCGGTTGCGCCTGCCCGACGATCGCCAGCGCGTCCAGCGTGCGTTTGGCCCGCAACTCCTGCACGATGCCGACGATGCTGTTCGCCACGATCAGCAGGCCGAACATCGCGTCGATATAGGATCCGGTCACCAGGACCAGGATCAGCAGGACGCCGAGGATCGCGTTGATCCGGGTGAAGACGTTGGCCTTGACGATGTCCGACACCGACCGCGCGGCGCGGTCGGGGACGTCGTTGACCTGTCCCGCCCGCACCCGCTGTGCCACCTCGGCGGCGGTCAGCCCCGGCGTTCTCGTGGCCTGTTCGGTGCTCGACATGATCGACAGCCTACGACGTGGCGATCGTCGCAAACCGGACCGCGGTGGCGACGCGCGACGGCGCTAGCATGATCATTGATCCCATGACCGGGCCGTGGTGAGGAGGAGCCGGATGGCAGCGCCGCGCAGGGTTGCGGGCCCCGACGCGAAGAATCGCGGCATCCTCGTCGACGCCGCCGAGCAGTTGATGCTCGAGCAGGGGTATTCGGCGGTGACCGCGCGCCGGGTGGCCGAGCGGGCCGGGCTGAAATTCCAGCTGGTCCACTACTATTTCCGGTCGATGGACGATCTGTTCCTGGCGATCCTGGAACGGCGGGTGGAGAGCGCGGTGGGATTGCAGGCGGATCTGCTGCGCTCGGATCGGCCGCTGCACGCGCTGTGGCGGTTCGGCACCGATCCGGCGGATGTGCGGATCACCCTGGAATTCGTGGGGTTGTCGGTGCACCGACCGGCGATCCGGGCCGCGCTCGCGGAGGCGGCGGAACGGTTTCGCGCCATCCAGACCGAGACGCTGACCGGGATCATCGCCGCCGCGGGGGTGGACGCCGAGCGTTTCCCGCCGGGTGCGCTGGCGGTGATGCTGACCGGGATGGCGCGGACGCTGGTGCTGGAGCAGGCCATCGGCATGGACGGCGGGCACGCGGAGGCGCTCACGATGATCGAGCGCGAACTGGCGCTGCTGGAGCCGGACGAACCGGAAGCTGCGGAACCGGAAGCCACAGAACCGTAAGCCAGGGAACCCGAGACCACGCAGTCGGAAGCCACGCAGCCGGCCGAGATATCGGAACCGCCCGGCGGCCGAGACATGGTGTGAACGCCGCGCGGTGGCGGACGCCGGAGCGTTCCGCCACCGCGATGCCGGCGACCGGCTTACTTCAGGGTGCTGCCGCCGTCGACGGTCATGGTCAGACCGGTGATGTAGCGGGCCTCGTCGGAGGCCAGGAACAGCACGGCGTTGCTGATGTCGACGGGCTCGACCCAGCCGATCGGCAGCACGTGCATGAACTGGGCGACCGGCTTGAAGTCCTCGGCGGTCGGGTGCTCCAGGTCGGGCCGGAACATCTTCATGGTGCCCTCGTTCATGAACATCGGGGTGTTCACGTTGGTCGGGTGCACCGAGTTGACCCGGATGTTGTGCTGGCCCAGCTCGACCGCGAACGCCCGCATGAGGCCGACCACGCCGTGCTTGGCGGCCACGTAGTGACCGGTGTTCGGGTAGGCCTTGAGGCCGCCGACCGAGCTGGTCAGGATGATCGACCCGCCGTTGCCACCCGCGAGGATGTGCGGCACACCGGCTTTCACCGTCTTCCAGATGCCGGCGAGGTTGATGTCGATCATCGTGGTCCAGTCTTCTTCGCTGGTCTTGTCCAGCGTCGCGCCACCGTTGCCGATGCCCGCGTTGGCCGCGATGATGTCCAGCCGGCCCAGCTGCTCGACGCCGCTGTCCACGGCGGCCTGCAGCGCCTCGGAGTCACGGACGTCGACCTCGGCGGTGACGATGCGCCGGCCCAGGCCCTTCACCAGATCGGCGGTCTCGGCCAGATCCTCGGGGGTCGACCCCGGGATGGCGTCGCTGCCACTGACGTTCTTGCACACGTCGACCGCGATGATGTCGGCGCCCTCCTGGGCCAGCCGCACGGCGTGGCTGCGGCCCTGACCACGCGCCGCACCACTGATGAAGGCGACCTTGCCCTCGACTCTTCCCGTCATCTGACTGCTCACTTTCTGCTCGGGAGTGACGGCCGCCGGCCGGCGGCACATCGGATGCCCATCGGGCGGTCGCTCAACGCGACGCCAGGCGCTTGCGGTCGCGGCGCCACAGCACCAGGACCGCCAGCAGCGCCGCCACGGCGGCAACCAGACCGACCCGCTCTCCGCCGATTCCGGCGGCGGAGAGCAGGTCGATCGGTTCGGCAGCCGGCCGCGCCGCGGGCTGCACGTTCGTCCCCGGTGCGGGCACCGCCCGGACCGCGGCGACCGGGGCCGCCTCCGGTTCGAGGGTGTCCGCTTCGGGAGTCGTTGCGGCGGAGGATGACTCGACGATCAGATCCGCCAGGTTGCCGGCGAACTGACCGATCAGCGCACCCGCCACCTCCGCCAGGGCGCCGCGCCCGAACTGGGCCGGCTTCCCGGTGATGTTCAGGTCGGTGTCGACGAAAACGTCGGTCTTGTCGCCGGATTCGACGAGCCGGCAGGTGATGGTCGCCTTCGCGGTGCCGTTGCCGCGGGCCTCGCGGCCGCCGCCCTCGAGTACCGCGATCCGGGCGGCCTCGTCCGCCGACACGATCCGGATGGTGCCGTTGTAGGTGAGGGCGATCGGGCCGAGCTTCACCTTGATCCGGCCCTGGAAGGCGTCCCCGTCGCTGCCGGTCAGGGTGGCGCCGGGAACACAGGGCGCGATGCGCTCCAGATCCAGCAGCACCTTCCAGGCGTCCGCCGCCGGGACGGGTATGCCGAATGTGTTCTCGAGTTTCACGCTGATCCTTCCAGAGTTTCCTGCCCCATCGCGGCGGCAGCGTCGTGCTTCGTCGAAGCGGCCGCGGCCGCAACGGCTTTCACGATCCCCTGGTAGCCCGTGCAGCGGCACAGGTTGCCGGAGATCGCTTCCCGGATCTCCCCCTCGGTCGGGTCGGGGTTCTCCCGCAGGAACGCGGTGGCCGACACGATGAAACCCGGTGTGCAGAAACCGCACTGCAGGCCGTGGTGTTCGCGGAACGCCGCCTGCACCGGGGACAGTTCACCGTCCGGGGCGGCGATGCCCTCCACCGTGGTGATCTCCGACCCGTCGGCCTGCACCGCGAAGATCAGGCAGGCCCGCACCGCGGCCCCGTCCAGCAGGACCGTGCACGCCCCGCACACGCCGTGCTCGCAGCCCAGATGTGTTCCGGTGAGGCCGCATCGGGTGCGCAGGTAGTCCGCGAGCACCAGCCGCGGTGGTACCCGGTCCCGGCGCAGATCGCCGTTGACCCGCAGTTCGATGTCGATATCGGTCATTGCTCCAGCCTCATCAGTCGTTGCCGGCCTCGTCGACGGCGCGGCGCCAGGCGCGCGCCACCATCTGCGCGCCGAGGCGCTTGCGGTAGTCGCCGGAACCGTGCATATCCGACGGCACCGAGCTCAGGCCCGCGGTCGCGGTGCGCCCGACCTCGTCGGCCGAGATCTCCGACACCCGGCGGCCGATCAGTTCGGCCTCGGCGGCGGCCGCGCGTTCGGTGGTCGGCGCCAGGCCGAAAAGGCCGATACCGCACCGCTCCACGCGCGAGTCGGCGTCCAGCCGCACCGCCACGGTCGCCCCGGCGAGGGCGAAATCGCCACTGCGCCGCGCGAATTCCTCGATCGCGAAGCCGGACCGGCCGTGCCACACCGGGAATTCGATGCCGGTGAGCAGTTCGTCGGGTTCCAGTGCGGTGCTCCACATCCCGGTGAAGAAGTCGGCCGCGGCGATGGTGCGCCGGCCGCGCGGGGACAACGCCTCCAACTGCGCGTCCAGAGTCAGTGCGACCGCGGGATATTCGGCCGCAGCGTCCGCGTGCGCGATGGATCCGCCGATGGTGCCGCGGTTGCGGATCTGGAAGTGCCCGATGTGCGGGGTGGCCCGGGACAGCAGCGGCACCGCGCGGCGGACGTCCTCGGAGCGCCCGACCGTCGCGTGCGTGGTGCCCGCGCCGACCCACAGGGAGTCGCCGCGGTTCTCGATGCCACGCAGCTCGCTCACCCGTCGCAGATCCACCAGATGGTCGAAGACGGCCAGCCGCAGCGCGAGCATCGGCACCAGGCTCTGACCGCCGGCGATGGCCTTCGCCTCCTCGCCCAGTTCGGCGAGCAGGTTCACCGCCTCCTCGGCGGTCGTCGGCGAATGATATTCGAAGGCAGCCGGTTTCACTGGCGGTCCTTTCCACGAGCCGCGTCGATCAGGCCGACGATGGTCGCCGGTGACAGCGGCAGCGCGCTGACCTCGACCCCGAGCGGGGCCAGGGCGTCGGCGACCGCGTTGATCACCGCCGGGGCAGAGCCGATCGCGCCGCCCTCGCCGACCCCCTTGAAGCCGCCGGGGCCCGCGCTGTGCGATTCGACGTGGACGACCTCGATGGTCGGCGCCTCGGTCGCGGTCGGCAGCAGGTAGTCCATGAAGGTGGTGGCGATCGGGTTGCCGTCGTCGTCGTAGGCCTGCGACTCGTAGAGCGCGCCGCCGATGCCCTGTACGGTGCCGCCGTAGATCTGGCCCTCCACCACGTTCGGGTTGATCATCGGGCCGACGTCCTCACCGACGATGTAGCGCAGCAACGTCACCCGGCCGGTCTCGATGTCGACCTCGCAGGTGCAGACGTGGGTGGCGTTGGCCCAGATCATCGGCGCCGCGGCACGATAGCGGCCGCTGGCCTCCAGTCCGGCCGGGATGCCCGCTGGCAGCGCCTCGGGCTGGAAGTAGGCGATCTCGGCGATCTCACGCAGGGTCAGCGCGACATCCGGGACGCCCCGGATCGTCGCCCGGCCGTCGGCGAACTCGATGTCCTCGGCGGGGGTGCCGAGCTTGTGCGCCGCGATGGCGATGATCCGTTCCCGCAGTGCCGCAGCGGTTTCCGCGACCGCGCCGGCGGTCACCGAGGCCGAGCGGCTGCCGCCGGTGCCGCCGCCGAACGGGGTCACCGCGGTATCGCCCTGGATGGTGTGCACATCCTCGACGTGCACGCCGAGCGCGTCGGCGGTCAGCTGGACGACGGTGGTCTCCAGGCTGTTTCCGGCCGAACCGCCGGCGACGTAGACGTTCACCCCGCCCGACGGCTCGATCCGGATGGTGCCGCCCTCGGTGGCGTAGAACGGGGTCGAACCGGCGGTCGGCTCCACATAGGTACAGGTCCCGACGCCGAGGTAGCGGCCCTGCGCGCGGGCGGTTTCCTGTTCCTTGCGGAAGGCCTCGTAATCGAGTGCCTCGACGGCCTTCTCGAAGGTCTCCAGCGGCGTCATATCGCTGTACGGCATACCGCAGGGGTTGACCATCGGCAGCTCGTCCTGGCGAATCATGTTGCGGCGCCGCAGTTCGATCGGATCGATGCCGATCTGCCGGGCCGCGGTGTCCATCAGGATCTCGCGCGCGACCGATTCGAACTGCCACGGCCCGCGGTAGGCAACGCGGCCGACGGTGTTGGTGTACACCAACTTCAGGTCGAAGGTGGCCGCCGGTACCCGGTACGGGCCGGTGAACAGCATGCCGACCGGGAAGGCCGCCGTCAGCGGCGACGGGATCGGGTAGGCGCCGACGTTCTGCAGATAGTCGATGGCGGCGAACAGGATCGTGCCGTCGGCGTCGAAGGCCATCTGCGCGATACCGGACTCGTGGCGCGCGGAGCCCGCGGAGATCAGATTCTCCTGCCGGTCCTCGATCCACTTCAGCGAGGCGCGCAGCTTGCGGGCGGCGAGCATCACCGAGATGTCCTCGCGGCCGGGGACCACCTTCTGGCCGAAACCGCCGCCGGTGTCGCGGGCCACCACGCGCACCAGATGTTCCGGAACGCCCAGCAGCCGCGCGCAGAAGGCGCGCATACCGTGCGGCGACTGGGTCGAGGCCCAGATCGTCATCTCGCCGGTCGGCGCCGACCATTCGGCGATCAGGCCGCGGGTCTCCATCGGCACGGGCACGTAGCCCTGCTGAAAGATGTGCTGCCGCACCACATGTGCCGCGTCGTCGAAGATCTTCTGCCGCTGCTCGGCCGGCATGCCCGGGATGAGCGCCGCGAGGTTGCCGGGGCAGTCGGCGTGGACCTGCTCCGGATTCTCCGCGGCGGCCGTGTAATCGACGATCGGCGGCAGCGGGTCGTAGTCGACGATGACCAGTTCGGCCGCGTCCTCCGCGACGTACCGGTCGACGGCGACGATCAGCACCACCGGATCGCCGACGAAGCGCACCTCACCCTCGGCCAGCGGCGGCCGCGGCACCGGCGGCATACCGGGCAGATCCAGGGCGTAGACCAGTTCGTGGACCTCGGGATTCAGGTCCGCGGCGGTGTAGACCGCGCGCACCCCCTCCAGCGCCAGCGCCTCGGAGACGTCGATGTCGAGGATCCGCGCTCGCGGTAACGGGCTGCGGACGAAATGCACGTGGGCCATGCCCGGCCGGACGATGTCGTCGACGTATTCGCCCGCGCCGGTCACCAGCCGCAGGTCCTCGATGCGCGGAACCCGCGCGCCGACGAAACCCGCTGTGGCAGTACCGGTCGTCATGGTTCTCCGTTCACTTCGGATGCCGGCAACCACCGGGCGCACGCCGGGGACCGCCGATGGTCGGTGGCACGGCGAGCGGGGATCGAGCGAGCGCGGACAAGAGGTGGGTAGGGGCGGTGCGGACGGCCGGTCGACGGCCGCTCGCCGATGCTGTACACCTGTCTAACATTGCCTCCGACCCCTGTCAATACCCGCTATGCCGTGTTTGAAAACGGAGATCTTGAGAGAAGTAAATACCGTTCTCACACAGCATCACCCACTGATCCGCGCACCGGCGTCGAATCCCCACAACGCCATCGTCAGCAACAGGTTGACGATGATCATCACCGTGATGCCGGCGCGCATGGCGCGCCCGGCCGCCACGCCGACACCCTCCGGCCCGCCGCTGGAGTAGTAGCCGTAGTAGCACTGGATCGTGGTCGTGATGATAACGAAGACAACGGCTTTCACCAGCGAGTACACGACATCGGAACTGCTGAGCACCATTCGGAAGTAGTGGTCGTAGGTGCCCGGCGACTGACTGCCCGCCAGGCCGATGGTCAACTGCACCGCAAGGAAATTCACCACCAGGCAGACCACGTACAGCGGCACGATCGCCGCGATCGAGGCCATCAGCCGGGTGGTCACCAGATACGGGATCGACCGGATCGCCAGCGTCTCCATCGCGTCGATCTCCTCGGAGATCCGCATCGCGCCGAGCTGAGCGGTGAACCGGCAGCCCGCCTGCGAGGCGAAGGCGATCGACGCCATGATCGGCGCCAGTTCCCGGGTCGAGGCGGTCGCGGAGATCAGGCCGGTGGCCGGGCCGATGCCCAGCAGCTTCAGCGCGCTGTACCCCTCGATCCCGACCAGGGCCCCGGCGCTGCCGCCGAGCACGATGATGATCCCGGCCGTGCCGCCGCCGACGATCAGCGAGCCGTTACCCCAGGTGACGACGGAGATCAACCGCAGCAGCTCCTTGCGATAGTGCCGCAGCACGATCGGCACCGAGGCCACCGACTTCAGGAAGAAAAGGGCCATGTGGCCCAGCCGCATGAACAACTTCGCCGGCGGGTCGGCGGCCCGGACGATCGTCCCGATCGACAACGGGTAGTACTGCGCGGCCATCTAGAGCGCCGCCCGTGGGAACAACATCGTGTAGATCTGCGTGAAGCCGACGTTCACCAGCATCAGCAGCACGATCGAGGCGACCACCGTCGCGTTCACCGAATCGGCGACGCCGCTGGGACCGCCCTTGGTGCTCAGGCCCTTCTGGCACGCGACGATCGTCACGATCAGGCCGAACACCACCGCCTTGACCACCGCCAGGTACATATCGCCGATGGTGGCGAAGGAGGAGAAGGTCGCCACGAAACTGCCCGGCGTCCCGCCCTGGATGTACACGTTGAACAGGTAGCCGGCGAGGAAGCCGACGAAGGCGCTCACCCCGGTCAGGCCGACCGCGACCACCACACCCGCGGCGACCCGCGGGACCACCAGCCGGCGCATCACCGGGACGCCCATGACCTCCATCGCGTCGATCTCCTCGCGGATGGTCCGCGAACCCAGATCGGCGCAGATCGCCGAGCCGACCGCGGCGGCCAGCAGCATCGCGGTCACCACGGGGGCGGCCTGCCGGATCACCGCCAGGCCGCTGGCCGCGCCCGCGAGCGAGGTCGCGCCGACCTGACCGGCCAGCAGGCCGAACTGGATGGACAGCGTGGCGCTGATCGGCAGCGCCACCGCGATCGTCGGCAGGATCGACGTCTTGATCATGAACGCCGCCTGCAACACGAATTCCCGGAACGCGAACTTCCCGGTCACGATGTCGAGGAACAGATATTGGAAGGCCCGCACGCCCATCACGAACTGCGCGCCGACGGTCTCCAGCGAGGCGATCGGATGCCGTCGCAGATAACCCCGGGCCCAGCGTTTGATCGCGTCGACCGGCGACTGCGTGGGCAGTCGATCGATCACCAACTCACCGGCAGTCACATCAGACCATTTCCACTTTGGCGGCCAGCCAGTGGCCGCCGACCCGCTGCATCGTCATGAGGATGCGGCTGCGGTCGATGCGCGGATCCGGGCTGGCGGAGTTGCTGACCTCCTGGTCCACGAACAGCATGACCTCCACCTGATCCGGCGACGCGGACTTGATGCTGGCGTCCACGACCCGGCCCTTGCTGACGGCCTTGTTCTGGACCAGCAGCGTCTTCAGCTGGGTGCTGGACTGGCTGTACATATCCTTGAAATCGCCGGTCGCGCCGTTCAGCACGTCGGTGAAATTCTGGTCGATATGCTGCGCGTCGATGCTGGTCAGGGTGACCGCGTAGGACTGTGCGGTGGCCGCGGCCTCGCGGGCGGCGGCGTCCACCCGGTCCCGGTTGTGCAGTTTCCAGCCGAAGACCACGGCGAGCACCGTGGCGACGACCAGCAGCACGGCCCCGGCGGCGAGTCCGCCGCGCAGGAGCCAGCGGCGGCGGCCGGGTGCTGCCGGTGCTGCCGCAGGCCGGGCCGCCGGGTCGGCGGGCTTGTCGGCCCCGGAGTCGGGCTTGTCGGCCCCGGGGTCGGCGGGCTCATCGACAGGCTTGCCGGCGCTCGCGGCGGCAGGCTTGGCGGCGCGCTCGTCGGCGGGCTTGTCGGCACTCGCGTCGGCGCGCTCGCCGGCACTCTCGTCGACAGGCTTGCCGGCACTCGTGTCGCCGTTGGGTTCGTCCGCCGAGACACTCTGTCCCGCAGTCGATTTCGTGGCATCGGTCGCTTCGCCGGCGTCGGCTTCGAGCACCGTTCCCGGTGTCGTCTTCTCCATTGAAGGCCTCCCTGCAATCATCGGAAGTTCGGGCTATCTGGGCACATAGGGACCACCGAACGGGGTCGGGATCGTCTGCGGCCCGCGCGGTGTGGGGTCGGAGGTCGCGAGCGGATCCGCTCCCGGCGGCGGATGCAACGTGTCGTCACCGGGCGGCCGGGGCGCGTTGCGGGCGCCACGCGGCAGCAGGGTCGGATCCGGATCGGTGCAATCGGCGTACAGATACGGTTCGGGGAAGTCGGGCATGCTCACCGGCAGCCGCGGCACGGGGTAGTCGCACTGCTTGCGCGGGTAGATACTGGCCAATGCCCACGCGTAGCCGTCGTGGAAGGCCGAGGTCACCCGGTCCGCCGCCGAACCGTCGCGCTGCTGCGGGAAGAACACCTCGCGCAGCGCGGGCACGTGCACGTACGACATCTGCGCCACGGTCGCGAGACTGCCCAGCAGCTGGACCATCGTCGGCGAGTTGTCGGCGATGATGCCGTCCATCGTCCGCAGCGTGTCCGGGGTGAGACCCACCAGCGTGGTGTAGCCGCCGGTCATCTTCTCCACCCCGGCGAGCGTGCTGTCCAGATCGGCCGCGGTGGCCCGCAGGCCCGGCGCCAGATCACGGACGGTGCCGAGCACCACCCGGCTGTTGCGCAGCAGATCGGTGGTCTGCGGCAGTACGCCGCCGAGCGTATCGATCAGGAACACACCGCCGTTCACGATCGCGGTGAGCTTCTCCGGTCCCGCCGAACTCACGCCGAGCTCCTGCACGATGGCGTGCAGTTTCGCCGGATCCAGTTGCACGATGGTGCCGTTCAGATCGCCGAGCAGCTGGGCCAGCGTGACCGGGGTCGTGGTCCGGTCCACCCCGATCACCGCGCCGTCGGCCAGGTAGGGGCCGGAACTCTGGGTGGGCACGAAATCCAGGTACTGCTCCCCCGCCGCGGACAACCCGAGGACGCGCGCGTCGCTGTCCGCCGGGATGTGCACGCCGCCGTCGATGACGGCGGTCGCGGTCACGCCGCCGTCGCCGATGTCCACCGACGACACCCGGCCGACCCGCACGCCGCGCACGGTGACGTCCCGATCCGCCAGCAGCCCACCGGAATCGCGCAGATGCACCCGGACCAGATAGGTCGAGTGCAGCGGATTCACCTGCAGCGAACCGAAAGTCAGATACGACGCGCCGAGTACCAGCACCGCGACCAGGGCGACCAGCGACACGATCAGCCGCTGCCGGGCGAGGAATTCGAACGTCCCGACCACTACTGCGGCCACGGCCGTCCCGGCGCCGGAACCACGTGCGGGCATTGCCTTCTCGTTCATCGGCCCGGTCCGATCACGCGGTCGTGCAGCCGGCCCAGGGTGTAGGCCAGCGAGCCGACGAAGTTGGCCCAGTCGGTTCCGTCGGGCACCTTCGCCGTCGGATCGCCCGGGAAGTTGGGATCGGGCCCGGTGCCGAGCGCGAACTGGATGATATCGGCGTCGGCGGTGGCGCCGGTGCCGTTGGCGACCTTGCCGCCGACGATCACGAAGGTCTTGTTGAGCGAATCGAGGTTCGCCTCGGGCTGGGTCGCGGCCGTGTTCAGTCCGGCGGCCAGGTTGTTCAGATCGGTGACGATGCTGCGCTTTCCGGTGCCGTTGATCGACGGGAACTTCTCCATCAGCACGGCGATCCGGTCGAGCCGCCCCACCAGGTCGACGATGTTCTGCGTATTCGCCCCGATGGCATCCAGCGCCGGTCCCGCGGCGGCCACCGCGTCGTTCACGGTGGACTGTTGTGCGGCAACGGTATCGGTGAGGGTGGCCGCGTCGCGGACCGCGGAGCGGATCTGATCCGAACGCGCCGAGAGGGTTTCGACCAGTTTGGTGGTCTCGGCGATGAGGTCGGCGAGCCGGTCGCCGCGGCCGTCCAGTTGGGCGCCGGCGCCGTTGATCACCTTGGTCAGATCGCGAATCACGCCGCCGTTCACCAGCAGTGCGGCCCGGGTCAGCACCTCCTCGATCGTCGCGGCGGCCGAGGTGCCGGACTGCGGGATCGCGTCGCCGTCGTGCAGCGTCCGGCCGCCCGCGACGGCGGGGTCCGGCGGCGGGGTGAGCGCGATGAACACATCGCCCAGCGGTGTCGCCGAACGCAATTCGGCGGTCGTGCCGACCGGCAGCGACACCCCGGTCCGGACCCGCACGGTGACCACCGCGTTGTAGTCGTGCGCCCGCATCGACTCGACCTGGCCGACGTCGGCGCCGTTCACCTTCACCGGCGCCTTCGCGGGTAGGTTGAGCGCGTTGGCGAAGGTGGCGGTCAGGCGATAGCTCGACCCGATCGACGGCGCCGGTAGCGGCACCTGATCCAGTCCGCCCGAGGAACATCCGGCCGCGGCCAGTGCCAGCACCACCACCGGCAGCGCCACGCCGGCGCCTCGGTGGAGATTCGATCTCGTTGTACCCGAACTCATTTCGGCAACCCCGCGATTCCGGCCAGCATGGCCACCACTCCGAAGTCGGGGCCCATGTCCGACATCTTCCCGGTGTTGCAGCCCAGCTGTTTCAGATCCAGCAGGTTGCACACCTCCTTGACCATCTGCCCGTCCAGGACGATCTTGTCCACGTTCACGTGCACCCGGCCGACACGCAGATCGGGATCGATGACGGCGTAGGCGTTGTCGACGACCAGCGGGAACAGGTCCATGAACTCACCGATGTTGCGCTGGTAGTCCGACAGGCTGCGCATCATCACGTTCGCGTTGCCGGCCGTCGACGCGATCGCGCCCCGGTTGCGCTGCATGAGATCGGTGGTGGCCGCGAGGATCTGGTTCAGCTTCGCGCCGGTGTCGCCGGTGCCGAGCTGCTGGTCGGCCAGCAGATCGCTCAATTGGTGTACGCCGGAACCGAAGTCGCGGATCTGCTGATCGTTGGCGGCGGCCGCCGCGGTCAGCGAGTCCAGATCGGTGACGATCTTCGTGACCGCGTCCTTGGTGGCCGCGCCCTGATCGCTGCCGGTGCGCAGCGCCCCGGCGAGCTGGTCCAGGGCGGCCTTGATGTCGTCACCGTGCCCGGCGGTCGACGCGCCGACGTCGACCAGACCCGCGATCGGGCCGTGCCCGGCGCCGTCGCCACCCAGTGATTTCGAGAGTTTGTCGGCCATCGCCAGCACGCTGTCGAATTCGATCGGGGTCCGGGTGTGGCCCGGATCCAGCACCGCGTGGTCGCGCAGCGCCGGGCCGCCGCGATAGGGCGGGGTGAACTCGACGTGCCGGTCGGTGAGCACCGAATCCGATACCGTCACCGCCGTCGCGTCGGCCGGGATCGGCACCGAGCTCTGCACGCTCATCCGCACCTCGACGTAGGCGCCGCGCTGGGTGATGGACTCGACCTTCCCGATCTTCATGCCCAGCACGTCCACCGCGTTGCCGACGTACAGGCCGGCCGCGTTGTCGAACTGGGCGGTCACGGTGAGGGTGCCGGGGCCGGAGAACGGACCGGCGGCGGCCCCGACGGCCACGACGGTGAGCACGATCAGCAGCGCCAGCACGATCCGGCGGGACAGTCTGCTCATTTGCAGTCCTTCGAGTACGGGGGAATGTCGACCTGCGGCGCCCGGCCGACCAGCGCGCACATGAACGAGTCGAGGAAGGCGCCGTAGGGCGCGTTGGCGTCCAGTTCCGGGCCGGTGCCGGTGAGGTTGGCCCACGAGCGCCACGGCACCGGGAGGATCTGCAGGATGTTGCGCAGCAGGTCGTCGTGGCTGCTCAGCATCCGGGTCATCTCGTTCAGATTGGTGATCAGCCCCTGGAGTTCGGGCTGATCGTCCACCACCAGCGGCTTCAGCGAGTCGATCAGGTGGGTGCTCGCCGCGATCATCGACTCGATCGCCTGCCGCCGGGCCTGCACCTCCGCGAGCAGGCTGCGGCCCTGGGTGACCAGGGAGCCGATGTTCGCCTGCTGCGCCTGCACGACCTCGGTGAGCTTGGCGGTACTGGTGAGCAGCGCGCCGAGCTGATCGCGGCGCTGGGCGATCACCGCCGACAGGGTCTTCACGTTCTGCATCACCGAGGGCACCAGCTGCGGCAGGCCGTTGAGCTGACCGGACAGATCGGTCAACGCGTGTCCGACCTGATCGGCGTCGACCTGATCGAAGGTGCGGGTCACATCGGTCAGCGCGGATTGCAGATCGTAGGGAACGGTGGTGTGCGCCAACGGGATTCGACCGGCGGAACCGGGACCGCGCGGCGCGAGCTCGACGTACCGGTTGCCCAGCAGCGTGGTCAGTTTGATGGCGGCGGCGGTGTCGGCGCCCAGCGGCACGTCGTGCTGGACGCTCAGCGTCACGGTCACGTGGTCGCCCGCGAGCCGGATGCTCGCCACATGCCCGACCGGTACGCCCGCGACCGTCACCTGATCACCCGCGCCGAGCTGCGCGGCCTGCGCGAAATCGGCCTCCACCCGGCGGTCGCCGACGTTCAGCGAATTGATCGCCAGCGCCGCCACGATCACCACCACCAGCAGGCCGATGGCGGCCAGGCCGAGCCACACCCGGGGGTATTCCTCCAGGGGCCGGTGTTGTCTGCCTCCGCTTCGCTCCGGCGATCGAGGCCCCGGTGACCCCGGGCCGGCCTCGACGTTCCCGGACGTGTTCCGGCGCAGTCCGAATCTCATCTGCTCACCTGCACTTCGAGGTGTGTTTGGCGACCCCGCCCGGGGTCGCGCTGTCGACGATCTCCGGGATCAGCGGCCCCAGTCCCGGGGTCAGCGACAGTTGGACATCACAGGCGTACGCCTCCACGTACGCACCGTCCTGCGTCATCCGGGCCATCCCCTTCAGCACCAGCGGCAGGTTGTCACCCATGAACTCGAACTTCTTCTTGTTGTCGATGAAGTGCTGGGTGAAACCCGGTTCGCGATTGATGAAGTCGCCCAGCGCGGGCCGGTCCGCGGCGATGATCTCGGACGCGCGGCCGACCACCTGCGAGATCTGGTCGACCGAGTCGAACAGCGCGCGGCGGTTGGTGTCCAGCCCCTCGAAGACCGTGCGGGTCTGCTGGATCACCGTGGTCAGATTGCCGCTCTGCTTCGCCAGATTGTCCACGACGGTGGTGAGATTCGTGATCACCTGGCCGAGTACCTCGTCCGGTCCGGCGAAAGTCTCCGCCAGCTGGGTGGTTTCGGCGATCAGCGTGGTGATCGCGCCGTTGTCGCCCTGTAGCGCCTTGATCAGCGCGCCACTGATGTTGTCGACCGCGCGGTGGTCCAGCGTGCCGAACAGCGGCTCGAAACCGTTGAGCAGCTTGGAGATGTCGAAGGACGGCTCGGTCCGCTCGATCGGGATCTCGGCGCTGGGGCGCAGCGCGGCGAGATCGCCCTGACCGCTGCGCGCGATACCGAGGTAGCGCTGCCCGATGAGGTTCTGATAGGTGACCGACACCGTGCTGTCGCCGTAGAGCACCTGATCGTTCTGCACCCGGAAGCCCACGCGGGCAACGGTTCCGGTGAGGCCGACCGACTCGACCCGCCCGACCCGCACCCCGGCCATGCGCACGTCGTCACCGACGCGCAGCCCGGACACATCGCTGAACAGCGCCGAATATTTCGACGTGCCGCCCGCGACACCACGTTCCAGGGTGACCACGACCGTCCAGCTCAGCACCGCCGAGACGATCAGGAAGACCACCAGTACCAGTAACGACCGGCGATAACTCATCACGAACCTCCGTTCGGATCCGGCGCGACCGTGACGCTCATACCGCGCACCAGCGGGCCGAACAGCAGGTCCGCGGCGGCGTTCGGCGGCCCGCCGAGGATGCCCGCGATCTGCTGCTGTTCCTGTGGGCTGCCGATGGGACCGATATCCGGGCCCAGCGCGGCCGGCGGGTGGAAATTGCGCGGATCCAGGCCCGGCGGCAGCTGCCCGGCGGCGGGCATGGCCTCGGTCGGGCCGGTGGCACAGCTGGGGCCGGCCAGATCGCCGTAGCGCGGGCAGTCGGCCCGGGTGTACTGCCGGTTCGGGGTCATCTGCACGATGACCTTGGCGGTGATCCGCTGGGTGGCGGGATCGAAGGTCTGGACGAAGGCGGTGGTCAGCCTGGTCACCGAGAGCGTGATCTGCGGGAAGGTGGCGGCGCCGTCGCCGATCGCGTCCAGCGCCGGTCCCATGTGTGTCGTGACGCCGACGATCTGATCCACCCGGCGGTCCAGGGCGTCGGCGACCGTACCGGTGGTGTGCAGCCCGCCGGTCAGCAGGGCGGTGAGCTGCTCACGCTGCTGCGCGATCGTCAGCATCGGCACCACCGAGTGGTGCAGCGCGTCGAGCAGTTCCGGTGCGGTCGTCTGCAATTCGCGCAACGCGGCCGAGAGGGCGTCCAGGGTGGTGGGCGCCTCCTGTGGTGAGACGACCGACCGCAGCGCGGCAACTATCTGCCGCAGCTGCGAGCCGGCGTCGCCGAGCGCCGCGCCGCGCCCGTCTGTGGCGGCGGCAAGCGTCGCGAGCATGCCGACCGCGGAATCCGTGCCCTGCCGGCCGACCGCCGCGACGATCTGCCGCAGCTGATCCAGCGAGGTCTGCAGGCGCACGGTGGCGAGGCTGCGGTCCTGGGCGATCCGTGCCCCCGAGACCAGAGCCGGGGCGGAACCGTTGTCCAGCAACTGGATCGACGGCACCGCGAACACGTTGCTGGGCACCACCCGGGCGGTGACCGTGCCGGGTATGTGCGGTGCGTATTCGGGGCCGAGCCGGATGTGCACCTCGTTCAGCCCGGCCGCGCCGGCCGGGGTGACGTCGGTGACGAAACCGACCCGGACTCCCTCGTACTTCACATCGGATTTCGGTGGCAACCCGTCGCCCACATTCGCCATGACGGCGACGACGGTGACGGACTTGCGAAATACCCCTTGCGAATTCGCAATCATCGCCGTCGCCGCGACGGCTGCGACGGCGACGAAACAGATCCCCGTCAGCAGCAATTTCGCCGCCGACGGACCGCGGCCGTCGGGTTCGAACATGGTCGACACGTGCTACCTACCTACCTGCTGGCTGGCTACTCCGATATGACGCCGATCCCGGAACTCCTACCGGGCCGGGCCCGGCGTGAACCGAATGTGCAGATCGGTGAGGCCACGCAGGATGAAGGTCGGCTCGAAGTTGTAGCGCCGCGCGTCGGCCGGGCCGTGCTTGTCCTCGTCGATGGTGATGTCGAGCATCCGATCGAGGATCCGCTCGATCGACACCCGGCCCTCGACCCGCGCCAGCGGGCTGCCGGGGCAGGTGTGCGGGCCGCGGCCGAAGGCGATGTGCTCGCGGAAGTTCGGGCGGTCGACGCGGAACTCGTGCGGGTTCTCGAAGCGCTGCGGGTCGCGGTTGGCCGCACCCGGGCACACCATGACGATCGAACCGGCCGGGACCGGCACGTCACCGATGCTGGTGGTCTTCTTCGCCAGCCGGAAGCTGCTCTTCACCGGGGCGTGCATCCGCAGGGTCTCCTCGACGAAGGCGGGGATGAGGCTGCGGTCGGCCCGCAGCGCCTGCTGCAGTTCGGGCTGATCGCCGAACACCCGCATCACCGCGGCGAGCAGTTTGGCGGTGGTCTCCTGACCGGCGCCGAACACGAAGGTCGCGGTGCGGACGACGTCGAGCACCTCGGGGGTGCTGCCGTCCGGGTACTTGGCCAGGGCCAGCTGGGTCAGCACGTCGTCGCGCGGATTCTCGCGGCGGTCGCTGATGTAGGCGGAGAACTTCTCGTCCAGGTAGACCAGCGGGTTGGACTCGACGATGTCACCGTCGATCGCGCCGACCCGGCTGCCGGGCCGGTCGCCGGTGAGCACCCAGCGGAACTCCTCGTGGTCCTCCTCCGGCACGCCGAGCAGATCGGCGATCACCAGCAGCGAGAACGGCTTCGCGTAGTCGGCGACGAATTCGGAGCTGCCGTTGGCGACGAACTCGTCGAGCTGGCGGTCGGCCAGCCGCCACATGAACTCCTCGTTCTCCTTGAGCCGGGCCGGGGTCAGCAACCGGCTCAGCAGGGAGCGCGCGGTGGTGTGGTCCGGCGGATCCATGGTGACCATGTGCTCGTACATCGGCAGCTGCGTGCGGTGCTCGGCGATGAGCGCGCCGATGTCGTCGCCGACCGGCTCGAACGGCAGCGGCGGGAACGGGCCGCCGACCGCGATGCACGACGAGAAATTCCCGTCCGCGTCCCGCAGCACCTTGTCGGACTCTTCGTATCCGGTGACCGCGAGCACTCCGTAGTGCGGCTCACGAACGACCGGGCACTTGGCGCGCAGATGGTCGTAGTACGGATACGGATCCGGAACTAGCGCGGGATCGGTGAAATAATCGACCGTGTCGAAGTCGGTCATGAAAGGCTCCTGGATCTGGTCATCGAGAAAAGGACGACTCGAAGCGAGGGCCGGCATTTTCTACCGGTCGTTCGCAAAACTTTCCGGCACGCGCCGAGGGTCCTGATCAGCGGCAGATCGATGCCGGCCGTGGACCTTTCGGCAGGGGCTGTGTGCCGGTGACGGCTTTCTCCCGATTGGCTTCCGCGAAGATTGTGCCGACCGTCACATGCCCGAGTCAATAGGTGCCGGAAAGGTATTCGATGGTGTTTCTGATTATTTTCCGGGGTACAGAGGAAATCGCCTCCTGCCCCCTGCGCAACAGGCGTGGAAAATATGGTGACCGGCTTCGCACAGTCACCCGCTGTTATTGTTCACAATGTTTTTCCGCCGATCGGATATCCGATCAGAAACACCACCCCCCGTTCGATCGCCGATACCGACCGGCGTCCGGACGGTATTCGGCTCCGGTCAGCCGGTGCCGTGCCGATGCACGGGCGACTCCGGGTCCGATACCGTCGATGCGGGACGATCCTCGGCACGCCGGCGCAGGGGCGCCATGACGGCGGGATCGAGGTAGAAGGGCTGTTCCTGTCCCGGTGCGGGACGCCGGGACAGCGCCTGACCGGCGGGGATCTCGTTGTTCACGGTGAGGCGCCGGACCACCCGTTCCAGGGTGGGCAGGATCTCGCCGATCTCGATGGTCCGCTCGGAGAACCGGGCGATCAGCGCGTAGATCATATTGGTCAGCACCAGGCCGACATCCGCGACGTACTCGGGGTCCGCGCCGCCGAAGATCTGACCGGCCACCGGGACCACCGCGTCGAAACCCTGGACGTCCAGCCGCGTGCCGCCCGGCCCGGAACGGGCCCGATGGAACGCCTCCAGCATCCCCGGATTGCGCTCCCACGGCTGGAAGACGTTGCGCAACAAGCGCATCAGACCCTCGTAGACGGTCTCCTCCGGCGCGGGCGGTGAGAGGTCCGGATAGGCGTTGACCGCCATCCAGTCCACGATCGCCGCGACGATCAACTCGTCGCGGGTCGGGAAGAGTTTGTAGACGGTGGCCAGCGAGGCCTGCGACAGCCGCGCCACCCGCCGCAGTTGCACCGAGTCGTAACCCTCGGTCTGCAACAGCGTGAGCACGACCTCGATGATGCGCTCCCTCGGGTCGCGGCCAGCCGCTCTGCTCACGCCGGAACTGTAACACGGTTACTAGAGTAACCGGGTTATCCTTTCGCGTAAACCATATTCTCCCCAGCGGGACATTTGATTGTCATAGAGGCCTTCATCATGTTGCGGCAACCGGTGGCAACCGCGGTCCCGCCGCTGGTCGGCGGGGGTGGCGGCGATCGGCGCCGCCGGGCCGGCGAACGGGCCGGGCCGGGTCCGAGCGGACGCTCAGGGGCCGGCGAGGCCCTGTAACCGGCTCGCCTGCTTCGCGACGAGGTCGTGCAGCGCCGCCGGATCGACCGGCTTCGGCGCGGTGTCGGCCAGTTGCACCACGCTGGAACCGATGACGGCCACGGTCGCCACCGAGTACAGGGTCATACCCTGGCTGGTGGTCCGGACCTGGAACGAGGCCGAGGCGTCGCCGGTGGCGGGCTGTTCGAGCCCGCCCAGCCGATAGTGCACGGCCGTGCCGTCGGCATCCGTGCCGTCGTAGCTGCCGCAGTCCCGCAGCAGCGACTGCACCACCGAGAATGCCTGCGCCGCACCACCATTGGGATAACTGGCGATATCGATGTCGACACTGGCGAAATCCGCTGTGACATAGTGCGCCGCGGCGTGCGCGGACGCGCCCGGCAGCTGATCGGCGACCGGGGCCAGCACCCGCGCGCAGGCCGCCGGTTCCGTATGTGAGCGATCCGGTTGTGCGGGCGCGTCGTTCGACGCCGGGCCGTCCTCGAGCTGGGTGAAGCCCGGCGGCAGATCGGCGGTGGTGAGCAGTTTCGACCGCAGCGCCGTCGAATCCGTGAGCCCGGGTGCGGCCGGCGGCGCGACGGTCACCGCACTGCCCAGGCCGGGCAGCGTGTCACCGTGATGGGAGCCGCCGCAACCCGCGAGCAGCACGCCCACCGCGGCGGCCAGCGACCCGCGGCTCAGTCGCCCCATTGCACCTGCGTGCTGATGTCCTGCAACAGCGCCACCGAGGTGCGCGGATCGCGGTACAACTGGCGGCCGCCGACGGTCACCGAACCCGAGACCGGCAGCGGCAGGCCGAGATCCACCGTGATGGTGCCGGCGCCGTGCATCAGATAGTCGACGATATCCAGCGATCCGGCACTGTTCGGCAGGTTCCACACCGTCGAGGTGGGCTTCTGGGTGACGTCGAGCTGGATGGTGAGCAGATTGCCGTCGCGGCGGGTCAGGGTCGCGGTGGTGACCTGGTCCAGCAGGAAACCGCTGGACACCCGCTGCCGCACCTTCCACACCGCGCCCTCGCCGACCGGTTCGAGCGGGAAGGCGATCGACTGGTACACCGCTTGGTAGAAGGCCTGTTCCAGTGCGGCGCGCGCGGCGTCGGGGGTGGCCGGTTTGGGGGCCAGCCGCAGCGCGGTGATCGCCCCGACATCGCTGATCGCGAAGGCCGCGTGCGAGCCGTCGGCCGACTGCAACTGCTGTGCCAGTGCCGGATCCGGCGAGGTGGCGGTGCCGAGGGTCAGATCCACGCCGTCGCGCGACACCTGCGCGGTGAGCGGGATGGTGACCGCGGGCGGGGAGAAGTCGCGCATGGGCTGATCGTTGAGCTGCTGCTCGATATGGTGGTCGGTCCGCAGCGTGACCTGCTGGGTATGGTCGGTGGCATAGGCGGGACGCAGGACCGATCGGGGCTCGGCACCGGGCTGGACCAGGGTGGCGACGGATGCCGAGATCGGCACGGTCACCTCTTTACCCAGACCGGACGGCTCCACCTCGGTGTCGCGCTTGGCATCGGAACCGGTACCGCACCCGGCGGCTCCCAGTCCGGCCAGCGCGACCGCAAGCACGAGTAGCAGCGCACTCGAGCGGGATGGCAACACCGTCACGCCCACAGCGTACGACCGGTTCCTGAAAAACAGCTGGGATGTCGGGCTGCCGTGTCCGGGGGGAACCGGCCGTGGCCACGGCGGTGCTGAACTTGCCGCGGCCACAGCGGGTGCTGAACTTGCCGCGGCCACAGCGGGTGCCGGTCTCGCCACGGGCAGTGCTGATGCTGCTGTCACGGGCCACGGCGGCGGCGGTCCTGTGACAGCCACGGGGGCGCCGGTCCTGCTGCGGCTACGGCGGTGCCGGTCCCGGCCGTGGCCACGGCGGTGCTGATCCGGCCATGGGGGATGATGTGTGCTGTGAGTACCGACCGGCCGCACGAGCACCGCACCGACCAGCACGACGAGTCGCCCCGTCCCGACGCTGCGGGCGACGACGGAGCCGCCGTCGCGGAACCCTCGGGCGCCGCCGCGGAATCGGCGGACGCGGTCCAGCACCCACGCCGGCTACCGGTGCTGCTGCTGATCGCCGCCATCGCGTTCGTCGCCGATCTCGGTACGAAGGCGCTGGTCGTGGCGAAGATGACGCCCGGCGAGCCGATCTCGGTCGTGGGCGATGTGGTCCGGCTGACCCTGGTCCGCAATCCGGGCGCCGCGTTCTCGATGGCGACCGGCATGACCTGGCTGCTGACCCTGATCGCGGCCGCGGTGGTGATCGGCGTGATCCGGATCGGGCGGTCGCTGCGCTCGGTGGGCTGGGCGATCGGGCTGGGCCTGGTGCTCGGCGGCGCCGTCGGCAATCTGGTGGACCGCGTCTTCCGCGCACCCGGCCCGCTGGAGGGCCATGTCGTCGACTTCATCTCGGTGACCCGGTGGTGGCCGGTGTTCAACCTCGCCGACTCGTCCATCGTCTGCGGCGCGATCCTGCTGGTGGCACTGACCGTCTTCGGTTTCGAACCGGACGGGTCGCGCACCCGCCACGAGGCGGCGGCGTGAGCGATACGCGGGAAACCCGGGCCATGCCGGTTCCGGACGGGTTGGAGGGGATGCGGGTCGACGCCGGACTGTCGCGGTTGCTCGGCTTGTCGCGGACCGCGGTCGCGGCGCTGACCGAGGAGGGTTCGGTCCAGATCGACGGCTCGGCGGCCGGTAAATCGGACCGGCTCACCGCCGGCGCCTGGCTGGAGGTCGCGTTCCCGGAGCCGAAGCGGGAGCTGACGATCGAGGAGACCCCGGTCGAGGGGATGACCATCCTCTACGCCGACGACGACATCGTGGCCGTGGACAAGCCGGTCGGGGTGGCCGCGCACACCGGGGTCGGCTGGACCGGTCCGACCGTGGTCGGCGCACTGGCCGCGATGGGCTACCGCATCTCGACCTCCGGCGCGCACGAACGGCAGGGCATCGTGCACCGCTTGGACGTGGGCACCTCCGGTGTGATGGTGGTCGCCCAGTCCGAGCACGCGTACACGGTGCTCAAGCGCGCGTTCAAGTACCGCACGGTGGAGAAGCGGTATCACGCACTGGTACAAGGGCATCCGGATCCGTCCAGCGGTACCGTCGACGCGCCGATCGGCCGGGCCCGGGGCAACGACTGGAAGTTCGCGGTGACCGCGGACGGCCGGCCGAGCATCACGCACTACGACACGGTGGAGGCGTTCCAGGCCGCGAGCCTGCTCGACGTCCACCTGGAGACCGGCCGGACCCATCAGATCCGCGTGCATTTCTCGGCGATCCGCCATCCCTGCTGCGGTGATCTGACCTACGGCGCCGATCCGCGACTGGCCGAGCGGCTGGGCCTGGAACGTCAATGGCTGCATGCCCGTTCGCTGGGTTTCGCTCATCCGGCCGACGGCCACTGGATGGAGATCACCAGCGAGTATCCGGCCGATCTGGCCCACGCGCTGGACGTCCTGCGCCATGTTTGACCGGCGCGCGGCGGCGTCGATCGGCGCCGCCGTCGCCGCGGTGATCGCGATCGTCGCGCTGGGCGCGGCCACCGCCCCGCGTCCGGACGTGATCTCCACCGACCGGCTCGGCCCGGAATCCGGTGAGCCGGTGGACGATTACCTTGGCCGCGCGCGAGAGTCGTTGTCCGGCACCGACACCGGCGACCACTGGGCCCTGCTCTCCTTCACCACCGGCATTCCGGCCGCGGCGATCCCGGAACATACCGGCGGACTGCGGGTTTCACAGGTGATCCTGCACGTCCCGATCGACCGGGTCTACACGCCGGCGATCAATGTGCCGGTGCCTGAGGGGGATGCCGCCGCACTCGGCGCGCAGCACGCGGCCGCGGGTACCCTGCAATACGCCGATCCGGCCGACGACCGCTCCCGGCAGGTCGCCGCCGTCGTCACCGCCCGGCTGCGCGCGGACTGCCCGTGCGTCACCGGCCTGGTCCTGCGCGGCGCGCTGGATCGGCTCCGGAACCTGGCCTCCGGCAAGGACATCCGCGCGATCCAGGCTCTACCCGCGGACGCCTCCGCGGGCACCTTCGCCCTCGTACCGTTGCTCCCGGAGCAGACCGCCACCGCCGTCCCCGGCCCGGACGACGGGCCGGTCCCGGCACCCTGAATCGGTCCGGGCCGCGACAGTTGCCCAGGATCGTTCATATCCACGCCACCGGCAACCGCCGCACCCGCGCACCGCCGCACCCGCCGCCGGTGGCGAACACTCTCCACCACAGCACCATCCAGTTCGAACCGGCCCGACAACGAAATCCGTTGTCCGCCAGGCTGTTCGACCGTCAAGCCACGCACCGTGCCGGGCACGAGCGGCTCGGGCCCGACCGACACGAGGGCCGGTCGGGGCCGAACTTCCTGCCTACCAGGCAGTATTGATGTGCCCCGGGCTCCACATCCCGGTGTGGGTCTCCTGGGTCACCGTGACCGCCGGGTTTCCGTGGGTCGGGTCGACGGTGGCGGCGGTGGGATCCATGGGGGCGAAGCGCTGGAGTTCGCCCCAGTCGCGGCGCCAATCGTCCTTCAGATAGGTCGCCACGGTCTGGGGGCGCAGCAACTCCTGGGTCCAGCCGAGCGGGCCGCCGCCGTTGTGGTCCTCCCAGAGGGTGGTGTCGTGCGCGCCGATCCGGTCGGGCAGGATGCGCCAGTTCGGGACCTGGGCGATACCGTCCTTGTGGTCGAAGGGGCGCTGGCACGGGAACTGCAGGCCCACGGCCCAATCCAGCAGCACCGGTGCGTGCGAGCCGACCACGTCCTGCAGGGTGTGGGTCTGCGGCACCCGGGGCGGGGTCAGCGCCAGCCACTGCGCCGGGTCGCGGTCGCGCGCGGAGGCGACGATGCGGACCACGTCGGCCTGGGCCGGGATGTCGGCGAACGGGACCCGCAGGTTCCGCCAGGCCGGGGCCGGGCCGATGTCGAGCGGGGTGAGCTTACCCAGCGGATCGGCGGTACCGTCGGAAGCCGCTGTGCCGTACTCGATCTCGACGGACTGGCCGCCGGTGACGACGCCGTCCTTGTCCACCGAGCGGATCCGCCCGGCGGCGGCGATCGCGACGATGCCGCTGCGGTCGGCGGGCAGTTTGTACCAGCCGGTGGTCAGCTCGGCGGGGCCGGACTGGCCGGAGGTGCCCAGTTCCGGTGTGGTGACCGAGTTCAGCCCGAACGGCAGTGCGGCGCCGCCGGTTTCGGAGCCCGCGTCGGTGCCGGACTTCGGCGTCACCGAGGTCGAGATGGTGCTGCTGCCGCTGCCGGTGTCGTCCGGGTTCAGGTCGCCGACGCCGTTGGGCACGAAACCCTGTGCGCCACCGGTGAAGGTGGCGAACGGATCGCCGGACAGCGGTGGCAGCAGGCCGGCGTTCGGGTCGGTCTCCACCAGCACGTCCTGCGCCAGGCCGCACGGTTTGCCCAGTACCGCATCGACATTCGAGCGGGCCAGCGAGAACGCCGGATACTGCGCGACCGCGCCCTTGGCGAACGAGCCGAGTTCGAACAGCACCACGAACACCACGGCCACGCTCAGCGGCCGGATCCGCAGCAGCCGGCCGAACCGGGACGAATCCCGTTGTGGCGCACCGGGTCCGGGCGACTGCACGTGGAACCAGCCGGCCAGCAACAGCAGCAGCACGGCGAGCAGCAGGAACAACCGGTCCAGCGCGAAGCCGTGCACCGACGGCGGCTTGTCCCACCACGGGATGCCGAAACTGGATACGTACCACCAGCCGTTGACGCTGGTGAACACCTGCGCCAGCGCCAGCGCGACGACGGCGCCGAACAGTGCCCGGTTGCGCGCCGAGCGCAGCACCTTCGGGCCGACGGCCACCGCGGTCAGCACCGCGACCGCCCCGGCGAGCCCGGCGTACACGCCGTTCTGGTGCGTCCATTTGGTCGGCGTCGTCATCATCAGCAGCATCGCGCCGAAGGTGGTGCCGAGCAGGCGGCGGGCCGGGCCGGCGGCCAGCAGCGGAATGCGGCCACCGCGGCGCAGCAGGACGAAGACCGAGGCCAGCATGCCCAGCCACAGCGCCACCATGGTGAACCGCCGCGCGATCGAACCGTCGACGGTCGGCATGAACAGCCACTGGTAGCGCAGATATTCGTTGTACCAGGGGTCGTTGGGCAGGGCGGCCTGGTGGACCCGCCGCATCTCGAACATCGCCGAGATCGGCTCCACCGAGAAGGCCACGGCCAGGACCAGCACACCCGCGGCCGCCAGCGGCGCCAGCAGCGCGCCGTACGCGCGGATCCACGACCACACCCCGGGCGCGAGGCCGGCCAGTCGCCGCGCCTGCGCGACCCCGGCCCGCCACACCGGCCCCACCCCGGCCAGCAGCGCCGCGGCGCACACCACGCCGGACGGCGCGGCGGTACAGCTGAACGCAGCGACCAGGATCGCCAGCGCATAGGGCAACAGCCGCCGGGTCGCGACCGCCCGTTCCATCAGGCACCAGGTGAGCAGCAGGCACACCGCCACCACCGGTTCGGGCCGCAGGCCGTTGTTGTACGGCAGCCAGGCCGCCAGGAAGCCGAACGCACCCGTCCACACCGCGATCCGGTCGTGCCGCACCGCGACGCCCAGTCGCGGGATCACCTCACGGCTGATCGCCAGCCAGCACACCACGCCGGCGACCAGCGTGGGTAGTCGCATCCACGGGCTCGCCGTGCTCAGGTGCGACATGTAGGCGAGCAGGTCGTAGGGGGGTGTGCCGACCGGGGTCTCCGGCACGCCGAAGTACCGGAAGTAGTTCGCCATGTATCCCGACACCAGCGAGGTGCGGGCCATGCCGAACTGATAGCCGTCGTCGGAGGTGGTGGCGCCGATGACGTACCAGATCAGCAGCAGTCCGAGCACGACCGCGTCCGCGCCGGTGAAGGTCAGCCAGCGGCGCGGCACCAGCCGGCCGCGGCGCCCGTCCCGGCGGTCCAGCACGAACAGCGCGATCAGGGCGACCAGGGTCAGCGCCAGCGCGAGCACCGTCGCGATCCGCTTGGCGACGGTCGGCACCACCGAGAAGCGGCTGTCCACCTGCGCGGTCATGGTCGCGCCGCCGGGGCTGGCGAGATCGCTGTAGAGGCCGACCAGCTGCGGCCGGTAGTCGCCGGTCAGCTGCACCGGTTTCACCCCGGTGACCCCGGCGAGTTCGGCGGTCGCGTGCGTGAAGTCGGCGTGCACCGTCAGCGTGCAGTCGCCGAGCTGTTCCAGCGGCACGCTGACCAGCGACTGGTTGCGCAGCACCGCCTCCAGCTGCGCGGGCTTGCCGTCCTGCGCGGCCCGCACCCGGGCGACGAAACCGTATTTCTCCTGATCCGGCGCGCCGGTGGGCATCGTGGACGCCAGCAACCCGCCCTTGGCGGCGAGTTCGGCGGTGGCCCGGCACGGCACGGTGGCGTCGAACGCCGCCGGGGCGTAGGACACCAGCGGCGCGGTCACGCTGCGGCTCGAACCCTGCTGCGGCCAGCTCAGCGTGGTCTTGTCCACATGCACCGGCAACAGCGGCACCGCGATCGCGAACACCGCGCCCAGCAGACCGGCCAGCAGCGCGATCCGCGCGGCCCACCCGGCCCGTACCGACCCGCGGGCTGCGGATCTCGCCTCATCGGTGGGCGAGTCGCCCGCCCTCACCATCGTGTCGGTCACGGAGGCAGATGTTAGCGTCACGGTTTCGTCACCGGCGAGGTCGTCCTCCCATTCTCAGCCTTCTTTGAGGTTCGGACGGGCCGGTCGCGACTTCGTCACACAACGAACGCACCCCCTCCGAAGGCCGCCCGAGCGCCGGAAACGCGGGGGCGGACGTTCGAAGGGGGTGCGGGAACAGCGGCGCCGCGACCGGGTCGCGGCGAGATCCGACTACGTGCAGGCGGGCGAGGTGGCGCCCAGGTTCTGCAGACCGGCGCAGGCCCAGCTCTTCTGCAGCTTCCACTTGCCGTCCTGAGCGACGAACGGCACCTGGGCCGGCTGCGGCGCGCCGCCGCCGACGGAGAAGCTGACGGTCGCGGTCAGCGTGTCGCCCAGCGAGGTGACGTCGGTGACCTCGATGTGCGCGTTGTTCTGCTGGTAGGCATCGGTGAGCTTCTTCAGCATGTCCGGATCCTTGGCCAGCGCGTCCTGACCGTCCTCCAGGTACTGCACCTTCTGATCGGCCGGAACGTTCGGATCCAGAGCCTCCGACAGCTCCTGATTGAGCTGGGCGGCCGTCGGCACCGCCGGGAGCGCCGAGGTCGGCGCGGCGGCCGCGTTGGCCGACGTGGACGCCTTGCTGGAGGTACTACTGCCGTTCGAGTGCTTGTCCCCGCTGCCACAGGCCGACATGCCGAGCGCAGCGACGACGGCCAGGGTGGCGACCGCGACGCGTCCAGTCCTCTGAAGCTTCAATGCTCGTCCTTTGCGTTCGAGTTGATTCAGTTCCGTTCCGTGACAGCACCACCCGATGGCAGCGCTGCGCACGAGTGGCCTCACGCTACCCGTCAAAATTCAACGCAGACTAAGGAGCGGATCGGCCGGGGAGAGCTCGATATCGTCGGCAGCGAACGTATACGCTGGACCGGGTCCTGTCGAGCGTGACTCGAAACGAATTGTCACCCGGCCGTGGCCACTTCCCTGCACCCAGCCGTGGCCGAACTCGCGGTGCGCGACATCCCGTCCGGGATACCAGAATTCGGTGGTGTACGAGCGGGTGGCCGGCGGTACCAGTGGCTGCTCCGGCACCGGAATCGGCCGCTCCGAAGGCGTTTCGTCGTCGGCGGCCGCGGATCGGCCCGGATCCTCTTGATCGAGTTCCGGGAACAACGACTCCTGCCGCACCTCCGACAGGCCGCCGAAACCCACACCCACCAGCCGGATCGGGCCGAGTTCGACGGGATCGATGGCCGAGCGCAGCGCGGCCGCGGTGAGGGTGGCCGGATCCTCGGTGGCGTACGGCAGCGTGAACGAGCGTGTCACGATGCTCATATCGGCCTTGCGCAATTTGAGTACCACCGTGCGCGCGGCGCGGCCGTCCTCGCCGAGCCGGCGGTGCGCGGCCGCGGCCATATCCTCGATGGCCGCGCGCAACTGGGCGAGAGTGACGATGTCGCGTTCGTAGGTGGTCTCGGCGCTGATCTGTTTGGCCTCGGCGCGTTCGGCCACCGGCCGGTCGTCGATGCCGCGGGCCAGCCGGTGCAGGGCCGTGCCGACACTGCCGCCGAGCAGCGACGCCGCCTCGGACTCCGGCAGCGCCGCGAACGCGCCGACGGTCTCGATACCCAGTGCGCGCAACCGCTGTTCGGCCACCGGGCCGATCCCCCACAGCCGGCGCACCGGCAGGGTGGCCAGCAACTCCTGCTGCGCACCCGGGGCGATCACCCGGATACCGTCGGGTTTGGCCAGCCCCGAGGCGATCTTGGCCAACTGCTTCCCGGTGCCCGCGCCGATGGAGACCACCAGGCCGATCCGCTCGCGCACCTGCCGCCGGACCAGCGCGCAGAACTCGGACACCGCCGCCGCACTCGCGCCGGCCAATTCCGCCGGCTCGCCGAACGCCTCGTCGTAGGACAGCGTCTCGAGCACCGGGATGTGTTCGCGCAGCACCTCGAACACCCGGGCGCTGACCGCGCTGTAGACCACCGGGCGCGGCGGCACCACCACCGCCGACACACCCACCAGCCGCTTGGCCTGATGCATCGGCATCGCCGAGCGGGCCCCGAACACCCGCGCCTCGTAACTGGCCCCCGCCACCACGCCGCGGCCACCGGTGCCGCCCACCAGCACCGGCCGGCCGCGAAGCGTGGGCCGGGTCAGCTGCTCGACGGAGGCGAAGAACGCGTCCATGTCCATGTGCAGCACCCAGCGGCGAGCAGTCTCTGCCGGGCCGGTGACCGGAGCCGGCGGATCGAGGCGATCGGGGGCGGAATTGCTGATGAATTCCTGGAACCCGGACCCCGTCCCCGGGCGCGCCGACATACCCGCCACCAGCGGAGAAGACGGCGGCCGACCAGGTAAAAACCCTGGTGTAGCCGGGTGCGGCCGGGAATCCACAGGCGTAATCTACGCCGCGCTACCGACATCTCCGGCGCGCCGAGTATGTGATGATCGAATCATGACTATCCGGAAGGCCGTGATACCCGCCGCCGGCATCGGGTCCCGCCTGCTGCCGCTGACGAAGGCAATCCCGAAGGAGATGCTGCCCGTCGGCGACAAGCCGGTGATCGAGCACACCGTGCGCGAACTGGTGGCCTCGGGTATCACCGACATCACGATCGTGGTCAGTAGCGGAAAATCCTTGATCCAGGACCATTTCCGGCCCAATCCGGCGCTGGTCGAGCAGTTGCGCACCGACGGCAAGACCGCCTACGCCGATGCCGTCGAGGAGGTCGGTGAGCTCAGCCGCCTCGGTCACATCACCTATCTGGACCAGAACGGCCCGTACGGCAACGGCACCCCGGTGCTGAACGCCGCCCGCAACCTGGGCGACGAGCCGATGCTGGTGTTGTGGCCGGACGACGTGTTCGTCGCCGAGGTGCCGCGCGCGCAGCAGCTCATCGACGCCTATCACAAGACGAATTCGCCGGTGCTGGCGCTGATGCCGATGGATCCGTCGGATTCCAAGCGCTACGGCGTGCCGCTGGTCGAGGAGACCTTCGACAACGGGCTGATGCGCATCACCGGACTGGTCGAGAAGCCCAAGCCGGAGGACGCGCCCTCCTCGTACGCGGCCATCGGCGGATACGTGGTCACCCCGGGCATCGTCGAGGAACTGCGCACGCAGGTGTCGAAGTGGTACGACCACCGCACCGGCGAGGTGTATCTGACCGACGCGATCAACACGTTCGCCGCGTCCAACGCGGTGTACGGGCAGGTCATCCGCGGTCGCTGGTACGACACCGGCAACCCGGCCGACTATCTGATCGCGCAGTTCGCCTCCGCGCTGGCACATCCGGAGTTCGGGCCGTCGCTGCGCAATCTGATCGACTGACCCGGCGGCCGCCAGGAGGCGGACCGGCGCCGAGCCACCGGCGCCGGACCCGCACCCGGTCTCAGTAGAAGCGGCGGATGGCGAAGATCGCGAACCGGTTCAGCGGCGTCAGGCCCACCGGATAGCCGCGATCGTAGGCATTGAGGACCATGCCTTCCCCGGCATAGATGCCCACATGCGAACCGTCCCGGTTGAGCACGATCACGTCGCCGGGCTGCACGGCCCCGATCGGCACCGGACTGCCGGCGCGGGCCTGCTGGTAGGTGGTCCGCGGCAGGTTCACGCCCACCTGATGGAATGCCCACTGCACCAGCCCGGAACAGTCGTAGGCGATCGGGCCGGTGGCGCCCCACTCGTAGGGCTTGCCGACCTGGGTTCCGGCGGCGCTCAACGCCGCCAGCGCGCGGGGGCTGGCGATCGGCACGGAGGCCGCGAGCGACGCCGGGCCCGCGAACGAACCGGTGCCGAAACCGCCCGCGACATCCTCGGCGGGATTGAGGAGAGCGTCGAGATCGAAGGGCAGATCCACCGAAACCTCCACCGGCAGATCCAGTCCCGCCGGCAGTACCTCGTCGAGGTCGATTCCGGTGGCGGTGGCCGGGCCCGCCCAGATCGCCCCGGCCAGGGACATCGTCGCGGCCACCAGGCACAGCCGGGCCGTCGCGCGCGCCGTTCTCGTCATGCACGTACCTTTCGGTCGCTCCATCCGCCGCGCGCGGTCGCGGGCGGAGTCACACAGTGCGATCGGACATCACAAGAACCACATGGATCACTTCGGCACCAAGGGCCTCTGCAGGAATGTTTTGTATCTCAGGCCACTCACGTCTCACAAGGGACGATCGGGATCCTTGGCCGATCTGCAACCCGGCGCGGCGCTGGTCAGGGTTCCGAGGTGAACCGACTCGATCATCTGGTGCCGGCGACGCCGCACCTGTCGGAAACCGTCCGGCTCGTGACCCGATTGCTCGGCGTGGCGCCGGTCGCCGGTGGCCGCCATCCGGGCGTGGGAACCCGGAATTTCCTGCTCGGCCTCGGGGACGGCGGCTATCTCGAGATCATCGGCCCGGATCCGGAGCAGCCGACCCCGGATCGCCCGCGGCCCTTCGGCATCGACGGCCTGCCGCGGGCCCGCCTGGTGACCTGGGCGGTCGCGGCCCCCGGAATCGACGCGGTGATCGCGCGTGCCCGCGCCGCCGGTTACGACCCCGGCGACGCGCGGGCGATGAGCCGGACCACCCCGGACGGCGACACGCTGCACCGGCGGCTCACGACGGAACGGCCGGCGGGCCCGGCGGCACGATCCCTTCCTGATCGACTGGGGAACCACCGCTCACCCCGCGCAGGGGCTGCCCGAGGCGACGCTGGAATCCCTGGTCGCGATCGGCCCGGATCCGGTCGCCGTCTCGGCGCGGTTGCGCGCGCTCGACGCCGAGCTGCCGGTCCGGCCGGGCCTGCGAAACACCTTGCCGGCCACCGTGATCGGCCCGGCCGGGCCGATCACGTTGCACTGATCGCGCGGCCCACCGCGGCACCGGTGGCGACCGCCGTGTGACTCCCGGCCCGCGCCGCGCGTGCGTGATCCGCCGACCACCGCGCGATCCACGGCAGCCGGCGGATCGGCTCAGGCGCCGGCCTTCGCCACCGTGACCCGGACCCCGGCGGCCACCTCGGCTGCGCCCGGCCCGGCGTCTCCGAAGGTCAGTGTGGTGGCGAGGATTTCGCCCGCGATCAGGTCGCGGTGGGTCTCGGCCCAGTGGGTGAACTCGGCCGGCACCTCCAGCACCACGGTGATCCGGTCGGACACCTCGAGGCCCAGTGACTTGCGCGTCTCCTGCAGGTCGCGGATCAGGTCGCGGGCCCAGCCCTCGGCCTCCAGTTCCTCGGTGACCTCCGAATTCAGCACCACCAGACCGGCATTGCCGGGCAGTGCGGCGGTGGACTCGGGTTCGGTGGCGACCAGGCGCTGCGTGTACTCCTCGGGCAGCAGGGTGATTCCGGCGGCGCTGACCACGCCCTCGGGACTCTCGGACCACCGGCCCGCCTTGACCGCCTTGATCACCGTCTGCACCTCCTTGCCGAGGCGCGGGCCGGCGGCACGGGCGTTGACGGCGAGTTCGAAGCGGCCGTGCGCGGCGACGTCGGTGGTCAGGTCGACCCGCTTGACGTTCACCTCGTCGGCGATCAGATCCGCGAAGGGGCGCAACCGATCCGCGTCCGGCGCCGCGATGGTGAGCTCCGACAGCGGCAGCCGGACCCGCAGATTCTGCGCCTTGCGCAGGCCCAGCGCGGTCGAGCACACCGCACGGACCTCGTCCATCGCCGCCACCAGCTCCGGATCGTGCGGCAGCGCATCGGATTCCGGCCAGTCGGCCAGATGCACCGAGCGCTCGCCGGTGAGGCCGCGCCAGATCACCTCGGTGATCAGCGGCAGCAGCGGGGCCGCGAGCCGGGAGGTCACCTCCAGCACGGTGTGCAGGGTGTCGACCGCGTCCCGTTCCTCGGCCCAGAACCGTGAACGCGACCGGCGCACATACCAATTGGTGAGCGCGTCGGCGAAGGTGCGCAGTTCGTCGCAGGCGGCCGCGATGTCGTAGACCTCGAGCGCCTCGGTCATGACATCGCGGGTAGCCGCCAGCTTCGCGAGGATGTAGCGATCCAGCACATGCGGCGAATCCGTCCGCCGGGCACCGGGTTTCGAGGCGTACAGCTGCAGGAACGTCCACGCGTTCCACAGCGGCCGCAGCGCCTGACTCACCCCCTCGCGGATACCGCGCTCGGTGACGATCAGGTTGCCGCCGCGCAGCACCGGCGAGGCCATCAGGAACCAGCGCATGGCGTCGGAGCCGTCGCGGTCGAAGACCTCGTTGACGTCGGGATAGTTACCCTTCGACTTCGACATCTTCATACCGTCGTCGCCGAGCACGATGCCGTGCGCGATCACCGAGGAGAACGCCGGCCGGTCGAACAGCGCGGTCGCCATCACGTGCAGGTTGTAGAACCAGCCGCGGGTCTGCCCGTTGTATTCGACGATGAAGTCGCCCGGGTTGTGCGCCGCGACGTCCGAGGTCCCCTCGAACCACTCCTTGTTCTCGAAGGGGTAGTGCACCTGCGCGTAGGGCATCGACCCGGACTCGAACCAGCAGTCCAGCACCTCCGGGGTCCGGCGCATCATCGACTTGCCGGTCGGATCATCGGGATTCGGCCGCACCAGCTCGTCGATGCCGGGCCGGTGCAGATCGGCCGGGCGCACGCCGAAGTCGTGCTCCAGCTGATCCAGCGAGCCGTACACGTCGACCCGCGGATAGGCCGGATCGTCGGAGATCCAGACCGGGATCGGCGCGCCCCAGTAGCGATTACGGCTGATGTTCCAATCGCGCGCATTCTCCAGCCACTTGCCGAACTGGCCGTCGCGGATGTGATCGGGCACCCAGGTGATCTGCTTGTTCAGCTCGACCATGCGGTCGCGGAAGGTGGTGACCGCGACGAACCAGGACGGCACCGCCATGTAGATCAGCGGCTTGCCCGAGCGCCAGCTGTGCGGATAGGAGTGCTCGATCGTCTCGTGCCGCAACAGTTTTCCGGCGGCCTTGAGATCCTTGATGATGACCGGGTTGGCGTCGAACACCATCAGGCCCTCGTACGGCGGGACCATCGAGGTGAACCGGCCGCCCTGGTCCAGCGGCTGCACCAGTTCGATGTCGTGCTCGACGCACACCGCCATGTCCTCCTCACCGAAAGCCGGTGCGAGGTGGACGATTCCGGTGCCGGAGTCGGTGGTCACGTAGTCGGCGGTCAGCACCCGATGCGAATTCGGGTGTCCGGCGAAGAAATCGAACGGCGGCGTGTAGCGCAGGCCGGCAAGCGCCGCGCCCGCATGTTCGGACAACACCTCGACCTCGTCGCCGAGCTCGCGCGCGTAGTGCGAAACCCGTTCGGTGGCGAGCAGATAACGCTTACCGTCGCGACCGCGCACCTGGGCGTAGGTGATATCGGGATGAACCGCGATCGCTAGGTTGGACGGCAGGGTCCACGGGGTGGTGGTCCAGATCAATGCCTGGGCCCCGTCGAGTTCGTGCAGCGGATGATCCTCGGGCACAACGAGGGTCATGTCCACGGTGACCGCCGGATCCTGTCGCATCCGATACGCGTCGTCGAGACGCGCCTCCTGATTCGACAGCGGAGTCTGCTCGTACCAGCTGTACGGCAGCACCCGGAAACCCTGGTAGATGAGGCCCTTGTCGTACAACGACTTGAACGCCCACAGCACCGACTCCATGAAGTCGATGTCCAGTGTCTTGTAATCGTTGTCGAAGTCGACCCAGCGTGCCTGACGTGTCACATAGGCGCGCCACTCGTCGGTGTACCGCAGAACGGACCTTTTGCACGCGGCGTTGAATTCCGCGAGGCCCATCGCATCGATCTGTGATTTGTCCGTGATACTGAGCTGCTTCTCGGCCTCGATTTCCGCAGGCAGACCGTGGGTGTCCCAGCCGAATCGCCGCTCGACCTTCTTGCCGCGCATGGTCTGGAAACGCGGGATCAAATCCTTGACGTATCCGGTCAGCAGGTGCCCGTAATGCGGCAACCCGTTGGCGAAGGGGGGTCCGTCGTAGAAGACGAACTCGTCACGGCCGCTGCGGTTGTCGATGCTGGCCTGGAAGGTGCCGTCGGCGGCCCAGTAGTCCAGGACCCGCTGTTCCAGATCGGGGAACGACACCTGGCCGCCCTCGCCGAGATCCACTCGGGGATAGGCAGAGCCGACAAGTGTGGGGGTTTCGTCCGCCATCGCTGGCTGTGGTCTCCTCGTGCCGGCGCCGCCGCGGCGTGGGCCACTGGACGGCGCGTATTCGGTCACGGGGACGACGCCGGCGCGCGTGCGCCGAAACCGCGGTACCACCCCGCTTGCCCGGTCGCTCGGGAACACCCGAGACCTCGAGCCTCTCGTTGCGAGCTGTGACGGGCTCACCCGTTCGGTTCTACTGGGTGTCCGATCCCTCGCGGGCGTCCGGGTCACCGTTCTTCCGAAGGCTCCCCGGTGATGGCCGGATCTCCGCCGTTACTTCCGAACAATTTCTGGTTTGATTGTAGCCACCGCGGGCAACCCATTTGTCGGGCCGGGTCACCGGTCAGGGGCCGAGCGCGAGGTCAGCGCTTGGCATGCCGGCCGGGTCCGATCGCGGAATCGTCGGTCTCGCGCGTCGACAGCGCACTGACCAGCAGCAGTACGGCGCCGGCCACACAGACGACGATGCAACCCCACGCCCACACCACCGAACCGGTGGTCAGCGCGGTCACCAGCAGCGCGAAACCGATCGCGGCCAGTACGAGCGTCAGAACGAGCATGGTCACCCCCTAGGCGGGCCTCGGCGTCGGGCCGAGGACGATCGACCATGGCACTCTCCCGCCTCCCGCCGGGGAGGGGTCCCGTCGGGAAGGGCAGAGCCCGTACCGATTCTACTTGCCGCCCTTGCCGAATCCGGCCGAAGCGTGGCTGCTGCCCATGCCGTCGAATGCGTCGCCGCCGTCGACCGGCACCGCCGAGCCGCGATTCTCCAGCTCCTCGAGCTGCGACTCCAGGTAGGACTTCAGCCGCACCCGGTACTCCCGCTCGAAGGTCTTGAGCTGCTCGATGCGGCTCTCCAGCACGCTGCGCTGCTGGGTGATGGTGGCCATGATCTCGGTGTGCTTGCGCTCGGCGTCGGCCTGCAACGTATCGGCCTTCTCCTTGGCCTGCCGCAACTGGCTGTCCGATCGGTTCTGCGCGTCCGACAGCAGCGCCTCGGCCTTCTGCCGGGCCTCACCGACCATCGCGTCGGAACGGGTGCGGGCCTCGCCGACCAGGCGCTCGGAATTGGCCCGCGCGTTGGCCAGCAGCTGCTCGGCCTCGGTCTTGGCATCGCTGGTGAGCCGGTCCGCCATCTCCTGGGCGAGACTCAGCACCTTGGCGGCCTGGAGGTTGGCATCCGCGCCGCCCACATCCTTGGGCACCGGGGGCGGTGCCATCGGCATGGGGGCCGGCTGCGGGACGGGGACCGGTTTGGGCGGCTCCGGCTGGGGGGGAACCGGCTTCACCGCCTGCGGCGCCGGACGCGGGGCCTTCTTGGCCTCGGACAGCTCGGCATCCAACTCGGCAACCCGCTGGCGCAGGTCCGCGTTTTCTTCGATGAGACGTGAGAGCTCCTGCTCGACCAGATCGAGGAAGGCGTCGACCTCGTCCTCGTTGTAGCCGCGCTTCCCGATCGGCGGTTTGCTGAACGCGACGTTGTGCACATCGGCTGGGGTCAGCGGCATGGACGGATCCCTTCACGCTTCGTACGGAGATCTAGCGGTTAGATCTAGCAAGCTTTTCCTCACTGCCCATTCTGTCACACCGGGGCTACCGGCTGCCCGAGCCTGCTGGTGATCGACATCAGGATGAAGACAATGAATATCAGGACCATAATCGAGAGATCCAGGCGAATTCCTCCCAAGTTGACTGGCGGTATCAACCGCCTCAGGAGTTTCACCGGAGGGTCCGTGATGGAGAAGACGACCTCCAGGACGACCGCCACGACGCCACGCGGATGCCAGTCGCGCGCGAAGCTACGGATGAACTCGACGACGAT
Organism: Nocardia sp. BMG111209; assembly: GCF_000381925.1. Taxonomy (NCBI): domain Bacteria; kingdom Bacillati; phylum Actinomycetota; class Actinomycetes; order Mycobacteriales; family Nocardiaceae; genus Nocardia; species Nocardia sp. BMG111209. The sequence goes on from NZ_KB907307.1 coordinate 3,663,288, forward strand.
TCGGCCGATCAGCAGCAGCCAGAAGAAGAAGAGTACGTAGTACAGCACCAGGAACAGGGCCACAGGGTCCACTCTGCCTCAGATTCGGTGTCCTGCAAACTCCCCGCGCCGCGACCGGGCGCGCCACGGCCGCTCGCGGGGCCGCCTGCGGGCCGGTCGGCGCAGGTGAACCCCCGGAACCTGGCGGCCCCGGGGGTCGTGCCCGACCTGTGGAATTACTTCTGGTTGTAGAACCCGGTCTCGGCGATGCGGCGGCGCTCCTCGGCCGATACGTCGACGTCCGCCGGTGAGAGCAGGAACACCTTGGTGGCCACCTTGTCGAAGGAGCCGCGCAGGGCGAACGCCAGACCCGCGGCGAAGTCGACCAGGCGCCGGGCGTCGGCGTTGGACATCTCCACCAGGTCCATGATCACCGGGGTGCCGTCGCGGAAGCGTTCACCGATGATGGCGGCCTCGGCGTACGTGCGCGGACGCAGGGTCGTGATCTTGGACAAGGGCCCACCCTCCTCGGCGAACGCGGGAGTGCGCCGCGGCGCCGGCTCGTAGCGGGCGCGCTCCTCCAGTCGCCGTTCTTCCAACCGGCGCTCGGCCTCGGGATCGACCGCCAGGGCGCCGTGCGTGGTGCCCCGCACCACCGGCGCGCTGCCGCCCGGCCGATCGGCGGGCCGGCTCGGGCGCGCGGACGGTACGGCCTCGACCCGCGCCGGGCGCCGGGTCGCGTCGTACCGGTCGCTCGGGTACGGATCGTCGCCGAACTCCCGGCGCGCGCCGGTGTAGCCGGGCTGATACGAGTCCTGATAGGCGGATTCGGTGTAGCCGGGCTCGTCCGCGTAGCGGCCGGGCCGGCCGGCGCCCTCGTACCGGGGTTCGCCGTATTCGCGAACCCGCCGCGGACCACGGTCGTCGGCACTGCGCGGACCACGCTCGTCGACGCTACGCGGTGCGCGGTCGTCGACGTAATCGTCTTCGTATTCCTCGAGCGGAACCATGCCGAAGTACGCCTTGAACCTGTGCAGCGTGCTCATCCTGGTCGACCTTCCTCCGGCCCCCGGCTGCCTGGGGTGTTGAAGTCCTGCGCAATACTCGCCAGTCCCAGCATATGTTTCGAATGTGACTGATGAGGTTGTTTGCTACTGCGAGGTTATCGGTCGACTGCCCATGAGGGCAGTACCGACACGCACGCAGGTCGAGCCGTGCGCTATCGCGGTCTCGAGATCTCCCGACATCCCGGCCGACAACTCGGCCGCTCCGGGATGAGCATCCAGTAGTCGCGCGTGGATCCCGGCCAGCCGGGCGAACGCCGCCGCCGGGTCGGTATCCAACGGCGGAATCGCCATCAGGCCTGCCAGCTGCAGGTTCTCGGCCCGCTCGACCAGATCGGCGAGGGCCGCCAGATCGGCCGGGGCGACGCCGCCGCGGCCCGGGTCGCGGTCCAGGCTCACTTGCAGCAACACCGCCAGCGGACCGTCGCGGTGACCTGTGTCACGGGCCACCGAAACCCCCTGGTCGAGTGCGGTTGCCAACCGTTCGCTGTCGACCGAGTGCGCCACTGCCGCCCAGCGCGCGACCGATTTCGCCTTGTTGCGCTGCAAACGGCCGATCATGTGCCATCGGATCGGTGAAAGACCGCTCAGTCCGTCCGCTTTGCCGGCGGCCTCCTGTTCCCGTGATTCGCCGAATTCCCGGCGGCCCAGGTGATAGAGGATTTCGATATCGGAGGCCGGAAAGAATTTCGTGACGGGAAGTAATTTCACCGTCGCCGGATCGCGTCCGGCGGCCCGGCAGGCCGCGGCGATACGGTCCAGCAACCCGGTCAGGGCCGCGCTGAGCTCGGCGGTACGCGCCGGAACCGGTGCGGCGGCAACGGGTCCCCGGGCCGCGGCCGGCTCCGGTCCGGTGGTCATAGCGACGACTCCCCCGCAGTGACGTATTCCATCCAGACGACACCGGCGATGCGGCCGGTCGGTGCGCCGCGGCGATGGCTGAACAACGTCGCGTCCTCGATGGTGCAGCGCGGGTCGACCGCGATCGCGCCGACGCCGGCCTGTTCCAGTTGCCGCCGGATACCCGCGCGCAGGTCCAGGCCGGGGGTGCCCTTCGCGGTGGTGGTCGCGCTGCCGGGCAGATGCGCCTCGACGTCGGCGCGCATGGCGGCGGGCACCTCGTACTGCCGGCCGCTGGCGGCCGGGCCCAGGAAGGCGCCGATCCGCTCCGGTTTCGCGCCGACCGATCGCATCGCCGCCAGCACCCGCGGCACGATACCGATCCGCGCGCCCACCCGGCCCGCGTGCACGGCCGCGATCACCCCGGCCTCGTCGTCGGACAGCAGCAGCGGGACGCAGTCGGCGCTGAGCACCACCAGTGCCAGTTCGGGCACCGTGGTCACGAGTGCGTCGGTGACCGGGACCGCCTCGGACCGCGGGCCGTCGACGATCTCCACGCCGCGGCCGTGCACCTGTTCCATCCACACCAGCCGGTCCGGGGTCAGGCCGATACCCTCGGCCAGGCGGATCCGGTTGCGGCGCACGGCCTCCGGGTCGTCGCCGACGTGATCACCCAGATTGAACGAGCCGTACGGGGCGGCGGAGAAGCCCCCGGCTCGGGTGGTGGTCACCCGGCGGGTGCGGACCGGCCGGTCCGCACGCTCGCCCGTTCGGTCGTGCACGTCGACGCCTCCGGATTCGGTCACAGGTCCACCCCGAGGGCGGCTCGGTGGGACGTTCGGCGGGGAAGCACCCCGGTGCCATCGAAATCTGTCGACTGGGACATACCCACTGTGTACCAGCAAGCACACAGCACCGCACCCACCGATCGTGACCTCGCACACCTTTCCGCGAGACCCGCCGGCGGCGGGCCGCGCCGGACGCGAAATCCGGTCGGCCACACATGGATACGCCCGCGCGGACCTGCCGCGCGGGCGTCGATTCGGCCGGACTCAGCGCCGCATGAAGGAGGGGACGTCGACGTCGTCGTCGGAATCCTCGTCCGGGGGCTGGATGTGCGAGCGCGAATTCTGCGCGACCGTGGGATCGGCGCCCGTGCGCGGGGTTTCGTACGACGGGGCCGGGCCGCGGGTGATGCCCGGCGCGGGCGCGGCCGCCGGGGTCACCGCCGGAGCCGGTGCGGGCGCGGCGGATTCGATGCCGCGCTGCTGACTCTGGCCGACCTCGCCGGCGCGACCGGCGGTGAAGGTACTGCGCGTGACGGTCTCGACCCGGCGGGACGGGCCGGAGCCGTCGAAGCCGGCCGCGATCACGGTGACCCGCACCTCGTCGCCGAGCGAATCGTCGATCACGGTACCGAAGATGATGTTGGCCTCGATGTGCGCGGCCTCCTGCACCAGCGAGGCCGCCTCGTTGATCTCGAACAGGCCGAGATCCGAACCGCCCGCGATAGACAGCAGCACGCCGTGGGCGCCGTCCATGGACGCCTCCAGCAGCGGCGAATTGATCGCCGCCTCGGCCGCTTTCACCGCCCGGCCGTCGCCACGGGAGGAACCGATACCCATGAGGGCCGAGCCCGCGCCGGACATGACGCTCTTGACGTCGGCGAAGTCGACGTTGATCAGGCCCGGGGTGGTGATCAGGTCGGTGATGCCCTGAACACCGTTGAGCAGCACCTCGTCCGCGGAACGGAAGGCGTCCATCAGGCTGACCTGGGCGTCGCCGAGCTGCAGCAGCCGATCGTTCGGGATGACGATGAGCGTGTCGCAGGACTCGCGCAGCGCCTGGATACCGGCCTCGGCCTGGTTGCTGCGGCGCTTGCCCTCGAACGAGAACGGCCGGGTCACCACGCCGATGGTCAGCGCGCCCAGCTTGCGGGCGATGCTGGCCACCACGGGGGCGCCACCGGTACCCGTACCACCGCCCTCACCGGCGGTGACGAAGACCATGTCGGCGCCCTTGAGCACCTCTTCGATCTCGTCCTTGTGGTCCTCGGCGGCCTTGCGCCCGACCTCCGGGTCGGCGCCGGCACCGAGGCCGCGGGTGAGTTCCCGTCCCACGTCGAGCTTGACGTCCGCATCACTCATGAGCAGCGCCTGCGCGTCCGTGTTGACCGCGATGAATTCGACTCCCTTGAGTCCCTGCTCGATCATCCGGTTGACGGCGTTCACGCCGCCGCCGCCGATACCGACGACCTTGATCACAGCAAGGTAGTTGTGCGGGGGCGTCATGGGCTCTCGCCTTCCTTCGATCTCAAGCCTGTCGTTTTCGGATGCTCGGCACACGCCGACCACTTGGACGACTCGGCTGGTCCACCGGGGGTAGCCCCCCGGGCAAACCCTAAACCTCAACCATAGGGTTAGCGTTATGTCAAGTATGTGACTGGTGCGGAACGCTATTCGCACCGGTCGCAATCCGCGCGCAGGCGCGCCGAGACGAGGTCAGAATCTTGTGCGATTCATATCTCGTCAGAGCCCGCCCCGCATCGTATCGCGAACGGCCGTTCACGGCACGGTGAATCGGCCTTCCGGACGCCCCGCCGGGATCGGGTCCTCAGCGAAAACTCCGAAGGCACAACGGGTATCACTACCTTACCGTCACCAGATCCGGGCTGGATACATCGAACAGCGTGCCGGGCCGGGACAGGATCGGGAGCACCACCGCCGCCTTGCGCGTGGAATCGGCGGGGCCGCCCCACAACACGATGCGGCCGTCGCGCAGGGTGAGCGATACATCCGAAACCGACCGCGCGACAACCTCTCCCACCTGCTCCCGCAGTTCCGGCGGGGTGGCGTCGAGCACCTCGACCGCCGCCCTGGTAACCGGATCGCTACCGCCGGGATGGTCGGTGGTGAGCTTGGGCAGCGTGGCCGGCGCCTCCTCGATGGCGAATTCGACGCTGTCGCTGTCGATCAGATGCGATCCGTCCGGACCGTCGAAGTACAGCGCGGGCATCCGCTCGGCGACGGTCACCCGGACCGTCGACGGGAACACCCGCTGCACCCGCGCCGAACGCACCCGCGGCAGCGCCGCCACCCGGGCGGCCATCGCATCGGTATCGATGCGGAGCATGGATCGGCCCTTCGGTACCGCCAGCGCCGCGTGAATCTGCTGCTCGGACAACGCCGACAGGCCCTCGATGCGGATCGTCCGGACCGCCAGCGCGGGCGAGAACCAGGCGACCCCGGCGAGCAGGATCAGCACCCCGAACACCGGGAGCACCCGCACGGCCAGCCGCCCCGCCGGCGAATCGGCCAGACCGCGCCACCCGGCATCCCCCGGCCCTCCGGGCTCGGACGCCTCGAACTCGAGCGTGTCCGCCGCGGACCGTGATCCCGGCCGCGGCGCGGATCCGGCCGCGGTACGGCTCGCCGATGCCGTTGCGGCACGCCCGGATCCGGCGTCGGCGCCCGGCGCGGTGTCCGGGTCGTCGAGGCCGCCGGTCATCGACCGGACGACGGGCGCACCCGCAGGCCGTCGAGGATCTGACTGCCGAGCATGGTGACATCGCCCGCGCCCATGGTGATCACGACATCGCCGGGGCGGGCCAGATTCGCCGTCTGCCTGCCGACACGTGACATATCGGGTTGGTAGTGCACGGGCCGGGTGACCGACTGGGCCACCAGCGCACCGCTCACTCCGGGCAGCGGTTCCTCCCGGGCGCCGTACACGTCGAGCACCACGACCTCGTCGGCCAGATCCAGGGCGGCGCCGAAGTCGGCCGCGAATGTCGCGGTGCGACTGTAGAGATGGGGCTGGAACACCACGATGACCCGGCCCGGCCGGGAACGCGCGCCGTCGGCGGCCTCCTGCCGGACCAGTTCCCCCGCGGCGCCGAGGACCGCGCGCACCTCGGTCGGATGGTGGGCGTAGTCGTCGAAGACCCGCACCCCGTTCTCCCGGCCGACGAACTGGAACCGCCGGTGCACGCCGCCGAAACCCTCCAGGCCCTGCAGCACCTCGGCGAGTTCGGCGCCCGCGTCGCGGGCGGCCAGCAGCGCACCGAGCGCGTTGAGCGCCATGTGCCGGCCCGGTACCGACAAACGCAGTGTGCGTGGGGCGGATTCGTCGGCCAGTTGCACCGTGGCGACGCCGCCGACATCGCGCGGCTCCCAGTTGAGCAGCCGCACCCCCACCGGCACCGGTGCGTCGGCGAGTTCGCCGGAACCGTAGCCGAGCACCCGGATGTCGAGATCGTCTCGGGCGGTGACCCGTTCGGCCAGACCGCGCGCACCCGGATCGTCCAGGCACACCACCAGCAGGCCGCCCGGCCGCAGCCGCGCGACGAAATCGTCGAAGACCCGGACGTACGCCTCCAGCGTGCCGAAGTAGTCCAGATGGTCGGACTCGATGTTGGTGACCACCGCGACATCCGGCTCGTATTGCAGCAGTGAGCCGTCCGACTCGTCGGCCTCGGCGACGAAGATGCCGCCGGTGCCGTGGTGCGCGTTGGTGCCCGCCTCGTTGAGCTCGCCGCCGACCGCGAAGGACGGGTCGAAACCGCAGTGCTGCAACGAGACCACCAGCATCGAGGTGGTGGAGGTCTTGCCGTGCGTACCCGACACCAGCAGGGTGTGGTGCCCGCGCATCAGCTCGGCCAGCACGGTGGGCCGCAGCAATACCGGCACGCCGCGCCGATTCGCCTCCACCAGTTCGGGATTGGTCTTCGGGATGGCGGCGTAGGTGGTGACCACCGCGGTCGGGCCGCCGGGCAGCAGGTCGAGCGCGTTGGCGTCGTGCCCGATGCGCACCGCCGCGCCGCGGGCCCGCAGCGCCAGCACGCCGCGGCTCTCCTTGGCGTCCGAACCGGATACCGCGCCACCGCGGGCCAGCAGGATGCGCGCGATACCGGACATGCCGGCACCGCCGATGCCGACCATGTGCACCCGGCGCAGCAGCTCGGGTAACTCGGTCTCCTCCCGGACCCGCGCGGGGCGGTCCGTGGTCGCGTTCCGCGCCGGGTCGCCCACGCCCGGGTTGTCGTCGGTCGTCCTGTCCGTTTCCGTCACCGGCCGATCACCTCCACCACGATTCGTGCCACCTCGTCGGCGGCATCCCGATGCCCGGCCCCCGCGGCGGCCACGGCCATACCGGACAGCCGGACCGGATCGCCGAGCACCGGGACCACCTCGTCGATCACGTACTTCGGCGTCAGTTCCGCGTCGGGAACGATTCTGCCACCGCCCAGTGACACGATCGGGCGCGCGTTGAGCTCCTGCTCCCCGTTGCCGTGCGGCAGCGGGACATAGAACGCGGGCAGCCCGACCGCCGACACCTCGGCCACGGTCATCGCACCCGATCGGCACACCGCCGCGTCCGCCGCGGCGTAGGCCAGATCCATCCGGGACAGATACGGGACCGCGACATATTTCGCGGGGAGGTCCGGATCCACGCCGGAGATGTCGAGGGTGTTCTTGGGGCCGTGCGCGTGCAGCACCGAGACACCCGCCGCGGTGAGCTGCGCGGCCGCACCCGAGACCGCCTCGTTCAGCGAGCGCGCGCCCTGGGAACCGCCGAACACCAGCAGCACCGGGCCCGCGGCGGGCAGCCCGAAGTGCGCGCGGGCCTCGGCCCGCAGCCCCGGCCGGTCCAGCGTCGAGATGGACTGCCGCACCGGGATGCCGACGATCTCGGCCTCCGCTCGTCCCCGGCCGTCACCTGTGGGCCGCCCGCGGCCGTGGACTCCCGATCCCGGCACCGCCGCCAGTACCCGGGTGGCGAACCGCGCGCCGATCTTGTTGGCGATCCCGGCCTTGGCATTCGCCTCGTGCACCACGATCGGCACCCGGCGGCGGCCGCGCAGGCCGCGACCGGCCGCGAGGTAGGCGGGCAGCGCCACATAACCGCCGAAGCCGACGATCACGTCGGCCTCCACCGCATCGATGATCGCGCGGGTGCGGGCCACCGACGCCCGGATCCGGCCCGGCAGGCGCAGCAGGTCGGCGGTCGGCTTGCGCGGCAACGGAACCGGCGGGATCAGCTCCAGCGGATATCCGCGTTCCGGCACCAGCCTGGTCTCCAGCCCGCGTTCGGTACCCAGCGCGGTGATCCGGATCGCCGGATCCCGGCGCCGCAGCGCGTCGGCGACGGCCATGGCGGGCTCGATATGCCCCGCCGTCCCGCCACCGGCCACGATCACCGACAGCGGTCGTTCCACGGCCATCGACTCGGTCACCTCGGTTTGCCCCTGTCTCGTGCGTGTGTCGTCGGATAGCTCGGCTCCCACGCCCGGGTCGACCGCCACGACCGGCTGCCGCGAGGCTGGTTGCCCGCCCGGCGCGAGGAGTCCGAATCCACCGAGCGGCGGGCCGGCCGGCCCGAACCGCCGCGCCGGCCCCGGGCCGATTCACCGCGGGGAGCCGGCTGGGTCTTCTTCTTCGGCGCGGCCTTCGCGGCCGCGCGCGGGCGCGGCGCGGTGTACAGCTCGGGCTTGGGCAGCCGCAGCAGGCGGCTGAACCGGCCGTCCTGACCGCCGTGCAGCGCCACCACCGCCTCCGGCTCGTGCCGGGCCGCGTTGGCGATCAGCCCGAACATCAGCAGCGTGATCGCCAGCGAGGAACCGCCCGCCGACACCAGTGGCAGCTGCAGGCCGGTGACCGGCAGCAGGCCCACCACATAACCGATGTTGATCAGCGCCTGACCGGTGATCCAGGTGGTCGCGGTCGCGGTGAGCAACCGCAGGAACGGATCCACCGAGCGGCTCGCGATCCGCAGGCCGGTGTAGACGAACAGGGCGAACAGCCCGAGCACCAAGGCACAGCCCAGGAAGCCCAGCTCCTCGCCGATGATCGCGAAGATGAAGTCGTTGTGCGCGTTGGGCAGATAGCTCCACTTGGCCCGGCTCTGCCCCAGACCGCGGCCCCAGATGCCGCCGTCGGCCAGGGAGAACAACGCCTGCCGCGCCTGATAGTTGATGCCCTGCGGATCGTCGCCGGGATTGAAGAAGGCGCGCATGCGATTGGACCGATAACCGGCGGACAGCGCCAGCACGCCCGCGGCGACCAGGCCCGATACCGAGATCGTCACGAACAGCCGGACCGGCAGCCCGCCGAACCACAGCAGCGCCGCCAGGATCAGGCCCAGCGCGATGGTCGTGGACAGGTTGGGCTGCAACACCACCAGCAGGCACACCAGCAGGCCCGCGGGTACCAGCGGCACCATCACGTCCTTGTAGGTCGCGCGCGAGCCGACCAGCGCGCGCCGGGCCACCAGCAGATGCGCGCCCCAGACGATGAGCGTCACCTTGACGATCTCCGACGGCTGGATCGACAGCGGCCCGATCACGAACCAGCGCCGCGAACCCTGCACCGACGAACCGATTCCCGGGATCAGCACCAGCACCAGCGCCAGCACCGACAGCGCGAAGATCGGGAACGACAACTGCCGCAGCCGCCACAGCGGCACCCGCAGCGCCAGATAGAACAGCACCGCGCCGACCGTCGCGAACATCGCCTGCTGCACGAACAGCGAATAGGCCGAACCGTCGGCGGCGTACGCCTCGACGCTCGACGCCGACAGCACCATCACCAGGCCCAGCAGTGTCAGCAGGGTGGCGATGGTGACGATCAGATGGAAGGAGGCGAGCGGGCGGGCGAGCCAGGCGCCGAACCAGGTGGCACCCGCGGCCTTGTGCCCGGTGCCGGTCGTCGCGGCGCCCGCCTCGCTCATTGCGGGCTCCCGATATCTCCCTCGTCGAGCGCCTGCACCGCCGCGACGAAACTGCGGCCGCGATGGGTGTAGTCGGCGAACATGTCCAGCGAGGCGGCGGCCGGCGCGAGCAGCACCGTATCGCCGCGTCCGGCGTAGCGGGCGGCGATCCGCACCGCGCGCGCCATCACCGCGTCCACACCCATACCGGCATCGTCGTCCGGATCGAGCACCACCACGGGGACATCGGGGGCGTGTCGCGTCATCGCCTCCGCGATCGTGTGCGCGTCGAGACCGAACAGCACCGCCGCGACGAGCCGATCGGCCACCTCCTCGACCAGATCCTCGACGTGCGCGCCCTTGAGCTGACCGCCGGCGAGCCAGACCACCTGCGGGTGGGCCAGGATCGACGAGCGGGCCGCGTGCGGATTGGTGGCCTTCGAATCGTCGACGAATTCGACGCCGCCGACCTCCCGGACGAACGCCGCCCGGTGCGGGCCGACCTTGTGCTCCTGCAACCCCTCCTTGACGAATTGCGGCGCCACATCGATGGATCGGGTCAGCGCGGCGGCGGCCAGCGCGTCCGCGACCCCGGCGGGACCCGGCGGGCTGATGTCGCCGACCTCGGCGAGGATCGCGGCCTTGGTGAAGGCTCGGTCCAGCAGTTTGCCGTCGACCACACCCAGCTCACCGTCGGCCGGTACGCCGATCCGGAAGCCGACCGTGCGGCGGGCCCGGGACTTGCGGGCCAGCGCGCCCGCGACCGGATCGTCCAGGCCGACGACGCCGACCCGGCCGGTCAGCGCGCGGGCCTTGGCCGCGGCGTAGGCGTCCAGGCCGCCGTGCCAGTCGAGATGGTCCTCGGCGACGTTGAGCACCACGCCCGCCTCCGGGCGGACCGAAGGGGCCCAGTGCAATTGGAAGGAGGACAGCTCCACCGCGAGCACCTGCGGGCCCGGCGTGCGCCGCAGCGCGTCCAGGATCGGCAGTCCGATGTTGCCGCAGGCGACGCTGGGGACGCCGGCGGCCCGCAGGATCGCGTGCGTCATCTGGGTGGTGGTGGTCTTGCCGTTGGTGCCGGTGATGACCAGCCATTTGCGCACCGGCCCGTACAGCCGGGCCTGATCGACCCACCAGGCGAATTCGACGTCGCCCCAGACCGGGATGCCCTCGGTCACGGCCGAGACCAGCACCGGTGAGTCGGGCCGCCAGCCGGGACTGGTGATGACCAGCGCGAACCGGCCCAGTGCGCCGGGTAGCGTGAGCTCCTCGCCGGGCGCGGTCGCGAGGCCGAGTTCGGCGGCCTCGGCCAGCGCCTTCTCCCCGGCGTCGGTGACCACCGGGCGGGCGCCGATATCGTGCAGCGGCTCGATCAGCGACCGGCCCGACACGCCCCAACCGGCCACCAGAACGTCTCTGCCACGCAGAAATTCGAGCATGGGGCCAGGTGAGCGCAGGGCCCGCGGAGTGTGTTCGACCATATGCCTGTTACCCGACCTGAGAGAGGTATTCGCTGTAGAACAAGCCCAGTCCGACCGCGGCCGCGATGCCCGCCAGCAACCAGAACCGAATGATCACCGTAGTCTCTGCCCATTTGGACAGTTCGAAGTGGTGGTGGAACGGCGCCATCTTGAACAATCGGTTGCGCGTCGTCTTGAAGACCACGATCTGCAACACCACCGAGGCCGCCTCGGCGACGTACAGCGCGCCGATGACCACCATCAGCAGTTCGGTGCGGGTGGTGATGGACAGCCCGGCCAGCAGGCCGCCGAGCGCCAGCGAACCCGTGTCGCCCATGAAGATCTTCGCGGGAGCCGCGTTCCACCACAGGAATCCGATACAGGCCGCCGCACCCGCCGCACAGACCAGGGCCAGGTCCAGCGGGTCGCGCACGTTGTAGCAGCCGGGCTCCACCTTGACCTCGCAGGCGTGGTAGTACTGCCAGAAGCTGATCACCACATAGGAACCCAGCACCAGGCTCATCGAGCCGGCCGCGAGGCCGTCCAGGCCGTCGGTGAGATTCACCGCGTTCGACCAGGCGACCACGACCAGGCAGACGAAGGCCAGGAAGACGATCACGCTCATCGACACCGTGTTGATGTCGCGCACGTAGGACAGATGCCGGCTGGCCGGGGTCCGGCCGCCCGAGCCCACGCTGTGCAGCGCCAGCACACCGAACACGATGGCGGAACCCAGTTGGCCGATGTACTTCCCGGCCGCGGTCAGGCCCAGATTGCGCTGCTTGCGCAGCTTGATGAAGTCGTCCAGGAAGCCGACCGCACCGAGCGCGGTGGACAGTCCCAGCACCAGCAGGCCCGAGGCGGTCGGGCCCTCGGCCCGGTATCCGATGCCGATCAGGTGCGAACCGAGGTAACCGGCCCACATGCCGAGCATGATCGCGACGCCACCCATGGTGGGCGTGCCGCGCTTGGCCTTGTGGCTCTCCGGACCGTCGATCCGGATCTCCTGGCCGAAGCCGCGCCGCGCGAACATGCGAATCAGCAACGGCGTCAACAGGATCGACACCGTCAGCGCGATCGCCGCGGCGAACAGAATCTGCCTCATCGGGCGGCCTCCGTAGTCGACTGCGACGCGAGCGGCGGGCCCGGCTGCGACGCGCCCGGCCCGGCGGCGACGAGATGTTCGGCCACCTTCCACAACCCGGCGGAGTTCGACGCCTTGACCAGCACCACGTCACCGGCCGCGACCTCGGCGTCGAGCAGTTCGAGCGCCGAGTCGATATCGGGTACCAGCACGGACTCCTCGCCCCACGAACCTTCCTGTACCGCGCCCTGATGCAGCGCGCGCGCCGGTCGGTCGGTGCCGACCACGATCAGCCGGTCCACGTCCAGCCGCACCACGAGCCGGCCGATCCGGTCGTGCTCGATCACGGCATCGTCGCCCAGTTCGGCCATCTCGCCGAGCACCGCCCAGCTGCGGCGCGGTTGCCCGTCGGGCGTGTCGCCGGTCCGGGACATCGTGACCAGCGCCTTCAATGCCGCCCGGACCGAATCCGGATTGGCGTTGTAGGCGTCGTTGACGACGGTCACGCCGTCGGCGCGGGTGCGCACGTCCATGCGATGGGCCGAGACGGCGCGCGCCTCGGACAGCGCCGCGGCCACCGTCGCGAGGTCGGCGCCACACTCCAGCGCCACCGCCGCGGCGGACAGCGCGTTGCCCACCTGATGCTCGCCGTGCACGCCCAGCCGCACCTCGATACGGTCATCCCCGGTGTGCAGCGTGAACCGGGCCCGCGCGGCCTCGTCGAGACGCACGTCGGTGGCCCGCACGTCCGCGCCGGTCGACTGCCCGACCGACACCACGCGGGCGGCGGTCCGGCTCGACATCGCGATCACATTCGGGTCGTCGGCGTTGAGCACCGCGACCCCGGACGACGGCAGCGCCTCGACCAGTTCGCCCTTCGCCTGGGCGATGGCCGCGCGGCCGCCGAACTCACCGAGGTGCGCGGTGCCGACGTTGAGCACGACCCCGATACTCGGCGGGGCGATCTCGGTGAGGGCCTTGATGTGCCCGTGCCCGCGCGCGGACAGTTCCAGGACCAGGAAGCGGGTGCCGGCGTCCGCGCGCAGCACCGTCCACGGATGTCCGAGTTCGTTGTTGAAGGATCCGGGCGGGGCGACCACCGGTCCCAGCGGCGAGAGCACATGGGCCAGAAGGTCTTTGGTGGAGGTCTTACCGGAGGATCCGGTGACGCCGACCACGGTCAGCCCGCCGGCCGCGACCAGCCGGTCCACGTTGGCGCGGGCCAGGGCGGCCAGCGCGGCCAGCACCGCCGCACCGGAACCGCCGACGTCGTGCGCGAGCGCCAGCGCCCGGCCGGACTGCCCGGCCGACGGCTCGACGACGATGGCCGGCACGCCGACCGGACGGGAGGCCAGCACGGCCACCGCCCCGGCGGCCACCGCGGCCGCCGCGAAATCGTGCCCGTCGACATGTTCGCCGGGCAGGGCCAGGAACAGGTCGCCGGGACTGATGCGGCGCGAGTCGAATTCGACCGCGCCGGTTACCGTCACCGCGGGATCGGGAACGTCGTGCAGTGTTCCGCCGACGACCTCCGCGACCTCCCGCAGAGTCATTTCGATCATGAAGCTGTCTGGTCCTTCGTCTTCCGATGCAGGGCCGCCGCCACTACCTCGCGGTCGTCGAACGGATACTTCACACCGGCGATCTCCTGCCCTGTCTCATGGCCCTTGCCCGCCACCAGCACGATGTCGCCGGGCCGGGCCCAGTCGACGGCGGCGGTTATCGCCGCGGCGCGGTCGCCGATCTCGGCCACCTCGCCGCGTTCGGATTCCGCGATCCCCAGCGCGCCCGCGCGGACCGCGGCCCGGATCTCCGCCGGATCCTCGCTGCGCGGATTGTCGTCGGTGATGATCAGCAGTTCGGCGCCGCGCGCGGCGGTGGCGCCCATCAGCGGACGCTTACCGGCATCGCGGTCGCCGCCGGCGCCGACCACCACGGCCAGCCTGCCGCCGGTCTGCTTCGCATACTCCCGCAGCGTCGCGATCACGGATTCGACCGCGGCCGGCTTGTGCGCGTAGTCGACCACGGCCAGGAAGTCCTGACCGGCGTCGACCCGCTGCATCCGGCCGGGCACGTCCACCTCGGCCAGCGCCGCGGCGGCCACCGTGGCATCGATACCCGCGGTCGCGCACACGGCCACCGCCAGCAGCGCGTTCGCCACGTTGTATCGGCCCGGAAGCCGAAGTCGCACATCGGTTTTCACGCCGAGGCCGGCGATGGTGAACTCCTGGCCGCCGCCGCGCACGGTGGTGGCGCCGACCAGGGTCCAATCGGGTTCGGCCTCACCGGTGGGGCTCTGCTGGGTCGCCGTCGTCACGACCGTGGTGCGGCCGCCGACCTCGCGGACCAGCCGCCGGCCCCAGGCGTCGTCGACGCAGACCACGCAGGTGCGCGCGGCGGTCGGCGATTCGGGCTCGAACAGCCGGCGCTTGGCGGCGAAGTAGTCCTCGAAATCGGCGTGGAAGTCCAGGTGATCCTGCGACAGGTTGGTGAACGCGCCGACCTCGAATTCGACCCCGTCGACGCGGCCCAGCACCAGCGCGTGGCTGGACACCTCCATGACCACCGCCTGCACCCCGCGCTCGACCATGAGCGCGAACATGGCGTGCAGCTGCGGCGCCTCCGGCGTGGTCAGCGCGCTCGGCACCCGCTGCCCGTCGATGCGGGTCTCGATGGTGCCGATGAGCGCGGTCCGCAGGCCGGCCGCGGCCAGGCCCGCCTCCACCAGATACGAGGTGGTGGTCTTGCCCGAGGTGCCGGTGATGCCGATGATCTGCAACCGCCGCGACGGGTGGCCGTAGATGGCGGCGGACAGCCCGCCGAGCACCGCGCGCGGATCGTCGTGCACCAGCACGGGAACGTCCACCGCGCCGATCAGTTCGGCCCCGGCCGGATCGGTCAGCACCGCCACCGCACCGGCGGCGATCGCATCGGGTGCGAAGCGGGCCCCGTGCGCCTGCGCCCCGGCCAGCCCGGCGAACAGATCGCCCGGCCGCACCGCCTGGGAGCGCTGCTCGACACCGGTGACGACGACCCGCGCCAGCCGGTCCGGATCGCCGCTGTAGCGGGCTCTGGCCAGGTCGGCGACCGCGCGCAACGCCGTCGACGGCGGCACGGCCGGGCGCAGCGCCTGCGGGCTGGGCGGCACGGGCACGTGGCTCCTCTCGATCGGGTGATGGGTCTGGTGGTGCTATCTCACAACGGACGGAATCGGATCGACGAGTCAGGTTACCGACGATCGATCACGGTCGGGCAACGCGGCCGCCGAATCGCCGCACCGCCGCGCTGCGGGCCCATCCCCGCGAAGGCTACATGGCCTGTAGGACAAGCTGTTTCACCGGTTCCGTGGACGGCGGGATGCGGTCACGCTGCAACACCCAGGAGGCGATGTTGTGGAACAGCGGCGCCGCCGACTGCCCGCCGCTGCCGTCGGAGCTGCGGATCGGCGCGTCCAGCATGATGCCCACGACGTAGCGCGGCTGATCGGCCGGCGCGATTCCCGCGAACGTGATCCAGTAGCGATCGTTGGAATAGCACTTGCAGTGCTGATCGATCTGTTGCGCGGTCCCGGTCTTCCCGGCGATCTGATAGCCCTCCACGGCGCCGGACGGACCGGTGCCCTGCTGGTACCCCATCGGATCGCGCTGCACCACGGCCTCGAACATCTGCCGCAGGGTGCGCGCGGTGTCCACGCTCACCACCCGGGTGCCCGCCGGCGCCGGTTCCTCGGTGCGGGAGCCGTCCGGCCCGACCCGGGCCCGCACGATGCGCGGCGGCACCCGCACACCGTCGTTGGCGATCGCCTGGTACATCCCGGTCATCTGCAACAGGGTCATCGAAAGACCCTGGCCGATCGGCAGGTTGGCGAAGGTGGAACCGGACCACTGGTCGCGCGCGGGCACGATGCCGGCGCTCTCACCCGGCAGGCCGACGCCGGTGCGCTGGCCGAGGCCGAAGCGCTTGAGCATATCGGCGTAGCGGTCCTCGCGGACCCGCTGCGCCAGCATCAGGGTGCCGACGTTGGACGACTTGCCGAAGATGCCCGTGGTGGTGAACGGCGTGACCCCGTGCTGCCAGGCGTCGGCGACGGTGACACCGCCCATATCGATACTGCCCGGCACCTCGAACACCTCGTCCGGGGTGGTGAGCCCGTACTCGATGGCGGCGGCCGCGGTCACGATCTTGTTCACCGAGCCGGGCTCGAAACCGTCGGTCACCGCGGGATTGCCCATATTCGACGAACCCCAGTACTGCGCGTTCAGGCTCGGATTGAAGGTGCTGTCGTTGGCCATCGCGAGCACCTGCCCGGTGTGCGCGTCGAGCACGACCGCCGACGCGTCCTGCGCGCCGGACATCTCCTTGGCCTGCTGGATCTGCTGCTGCACGTAGTACTGCAGATCCGAGTCGAGGGTCAGCTCCACACCGTTGCCGTTGACCGCGGGCTGGCGGTCGCGCTCGCTGCCGGGAATGATCGCGCCGTCGGACCCCTGGTCGTAGGTGTGCGAACCGTCGGTGCCGGCCAGCACCGCGTCCAGCGACGACTCCAGGCCGATCTGCCCGTGCCCGTCCCAGCCGGTGGCGCCGAGCACGTTCGCGGCCAGCGAACCACCCGGATAGATGCGGGTGTCCTGCCGGTCGCCGCCCACCTCCGCGAACTGGTCGGTGATCTCGGTGGCCACCCGGGCATCGACGTTGCGGGCCAGATAGGTGAAGGTGTCGTCGCTGCGCAGTTTCGCCAGCAGATCGTTCTCCGACGGGCCGTCCGGGCCCAGCCGCTGCCGGATGCCCTTGGCGATTACCTGCAACCGCTGATCCGGTTCGGGCGCCTTGGGATTCTTCGCGTGCGCGGCGGCCAGCTGTTTGCGGACCGTCACCGGCTGGAAGGTCAGCGATTTCGTGGTGATCGTGAACGCGAGCGACTTGCCGTACCGATCCGTGATCGGCCCGCGCAGCGCGTAGTCCGGGGTGTTGACGATGCGCTGGCTGGCGGCCTCCGCCGACAGCTTCGGCGCGGACACCGTCTGGATCCAGAGCAGCTGCACCGCGACCATCAGCAGTGCGATCAGCATGATGATCCGGCCCACTCCGAACCGGAGCCGCAGCGACGAATCAGCTGCGGCTCCGGATCGGGAGGTGGACTTGCGCGGCCGGCCCGGCCGCCGCACCCGAGCCGGAGCCCGGCCGCGGGGCTGCTGGGCCCGGCCGCCGGGACTCATCGCACGGCCCCGTCGGCAGCCGGAACCGTCACCAGCTGGTTCGGGGTGACCGGACCGGGCACCGCCTGGGCCGCCTGCGGGGCCACCGCGTGCGCGGCGGGCGAGGCGACGGCATTGGGCACACCCGGCGTCGGCGCCGCCTGCACGCTGGTGGCCGAGCGCGGCGGGCTGACCGGGACGACCCGTTCGCCCTGGGCCTGAGCCAGTTTCGGCGGCGCGGCGGCCGGCGCGGTCGGCGACACGTTCAGCGGCGGCACCGGGCCACCCTGCTGCGGTATCTCCTTACCGATCACGGTGACGCTGCCGTCCGGCGCCACCACCAGGCGCACCGGATCCTTGGCCGGGATCATGCCCAGTTCGCGGGCGCGGTCGGCCAGCGCGGGGGCCGAATCGTCCTTGGCCACCTCGCGTTGCAGCGCCGCCTGCTCGTCGGCGAGTTCGCGGTTGGTGCGGCGGGCATCGCCGAGTTGGTAGCTGTCCTCCGCGGCCCGGGTGGTCAGCAGCAGCGTCGCCGCCAGACCACAGCCGAGCATGGCGAGGATCGCCGTCACGAACGGGATGCGGCCCGACATCACCGACCCGGTCCGGGCCGGCAGCGGGGGCAGCTTCTCCCGGCTGGTGGTGCGGTTGCGCCGCCGCTCGTAGGCCCGTTCGGCCGCACCGGACTTCTCCCGGTCGGCCGCCACGCGCCGCGGACCCACCGGAGTGTCCGGCGATACCGCCGGCAGCCCGGTCACCGGCTTCGGCATCGCCGGATGCGGTACTCGATTCGGAGCCTGCTTCGGATTCTGACCCGACGCCTGCTTCGATGCCGCGGTTCGCCGCTTCGGTGCGTCCACCCGTGTCCGCACGCTCATCGTCTCGCCTCCCCTGACCTGTTCGGATGACTGTCGCCCCGACCCGTACCGTCCGTGATCCGTTCCGCCGCTCGCATCCGGACCGGTGCGGCGCGCGGATTCTCCTCGATCTCGTCCGGCGTGGCTTTCTCCGCGCCCCGGGTCAGCACCCGGAACGCCGGTCCCATACCCGGCAACTCCATGGGCAGGTCGACCGGGGTCCGGGAGGCGGACTCCTGCGCGAACAGCTGCTTGACCAGCTTGTCCTCCAGGGACTGGTACGACATGACGACGATGCGCCCGCCGATCTCCAGCGCGTCCAGGGCCGCCGGCAGCGCGGCCTCGAGCGATTCCAGCTCCCGGTTCACCTCGACGCGCAGCGCCTGGAACGTGCGCTTGGCGGGATGACCACCGGTGCGGCGGGTGGCCGCGGGAATGGCGTCGTAGAGCACCTCGACCAGCTGCGCGCTGGTCGTGAACGGTTGCCGTGTCCGGCGTTTCACGACCTCCGAGGCGATCCGCCCGGCGAACCGCTCCTCGCCGTAGACCTTCAGCACCCGGGCCAGATCGCCGTGGGTGTAGGTGTTGAGCACATCGGCGGCGGTGGGCCCGGTGCTGGGATCCATCCGCATGTCCAGCGGCGCGTCGACCGAATAGGCGAACCCGCGGTCGGCCTCGTCGAGTTGCATGGACGACACACCCAGGTCCATCAGGATCGCGCGCACCGAGCGCCGGGCGGGCCTGCCGGCCTGCGCCAGCGCGTCGGGGATACCGTCGTATCGGGTGTGTACCAGCGTGATCCGGTCCGCGAACGGCTGCAGGCGGTCCGCGGCGAGGCGCAGCGCCTCGGTGTCGCGATCCAGCCCGACCAGGTGGATCCCGGGGTAGGTACGCAGGAAATGTTCGGCGTGCCCGCCCAATCCGAGCGTGGCATCGATCAGGACACCACCCGGCCCGGGCATGTCTCCGCCGCCGGATTCCAGTGCGGGACCGAGGATTTCATCGGCTCGGCGGAGCAGCACCGGAACATGGCGGGAGCTGGTGTTCTCACGGTTCACCTCGACCTCCCGGGATCCTGCCTCACGATGGTGCGCGCGTCGGTGACCGATGCCCCCTGGTCTCTGACCGAGCGACGGCACCTGGCGTTGGGGAAGTACGTCAGGGTCCGCCGTCGGGCAGAGGCCGCAGGGCATCCGCCTCGCGCGGGGCTAGAAGATTCCGCCCAGCGACTCGTCTCCGGCCTGCGAGTAGTCCTCCTCGTGTTCGGCGAGGTAGGACTCCCAGGCCTGCTTGTCCCAAATCTCGAGGAAGTCGACCGAGCCGATCACCACGCAATCCTTCGAAAGATTCGCGTAGCGACGGTGTTCCGCCGACAACACGATCCGGCCCTGCGCATCCGGACGCTGCTCGTCCGTGGAGGCCGCGAGTGCCCGGACGAACGCCCGCGCCTGCGGATTGCTTCGCGACGCCTCGGCGGCCCGCCGCGCCAGCGCGGTGAACTCGTCCTTGGGGTACACGGCAAGGCTGTGGTCCTGGCCCTTCGTGACCATCAACCCTCCCGCCAGCTCGTCGCGAAACTTCGCAGGCAACGTCAGTCGCCCTTTGTCGTCCAGCCGAGGCATGTAGGTACCGAGAAACACGTCTCGACACCTCCCGCTCGATCACCTCGGCCTGGTCGGTCTTCGTCAGTGCGGGCTCCACATTACCCCACTTTCCCCCACTTTCAATCGAAAGCGTCGCCGATCCGGGTCCCGGCGACACGAATCTCGCAGGTCATGTCAGCTATCACCGGGGTGGGGAGGTTTCTGCGAGTTCCCGCGACACGCGGCCATGACACGGCCACGGCCCCGACAACCAGCAGCAATCCCCCCGGTGGGTGGCTGTGGTGGGGCGGAGTGGGGAGTGGTGGCGGGCGGGCCCGCGAGGGGCTGCCGAGTGTCCGGACACACAAAAGCGACACGCCGCGCATGGCACGGCGTGTCGCTTGTGGCTCAGTCGATTTCCGGTGGTGTCACGGCGCGGTCGCCGCGGCTCCCACCTCGCCCGGGCCGGAGCCCGGGCACGGATTCAGTTGTCCTGTTCGAAGCGGCGACGGAAGCGGTCCTCCATCCGGGCGGAGAATCCGCCCGACTTGCGCTGCTTACCGCGGCCGCCGGCGGGACCCGTGCCGGGTTGTGCGTCACCACCACGACGGCCGACGCCCGGGATACCGGAGCCGCCCATCAACAGCAGGACGCCCGCACCGAACATCACGATGAACCCGAGCAGGCTGATCACGGGAAAGCCGCCCGGCTTGACGGGCAGAGCGATTCCCGCGACGAGTAGGACCAGGCCGAGGACGAAGAGCGCCGCCGCCTGAAGTCTGCGTCTACCGGTGGCCGAACGGAGCCGCCCGCCTCGGACGGTGGATGCGAACTTGGGGTCCTCAGCATAGAGCGCGCTCTCGATTTGTTCGAGCATGCGCTGCTCGTGCTCGGAGAGTGGCACGGTACCTCCCCCGGCACTAGGTAGTGGTTGTCGTCTCCGGGTAGACGACAGATAGCCGACCTTGGCGGCTATCTGTCACCAATGATACGAGTTCGATCAGTGCACTACCACCTAGTCTCACATCTTCAAGCGGTACCGTCCGCAAGCCATTCCGTGGCGGGTCGCAAGCGGGCCGCCGCGTTGATCAAATCTGCCACGTCGTGCAGGAAGGCGCCGACCCTCGATGCGAACTCATCGGCACGTGCCGTGTCGACGGGTCTGTCCAGGCCCGCTTCCAGCGCGGCCCGGGTTTCGGAGTGCGAACTGAAGTAGTCCGCCCACATCACGAATTCCGGTGCGGCCTGCTGCATCAGCACCCAGGCGTTACGGGACCGTGCCCGGGGCGCGCGGTCGGCCCCCGTGAGCGCGAGCACCGCACCCGCGCCGCGCAGCGCGGCGAGATACGCGGTGCGGAACCGCTCCCGGGGATCGGGCTCGGCCCCGGCCTGCAGCAGGAGCCCGTCCGCACGATCCAGTAACCCACCTGCGCGCCCGGAGTAAGCCGGGCGCTCCACTCGACCTGCCATTGCCGTTCCTCCAGCCCATCTCCTGCCCGTCGGCCGCGCGACCCTCCGTGCCAGGGCTTTTCCCGGCGTGTCCGGCGAACGCGGACCCCGGATGACACGTCACCATGCCTGCGGATCAAACCGACCGCGCGGGCACAGAGCGGACATCCAAGGGACCGAACAGGCATTCGAATGTTCGACAGGTGTGAATATAGAGACGACCACCGACAAACTCGGATCACGAGAGCCGCGCCGACCCACATGACCGCCGCCAGACCCCGCTCCACCCCAGCCCCCGTCGTCGTCGACCTGTCCGTCACGGCGTTGCGTGCCCGGCTGCACGACGCGCTGTCGATCTACGTCGCGGCCATGGACTATCCGCGCGGTACCGAATACCACCGCGCCCCCATGTGGACCGAGCACACCACCCGGCCCGGCTGGCAGGCCGTCGGCGCGGTGATCCCGGACGACAGCGGCACCGTCGACCTGCGCACTTCGCCACTGATCGCGATCGCGTACGGCTACCACGGCGCGCCGCACCAGTGGTGGCATCAGCAGGTGCACAACGGGATGCGCCGCAGCGGCTGGCCCGAATACGCCATCCGCGAACTGCTCTCGGACTACTTCGAACTCACCGAACTCCACGTGCACCCGGCCGCACAGGGTCTCGGCATCGGGGAGAATCTGCTGATGCGGCTGCTGCACGACCGTCCCGAGCGGGCCGCGCTGCTGTCCACCCCCGAGGTCGACCAGGAGGACAACCGGGCCTGGCGGCTGTATCGCCGGCAGGGATTCACCGATGTGGTGCGGCATTTCGTCTTCGCGGGCGACACCCGCCGGTTCGCGGTGCTGGGCCGCCGGCTGCCGCTGGAAGACCCCCCGCAGTGACGATCGTCGTCGTCGGCTCCGGGCACAACGCCCTGGTGGCGGCGTGTTATCTGGCGCGGGCCGGGCAGCTGGTGGAGGTACTCGAGCGCGACGAGGTGCTCGGTGGCGCGGTGTCGACGGTGGCGCGGTTTCCCGGGCATCTGGTCGATCGCGGATCCTCGGCGCACATCATGATCCGGCACACCGGGATCGTCGAGGAGCTCGGGCTGGAACGGCACGGCCTGCGCTATCTGGACTGCGACCCCTGGGGTTTCGCGCCCGCGCCGCCGGGCTCGGATCTGCCGCCGATCGTCTTCCATCGCGACTCGGACCGCACCTGCGCGTCGATCGAGGCCGCGTGCGGGGCCCGCGACGCCGACGCCTACCGGCGTTTCGTCCGGGTGTGGGGTCCGCGCGCGGAACGGATCATGCGCGCATTCGCCGGCGCACCCGGGCCGGGACGGTTCCTCCGGGCGTTCTGGGGGCTGGACATGAACGGGACCGGCGGCGGCCGGCCGAGCGCGGCCGCCGGCAGCGCGCTGTCCCGCGATTTCCTGCAACCCGGGGACGCGCTGCTGGATCAGCTGTTCACGGACGAGCGGCTGAAGGCCGCGCTGGCCTGGTTCGGGGCGCAGTCCGGGCCGCCGATGTCCGAACCCGGGACCGCGTCGATGGTCGGCTTCGCCGCCGCCATGCATACGCTGCCGCCGGGCCGCGCGATCGGCGGCAGTGGCGCGCTGACCACCGCGCTGGTGTCGCGGTTGCGCGCCGACGGTGGCACGGTCACCGCCGGGGACGCGGTCACCGAACTGCGGCGGTCGGGTGACGGCTGGCGGGTGCGGACCGCCGGGGGGCGCGAGCTGGCCGCCGGCACGGTGATCGCGGGCACCCATATCCTGACCACCCTGGATCTGTTGGAGCGCGGCGGTTTCGATCCCGGCGTGCTCGACGACTGGCGGCGGCGTATCCGCGTCGGTCCGGGCATCGGCATGGTGGTCCGCGCGGCCACCAGCGCCCTGCCGCACTACCCCGGCGCCACCACCGCGGAGTCCGCGCACGGGCTGCAACTGCTCGCGACCGACCGGCAGCAGCTGCGCCTGGCCCACGGCGCCGCGCTGGCGGGCTGTCTGCCGCCGCGTCCGGTGGTGCTGGCGATGAGCTTCAGCGCGCTCGATCCGTCGATCGCGCCACCGGGACAGCATCAGATGTCGTTGTGGTCGCAGTGGCACCCCTACCGTCTCGCCGACGGCAGTACCTGGGCCGATCATGCCGAGCGCGAGGCCGATCGGATCATCGCCGAGGTCGACGCGGCCGCACCGGGTTTCGCCGATACCGTGCTGGACCGCTACGTGCAGTCGCCCGCGGACCTGGAACGGGAGCTGGGCCTGCACGGCGGGAACGTCATGCATCTGGAGATGTCGCTGGACCAGATGTTCTTCTGGCGGCCGCTGCCCGAACTCGCCGGTCAGCGCGTGCCCGGCGCACCCGGCCTCTACCTGACCGGCGCCTCCACCCACCCGGGCGGCGGCGTCTCCGGCGCCAGCGGCCGCACCGCCGCCGGGTTGGTGCTCCGCGACCGCACCCGCCGCACCCTGCTCCCCCGGCTGATCCGCCGCCGATGAATCCGCCGCCGGCCCAGGCTGAATCGGCTCGTGGTGACGGCCCGATGCCATCCGATTCGTGCCGTATTGCCGTCACGGCTTTCTTTTCGTTCGGGCATCCGGTACCGGTCGCCGATCCTGCCGACACCTCGCGCGACCCGGGCCGGTCGTATCGAGTCGTGGACAGCGTGCGGCCGGCTCGGTTCGCGGCGTCGGCTGACATCACGACACCGCAGATTCGGGCCACCCGGCGAACGAACCGCATCTGCTCACCGATACTGATCGCCACAATCGATCGAGGTGGCGCGATCGGCCGACGCTGCTGGTCCGCTCGACCGGGCTGCTTCCCGGAACCGGCGCTCGGCACCGTCCGGCCGGGCGGCTTACCTCCCGTCGCCGGACGCTTCGCACCCGGCGAGAAGTCCGGTGCGACGGAACACAAGTCCGCTGGTATCGATCGGTTCCGGGCACGCCGGGCGCTCAGGTCCGAATGGTCGATCGGTTCGGGCGGCGCTCTGGTCCGAACAGTCGACTCGGCGCGAGCGGACTAGTCGATGCAGACAACCGAACCAGCACGAACGGCCGATCAGATGCGTACCACGGAACCAGCACGAACGCCTGAACCGATGGCAGCCGCCGACATGGCTCGAACGGCCGAGGCCACCAGGGTGATCGCATCCGCGCGGCCGGTCGAGGTGCTCGGGAAAGGTGGCAGGGGGCGGTGGGGTGATCTGGTGCGGTGGGGGCCTGCCGGGCTGGTGGGCGTCTGGGTCCTGGCGCAGATCGCTTATCCGTTGACCGCGGGGGCCGGGCGGGATGCGGTGACCGTGGTAGTGGTGTTGCTGGCGGCGGGGATTGCGGGGTGGCATGCCTGGGTGAGCGGTGGGGTGTGGCGGGTCGCGGGGTTGCTGGTGGTCGTGGCGGGGGTCGGGCTGGTGGCCGAGATCGTCGGTACCGCTTGGGGATTTCCGTTCGGGTGTTACAGGTATGCGGCCGCGCGGCTGGGGCCGGAGGTCGCGGGGGTGCCGTTGGTGGTGCCGTTGGCGTGGGTCGGCGGGTGGTATCCGGTGCGGGTGGTGGCGGGGCGGTTGTCCCGGCGGGCGGGGGTGCGGGTCGTGCTGACGGCGGTGGGGGCCGTGGGGTGGGATCTGTTCCTGGATCCGCAGATGGTCGCCGACGGGCAGTGGGTGTGGTGTTCCGCGTGGCGAGGATTGCCGGGGCTGGCGGGGATTCCGTTCACCAACTTCCTGGGCTGGTTCGGGGTGGCACTGGTGATGGCTGGGTTGTGGGAGGTGGTGGATCGGCGGGGGGCGCGGGAGGGCGGCGTGGATGGGCCGCGGTGGGCAAGCGCGGATGAGCGGTCGGCAGCGAGGACGGATGAGCGACTGGTCGGCGGTGGGGATGGGCGGCCGTGGACGGGCACGGATGAACGGTTGACAGCGGCTGCGGATGAGCGGCTCGGGGCCGGTGTGGGTGGATGGCCGGGGGCCGGGGTGGATCTGCTCGCTGCGGTGCCGGTGGGGATGTTTCTGTGGACGTGGCTCGGATCGGCGCTGGCGCATGCGGTTTTTCTGCACCTGCCGTGGTCGGCGGCCTATGGATTCGCCGGGATGGGGGTGCTCGGGGTGCCGTTGGTGTGGTCGCTCGCGGGTTTCCGGCGAACGTGACCAACCGGTCGTGCCGAACGTGATCATGCTGCGTCCCGCTGTATGCGGCTCGGACCGGCCGATCGTGGCACGATAAGACCCGTGCAGCCGAGTCCGACTCATTTTCAGCCCGAACCAGCCCGGCACGAACGGGGCATTACGCCGGGGGCGCGACGCCGCCGGATCTGGCCGGTGCTGCTGCTGGTGGCGATGCTGACGCCGCTACTGGCCGGATGCCTTCGCGTGCAGGTTTCGATGGGCGTGTCGTCCAACGATCGGGTGTCGGGGCGGATCGTCGCCGCGGTGGTGCCCACCGGGCCGGCCGACAAGGGGCCGCAGCTGAAGGTGCCGGACACCCTCACCAGCAAGGTGCGGGTCGAACCGTATTCGCAGGACGGCTATTCCGGCAGTCAGGTCTACTTCGACGATCTGACCTTCGGTGAGGTGCAGCAACTGGGCGGCCTGTCGGATCAGGCGCAGGGCATGTTCACCCTCTCGTTCGTCCGCTCGGGCGACAACGTCTCGCTGACCGGCCGGGTCGATCTGAAGGCGGTGCCGGAGCAGGGTTCCGACATCCAGTTCAAGGTCGCGTTCCCGGCCCGGGTGGCGACCACCAACGGCACCCGCGAGGGTGATTCGGTCGTGTCCTGGAAGCTGCCCGCCGGTGATGTGAGCACGCTGCGCGCGGAGGCCTCGTACGCCGATCCGAACACCCGGTCGTTCGCCGCGTGGGCGGGCATCGTCGGCGGCATCACGCTCGCCGCCGCCGCGCTCGCGGCCGTGCTGGCCTATGTCAGCCGCAATCCCGACCCGCAGCGCCCGGCCCGGCGGCGGCAGCACGTGTGAAGATCCTCGTCGCCGCCGGGACCGGCATCGCGGCCGCGGGTTGTGTGCTCGCGGCGGTGAACCGGCTGACCGTGCGCCGGCTCGGCCCCCGGACGCCGGCCGTGATCGAACCGGTCACGGTGTGCATCCCGGCCCGCGACGAGGCCCGCCGGCTGCCGGACCTGATCGCCGATCTCCAGGCGCAGCGCGGGATCTCGCGGTTGCAGGTGCTGATCCTCGACGACGACTCCGCCGACGACACCAACGCCGCCGCGCTCGAGGCCATCGGCGACGACACCCGGTTCACCCTCCTGGACAGCGCGGCCGGACCCGGGCCGGGCTGGACCGGCAAGACCGCCGCCTGCACTCGCCTGGCCGAATTCGCCTACGCCACCGACGATCCCGAGGAGGGACCGACCGGGGTGCTGATCTTCCTCGACGCCGACGTCCGGCTGGAGCCCACCGCGCTGGCGGCGGCGGTCGGTGAATTACGTTCCGGCGCAGTCGCTCTGGTCGCACCGTGGCCGTTCCAGCGCACCGGATCGATGGCGGAGGCGCTGGTGCAGCCGCTGCTGTGCTGGTCCTGGGCCGGCACCCTGCCGATCGCGCTGGCCAACCGCAGCCGGCGCCCGTCGACGGTCGTCTCCTGCGGGCAGTTCCTCACCCTCGACGCCGCCGCGTACCGCGCGGTCGGCGGGCATGCCGCGGTCGCCGGCGCCGTCACCGAGGACCTGGCCCTGGCCCGCCTGCTGCGCCGGGCCGGGCACCGCACCGCCCTGGTCGTCGCGGGCCGGCTGGCGAGCACTCGGATGTATTCCGGCGCAACGGAACTCGAGAACGGCTACACCCGCTGGCTGTGGTCGGCGTACGGCTCCCCCACCGGCAGCGTCGCCGTCGGCGCCATGACGACGCTCGCCTATGTCGTCCCGCCCCTGGCCGCACTGCTCGGCCGCGGCGACACCCGCCGCCTCGGCCTGCTCGGGTACGCGAGCGCGGTCGGCAGCCGCCTGCTGGCCCGCTCCCTCGAATCCGGCAGCGCCCCGAGCCTTTCCGACACCGGCGCCGCCCTGGCCCACCCCTTCTCGATCGCCGCCTACCTCACCCTCTCGGCCCGCTCGCACCGCCGCCACCGCGCCGGCACCCTGCAATGGAAGGGCCGCCCCCTCGCCCGGCCCATCGGCGATACGGCGAAAAGCGCACAGCCGCGGTAGTTCGCGCGGCAGCACCGGGTCCACCACATGCGGTGCAGTCCGTGATGCGAAAGCGTACTGACACAACACTTCCGAAATGCAATGCGGCCGAGGTTCATCGGCTCATCCGTGAGCGATCCAGCGCGCAGATCGGTACTGAAGCGCAACCGCGTGAAGTTCACGCTGATCAGGTCCCGAAGTAGCACCGAGGCATCGGACGGGGTCAGCGGGCCGAGCGTAGGACCGCGGTCGCGAATTGGGTTGCGTCGGTCCCGAAGTGCAATCGGGTGGGACTCCGCGCCGATCAGGCCCCGAGGATGTACCCGGCGGCGGATGGGTCAGCGGGTCGGGTGTAGGGCGGCGGTGGCGAATTGGGTTGCGGCGACGCGGTATCGGCGGTGGCGGGGGACGGTGGCACGGTGTCGGAAGACCGCGTAGCCGGATTGTTCTATTCGGTCGAGAATTTCGGCGTACAGGACGGCGGCGGTGCGGATGGCGGGGCGGACCCGGGGGTGCAGGAGGTCGATGCCGGGGGTGGCGAAGCGGTAGAGGGCTCGGTTGGTGGCTATCAGGTGGGTCAGGGCGCGGCGGACGCGGAGGTCGGTGTGGCCGGTGCGGCGGCAGTGGGTGAGTACGTCGGGGTCCACGCCGAAGACGGCCAGTTCGTCGAGGGGGAGGTAGATGCGGTCGCGGTCGAGGTCCTCGGCGATGTCGCGGAGGAAGTTGGTCAGCTGGAACGCCTCGCCCAGGGCGGCGGCGGCCGGTTCCGCCTCGGCGGCGGGGACGACCGTGCCCAGGATCGGGAGCAGTTGCAGGCCGATGGCGGCCGCGGATCCGGCCATGTATTCGCGTAGTTCGGTCATGGTCGCGTAGCGGTTGCGGAATCGGGTCGTGCCGGGCACGTCCATCCGCATCGAGTCCAGGAAGGTGCGGAGGTGGGCCGGGGAGATGCCGAAGCGGGTGACGGTGTCGGCGGTGGCGGACAGGATCGGGTCGTCCGGGTCGGGGTGCGGGGCCTCGCGCAGCCGGATGCGGAGGCGGGTTTCGATATCGTCCAGGCGGGCGGCGGCGTCGGGGGCGCCGTGGTCGACGATGTCGTCGACGGTCCGGGCGAAGGCGTAGAGCGCGTGTACCGCGACGCGGCGGTCCGGGGACAGCAGGCGGGCGGCCAGGAAGTAGGTGCGGCCGTGGACGGCGGCGACGGCCCGGCAATACCGGTAGGCGGCGGCCAGGGTCTCCCGGTCGGTGAGGGACCCTGCCGGGCCGGAGTTCACGGCCGGGGTTTACCCGTGTCGGCGCGCAACCGCAGGGGGTCCACCGTCCGCAGGGAGAAGGCCGCGATCACGGCGACGAAGGTGGCGGCCGCGACGTGCCAGAAGTTGTACAGGCCGATCGATCCGCCCGGCTGGAAGACCAGCATCAGCCAGGTGCACAGGCCGACCAGCAGCATGAGGGTGGGGGCCGACAGGGTGAAGCCGGCGGCCAGCGCCAGCGGCCACGAGTAGTACCAGGGCAGCGCGGCCGGGGAGAGGATCACGATGCCGACGAAGGCGATCAGGATGCCGAGCACGGCCTCCCGCTCGGAGTTCTTGAACCGCCACCAGGCCCACGCCAGGATCGCCACCAGGCCGAGCATGCACAACAGGCGCGTGTAGACGAGCACGTCACCGAGACGCAGGGGGGTCACCCACGTGACCATGTGCGCCAGGATGGTCGGCAGCGAGAGCCAGTTGATGATCTTCTTCGAGCCGGACAGCGCGCTGAGCCAGCCGAGGCCTACCCCGGCGGCCGCGGAGGAGGCGACGAACACCGCCGCGAACACCGACAGGCCCAGCCCGCCGATCTTCGCGAAGGTCCACAGCGGATGCGGTAGCGGGCCCTTGTTCTCGGCCGCGCGTCTCTCTCGTTCGTGGATCATCCAGATCCACACCAGGAAGGGCAGCGCGACCCCCGCGGTGGCCTTGATGGCGACGCCGACCGCCACCACCACGATCCCGCCCGCGTGGTGATGTTCGAGCACCAGCGCGATACCCGCGGCCATCAGGCCGACCATGAGCATCTCGTTGTGGGCGCCGCCGATCAGGTGGATCAGCACCAGCGGATTGAGCACCGCGAGCCACAGCGCCACCGTCGGCTTGCCGCCGAGGTGTTTGGTGAGGTGCGGGACCGCCCACATCATCAGCGCCAGGCCGGGCAGCATCACCAGCCGCATCGCGATCGTCCCGGCCACCACGTTCGAGCCGGTGACCATGGTGATGAGCCGCCCGAGCAGCAGGAAGATCGGACCGTAGGGGGCGGTGGTGGTGGTCCAGACCGGGCTCACATTGTCCAGCAGCACACCGGGATTCACCACCGGGCCGACCTTGTACGGGTCGAAACCGTCGCGCAGCAGCGCGCCCTGGGCGAGATACGAGTAGACGTCCTGGCTGAACATCGGGACCGAGAACAGCAGCGGGAAGATCCAGATGGCGACGATCCAGCGCAGCTCGGTGAGGCTCACGGTGCTCTCGTAGCCGGCGTATCCGAGCGTGATACGGCCGAGCCGCACCCAGGCCAGGATCATCGCCAGTACGCCCAGCCAGACCACGATGGTCGCGAGCGCGTAGCCGTGCCCGAATCGCAACCAGGACAGGTGCGCCTCTTCGAGCAGGGGGTCGCGGCGGCGGACGGCGCCCGCGCCGAGCCCGCCGGCGGTCATCATCAGGGAGCCCCAGAAGCCGAGCAGCGCGGCATGTCCCTCGGGGCTGCGGAAGAAGTCGGCGGCGGTACGCATCCGCCGGCGGGGAGTGTCGGGCAGCACGACCGACTCCAGGCCGGTGACCTGGGCGGTCATCGGTCGGGGCCTGGTGGCGATATCCGGTTCAGGGGTCGGCATAGTTCGTCGTTCCCCCCGGAAAGTCGGTGCGGTCGGGAAACCGCGGCTGATAGGTCGCCGCTAGTTTAGTGGTACGTCGGCAGCACTGGCGCGCCGGTTCGCCCGGATCTCGCCCGGGCATCGGTCACAGTTCACCCGCGACCCGCTCAGCGGCCAGTTTTCCGGAGAGCAGGGTGGTGGGCACCCCGACCCCGGGGGTGGTTCCGCAACCGGCCAGCACCACGTTCGTGGCCGTCCGCGGCAGATTGCGGGTGCGGAACGGACCGGTCTGCCGGAACAGGTGCGCGGCCGAGAACGGCGTGCCCGCGAGCATTCCCTTCGCCTGCCAGGCGGCCGGGGTATCGAGGTGGTCGACAGTGAAATATGTGGCGATACCGTGATATCCGCGATCTTCCAGCAATGTCAGCAGCCCGGTCAGGTAGGCCGGTCCGGTGCGATCCCAGTCCAGCGGGGCGGCGTCGAGGTTGGGGCAGGGGGCCAGCAGCGACAGCGGTTCGTGACGGCCGGTCGGGCGGTCCACGAACATCGCGGGATCGGTGAGCGCGGGGCGGGTCAGCAGCAGCGAGGGATCGCTCATCGTCCGGCCCCGGCCGGGCCGGGCGGCGATCTCGGCGAACGTGCGGTCCCAGGCGCGGCCGAAGTCGATGGTGTGATGGGCTTGTACCGGCCAGCGCGCCGCCACCTCGGCGGGGACCGTGCCGTGCGCGACCACCGCGGAGGGGGCGGCGCGTAATCGCCTGGGCGGCAGGCCGAATCGCGCCAGGCTGCCGAGGTCGGCGGTGAGTATCACGGCGTCGCAGTCGAATCGGCGGCCGTCGGCGGTCCGTACCCGCTCGGCGCGGCCGTCGGCGTAGTCGATGCCGGTGACCTCGGTGCCGAGTTCCAGGTGCCCGCCGGCCGCAGTGAAGGCGGCGGCCAGTGCGGCCGGCACCGCGCGCATGCCGCCCTCGGGGAAGTAGACGCCGAGCGAGGTGTCCATGTGCGGGATCGCGCCGTAGACGCCGAGCGCCTGCGCGGGGGCGGCCCCGGCGTAGAGGGCCTGGAAGGTGAACAGGCGGGCCAGTCGCTCGTCGCCGAGGATGCGGCCGACCCGGGGGCCCAGCCGGCCGAAGCCGCCGAGCCGGGCCAGCCGCAGCAGCGCCGCACGCTTGGCCGGGATCCGGACCAGATCCAGCGGCGAATCGAAGTTGGTGTCCATGAACTCGGCGTAGGCGGCGTCGTAGACGGCCGCCAGCCAGGCCCGCAGCCGCCGGTAGCGTTCCGCCTCGGCGGGTCCGCAGGTGCGCGCGACCTCGGCGGCCATCGCCTCCGGGTCGGAGTACACGTCGATGACGGAATCGTCGGCGAACCGGGCCCGGTAGGCCGGGGCGAGTGACCGGATCCGCAATCCCAGTGCTTCCGGCCGCGCGCCGACCGCACCCAGCGCGTCGCCGATCAGTTCCGGGACGGTGAGAATCGTTGCGCCGGAATCGATCTCGTAGTCGGGACCGCGGTACACACCGACCCGGCCACCGGGATGGTCGGCGCGCTCCAGCAGCGTCACGGCCCGCCCGGCCCCGGTCAGGTACAACGCCGCCGACAAACCCGCCAGCCCGGCACCGATCACCACGATCCGATCGGTCGGCCCACCTATGGTTCGGGCCCGCCGGGACCGCGCACTGAGCGGCAGGGCCGCCCTGCCGATCCGGCCGCCACCCACGCCCACTTCGCTGCCCTCCACACCGACTCGGCCTTCGCTGGCAACTGCCCGGTCACCGCCTGCACCGGTCCGGCCGTCGCCCGCACCGAGGCCATCCGTGCCGACCCGGCTGTCGCACACGCCGATCCATGGCCCATCCACACCGGCCCGGCCGTCACCTGTATCCGCCCCGGTATCGTCCGTGGCGGTCCGGCGGCTGGTCATGTGGTCCGGCGACCCGTCATGCGACGCGGGAGGTGGCTGCTACTGCCATGGCGCGTAGTTGCTTCTTGGCGGTGGGGGTGGTGGCGCTGCGGTCGAGGGCGGCGAGGCCGCGGTCGGTGAGGGTGGTGATGCGTTGTTCGACGGCGTCGACCGCGCCGAGGCGGGCGATGAGGGTGCGCAGGCGGGTGACCTCGTCGGAGTTCAGGTCGGTGCCCAGGCTGCGGCGGAGCAGGTCGGCGGCGGCCGGGTCGCTGCGGTCGGCGCGTTGGAGGGCCTCGGCGATCAGGACCGTGCGTTTGCCCTCGCGCAGGTCGTCGCCGGAGGGCTTGCCGGTGACCGCCGGATCGCCGAAGACGCCGAGCAGGTCGTCGCGGAGCTGGAACGCGATACCGATGTCGGTGCCGAATTCGCGGTAGTCGGCGATCAGCGCGGGATCGGCGTCGGCGAGCGCGGCGCCGAGGTGCAGCGGGCGTTCGATGGTGTAGGCGGCGGTCTTGTAGCGGTTGATCCGCAGCGCCGCCTCGACGGATTCGTCGGCGCCGGCCTCGCCGTGGATGTCGAGCAGTTGGCCGCCGAGCACCTCGGTGCGCATCGCCGCCCAGACCCGGCCGAAGCGGGCGAAGGCAACCGGTTCCAGGCCGGCGGCGGCGATCATGTCGTCGGCCCAGGCCAGCGCCAGATCACCGACCAGGATGCCCACGCTGACGCCGAAATGTGCTGCGTCGCCGCCCCATTCGCGATCACGGTGGCGCTGTTCGAAATCCACGTGCACGGTCGGGAAACCGCGGCGGGTGCGGGAGGAGTCGATGATGTCGTCGTGGATCAGCGCGCACGCCTGCACCAGTTCCAGGGCGGCGCAGGCGGTCAGGACCGCCGGGGCCGCGGGACCGTCCGGATCGCCGCCGGCGCCGAGCCAGCCGGTCCACGCAAACGCCGGGCGGGTCCGTTTGCCGCCGCGCAGGACGAAATCCTGCAACGCCTCGGCCGCCGCGACCACGACCGGGCCCATCTCGGCGACGGCGGCCCGGCGGCCGGCGAAGAATTCGATCAGCGCGCGCTCGACGGCCGCGACCACGGCCGCCCGGTCGGTCGGCGCCGGACGGGGCGGGGCGCTCGGTCCAGCGGACAACGGAACCTCCCAGGGTGTCCTCGACATGCCGGGCGTGATTGCCGCTACGGCAGGTGGTTCGGGGCGCGGGGGCGTCCCGACCGGAACTCTACCGAGTCGCATCCGCGCATTCCGGGCGCGCTCCCCCACGGCGTCGGTCCAGGTCGGACGGGGACCTGCCGCGGCGACATCAGGGCGGTTGGCGGGCCGAACCGGACACCTCTCCCACTACACTGGACCGGTGAGTGTCGACAACGTACGGGCGCGCGGCCGGATCAGCCCCTCGGTCACCGGCCGGCATTCCCGGACATCGGTCACCGCCACCCGCTCGGTGGTGGGTCAACTGGGCCCGCGGCCGGACGGAACCATTCCGTTCTCGGTCGAATTCAATCCGCCGCGGGATGCCGCCGGTGAGGACCGGTTGTGGCGCGCCGCGCGTGAATTCGAGTGCATGCACCCGGCATTCGCCTCGGTGACCTACGGCGCCGGCGGCTCGACCCGCGACCGGACGGTCCGGCTGACCGGACGGCTCGCCCAGGAGACCACGCTGCTGACCGTGGCGCATCTCACCGCTGTGGCGCACAGCATCGCGGAGTTGCGCTCGATCGTCGGCGCCTACGCCGATGCCGGAATTCACAATCTACTGGTCCTGCGCGGCGATCCGCCCGGTGATCCGCTCGGCGAGTGGCATCGGCATCCCGAGGGGGTCGAGTACGCCGAGGAGCTGGTGCGGCTGGTGCGCGGCCTCGGCAATTTCCATGTGGGCGTGGCGTCGTTCCCGCGCGGCCATCACCGCTCGCCCGATCTGGATTACGACACTCGGTACCTCATCGCGAAACTCCGTGCGGGCGCGGAATATTCGATCACCCAGATGTTCTTCGAGGCGGACGACTATCTGCGGCTGCGCGATCGGGTCACCGCCGCCGATCCGGTCGAGGGCGCCAAGCCGATCATCCCGGAGCTGATGCCGATCACCTCGCTGCGCACCGTCCAGCGCGCGGAGGAGTTGTCCGGCCGGCCGCTGCCCGCGGCGTTGCGGCAACGGCTCGAACGAGCGGCGGGTAATGATCCCGACGCGAATCGGGCCGCGGTGCGCGAGGTCGGCATCGAGATCGCCACCGAGCTCGGGCAGCGGCTGATCGCCGAGGGCGCGCCCTGCCTGCACTTCATCACGCTCAATTTCGCCAAGGCGACCGGTGAGGTGCTGGCCAACCTCGGCTACACCGTGCGACCGGCCGCCGTCGGGGCCTGATCCGGCGTTTCACCCGGGCAATTAGCTGGACATTAGCTACGGTTCGGCTCGACCCGTTCGAGTGCCGAATCCGAGGAGTCCCGGATGACCCTGCCGTCCCGTGTCACCCGTCGCTCCCCCGATGGCCGCCGTATTCGCGCGGCCGCGCCGATCGTCGCCGCGGCGGCGATCCTGGCCACCGTCGCCGGTACCGCCACCTCCGCCGCGGGCCAGGATGTGGCGATCCCGTCCGGTGCTGTTGCCTCGAGTACGGACGTCGCTCAGCCCGCCGGTCGCACGCCGGGCACCGCGCCGACCACCGCCGGACCGGGTGCGGGTCTCCTGGGCGCAGATGTCTCGGGACACGGCGGCACGCCGACCGCCGCCGGTAGCGCGGCTCCGGCCGGCACCACCCTGACCGGCACGGCCCCGACCGGCACCGCGCCGACCACCGCCGGGCAGATCGCCGATCCCTCCTCCACCGCGGGCGGAGCCGATGCCCTCGAGGCGCTCGGAGTGAAACCGTTCCTCTACCCCTCGGCGGCCCCGTTCTGCAACGACGGCAGCACGCTCGGGCTGGTGCCGGCCTATGCCGGGGCGGTGCCGGGGCCGTGGCCGCGGACCGGCGTCACGCTGCCGGGTCTCGACCTGGCGGCGGTGAAGTCCGGGCAGACCATGTTCGCGTTCGTGCCGTACGGCGTGGACCAGGACGGCACCGACACCTCGGGGATGCGGGTGATCTGGTGGAACGCCGACACCCACCGCGCCGGCTCGGCCACGATGGGCACGCTGACGGATGTGCTGGGCACGATGATCCCGCCGCAGGTGCCACCGGCGCTGCGGCCGCTGGCCGAACAGGTGGTGCAGGGCGTGTTCGGGTATGCCCTGCCTGTCGGCGGCATCCGCGCGGTGCCGGTCGAGACCGGATCCGGCACGGTACTCGCCGCGGTCTTCGGATCGGTCCGCAACGGGAACCGCACCTGCTGGTTCCTGCCCACCGTGGGCATCACCGAAGTGCCCTGACGTCAAGGCATCTGACGTCCGGCGCTCGGTCAGAAGGGTGCCGCGGCGGCCCGGCGCAGCACCTCGCGCGCCAGCGGGCCGTGGATCGCATCGATCGGACGGCCCGGCAGGGAATCGTCCTCGGTGTAGATCCATTCGAGGATTTCCCGATCGGTGTATTTGGCATCGCGCATCACGGTGATCAGCCCCGTGAGGTGCTTGGCGACCGCGCCGGTGGAATCGAAGAAATCCTTCGGAATCCCGGCGACGCCGTCCCGCCGCACCGCGAGAAGCTGATGATCGCGCAACATCTGATGCACTCGGGTCACCACGAGACCCAGTTGATCGGCCACATCCGGCAGCGGGAGCAGGGCCGCCGACTCCGGAAGGACGTCATCGCTGCATGGAAATGCACTCACGTCCACAACGTTAACTCGTGTCCGAAGTCACGTCCTGAGAGCCCCTGGCGGATTACACCATTACCATCGGGTGAGCCGTCGTCCCGGCGGCTGTCGCTCGAGAGCGAGACCGCTGTTGAAAGTCGAGGGCACCGGAGTTGATCGGCCAACTGCTGGACGAGCGTTATCGCATCGACGCGCCGATCGCACGCGGGGGTATGTCGATGGTGTTCCGGGGAGTGGACACCCGATTGGACCGGCCGGTCGCGATCAAGGTGATGGACCCGAAATTCGCCGGGGATCCCCAGTTCCTGACCCGGTTCGAATTCGAGGCCCGCGCGGTCGCGAAATTGAAGCATCCCGCCCTGGTGGCCGTGTACGACCAGGGCGTCGACGGTGAACACCCGTTCCTGATCATGGAATTGGTGGAGGGCGGCACGCTGCGCGAACTGCTGCGCGAGCGCGGCCCGATGCCGCCGCACGCGGTGCGCGCGGTCGCCGAACCGGTGCTGCAGGCCATCGGCGTCGCACACCACGCCGGGCTGGTCCATCGCGACATCAAACCGGAGAACGTGCTCGTCTCCGACGCCGGCGATGTGAAGATCGCCGATTTCGGCCTGGTCCGGGCCGTGGCGGCCTCGAATATGACCTCCGCGAGCGTCATTCTGGGCACCGCCGCGTATCTGGCGCCGGAACAAGTCACCTCCGGGCAGTCCGATGCCCGCAGCGACGTGTACTCCTTCGGCATCCTGATCTTCGAACTGCTGACCGGCCGCACCCCGTTCACCGGCGACACCTCGCTGTCGATCGCGTACCAGCGGGTGGAGCGGGACGTGCCGCGGCCCAGCGAATTCATCGCGGGGGTCCCGCCGGAATTCGACGAGCTGGTCGCGCGCGCCACCGACCGGGAGCCCGCGCACCGCTTCGCCGACGCCACCGAGATGGCCGCCGAGCTGCGCCGGATCGCCACCGCACTGCGCCTGCCCGACTACCGGGTGCCCGCACCCCGCGAATCCGCCGAACACCAGTCCGCCCGCTACCGCATCCAGCCCGCGGTCCAGCCGGTCTACACCGACGCCACCACCCGGATGCCACCCGCCGAATCCCGCAACACCCGGGTGCTGACCGCCGCGCAACCGCAGGCCCGGACCGCCTACGCCCCGGACGATCGCTACCCGAGCGGCCCCGGCCCCGGATACGGCGCCCCGCCCCCGCACCACGCGTATGTGGCCGAACGGGAGCGGTCCCGGCGCCGGGTGCTGATCTGGTCGTCGGTGGTCGTGGTGCTGGCGCTGGTGCTCGGCGGTGGCGGCTGGTGGCTCGGCGTGGAACGGTACGCGGCGGTGCCGCCGATCGCCGGTCTGAACGCCGATCGCGCCACCGTCACGCTGCAGAACGCCGGTTTCGCGACCACGGTCCGCAACAAGGCCTCCGACGTCATCCCGGTCGGCGGTGTGGTCGGGACCGATCCGCCGGCCGGTACCCGGATCGTCAAGGGCTCCACGGTGGCGGTGCTGGTGTCCAGCGGCCAGCCGAAGGTGCCGGACTTCCAGGTCGGCCAGGACACCAAATCGGTGAACCAGGCCATCCGCGACGCCGGCCTGGTCCCGGTGGACGGCGGCGAGCGGCCGAGCACTGCCGCGAAGGGCACGGTCATGCAGCTCGATCCGGCGCCCGGCACCATCCTGCCCAGCGGTGCGACGGTGAACGTCTACCGCAGCAAGGGCTCCCAGCAGGTGAAGGTGCCGGATCTGCGCGGTAAGACGCAGGAGGAGGCCACCGGCGCGCTGACCGCCGCCGGGCTGAGCGTGCGCGGCATCCAGTCGCAGTTCGACCGCGGCTTCGACGCGGGCGATGTGGTGGGCACCGATCCGGACAACGGCACGAGCCTGCTGTCCGGCGATTCGGTGACCCTGTTCGTGTCGAACGCGGTCAAGGTGCCCGACGTCGGCGGCCGCAACGTGGCCGCCGCGCGCGCCCTGCTGGAGGCCGCGGGCCTGCAGGTGAACGTGAGCCAGATCTTCAGCAACGATCGCGGTACGGTGCGCATCCAGTCACCGGGGGCCGGGGCGCGGGTCGAGCCGGGCAGTACGGTCTCGCTGACCGTACTGCCGTTCTGACCGATCAGGCGACGGCGAGCAGCGGGGCGCCGGTCTCGGGATCGTTGATCGCCACCACCGCGTTGGTGGTGAAGAACTCGACGGCCACGCCCTCGATGCTCGGGCTGATATTCGTCGCGACCTGCGCGGTCGCCCCCTTCGGGTCGTAACCCCAGGAGATGTTGAAGGTCAGCAGGCGGCTGCCGTCGCGCAGGACGACCTCCGACGGGACACCGTCGCGGTCGCGGTCGCGCAGCAGCCGCAGAATCGTTCGGTCGGCCTCCTCCACCCATCGGGTGAAATCGCCGCGGAAGAGCACGAACAATGCCGGACTACCGGTCCCTCATCGCAGCATCTCGGCCACGAGGAATGCCAGTTCCAGCGACTGCTGCGTATTCAGGCGGGGGTCGCACGCGGTCTCGTAGCGATCCTCCAGGTCCAGATCGGAGATGTCCTGCGCGCCGCCGAGGCATTCGGTGACGTTCTCGCCGGTCAGCTCGATGTGCAGGCCGCCCGGGTGGGTCCCCAGCGCGCGGTGCACCTCGAAGAAGCCCTGCACCTCGTCGACGATGCGGTCGAAGTGCCGGGTCTTGTACCCGGTGGAGGATTCGTGGGTGTTGCCGTGCATCGGATCGCACTGCCAGATGACCTGGTGGCCGGTGGCCTGCACCTTCTCGATGATCGGGGGCAGCACGTCGCGGACCTTGCCGTTGCCCATCCGGGCGACCAGCGTGAGCCGGCCCGGCTCGTTGTTCGGATCGAGCCGCTCGACGTATTCGACGGCCAGCTCGGGGCTGGTGGTCGGGCCGATCTTCAGGCCGATGGGGTTGGACAGCAGTTCCGCGAACGCGATGTGCGCGCCGTCGAGCTGCCGGGTGCGCTCACCGATCCAGAGGAAGTGCGCCGACAGGTCGTACAGCACCGGATCGCCGGTGGCGTTGTCGGACAGGCGCAGCATGGCCCGCTCGTAGTCGAGGACCAGCGCCTCGTGGCTGGCGTAGATCTTCGCCGCCTGCAGGCTCGGATCCTGCACGCGGCAGGCGGTCATGAACCGGAGGCCGCGGTCGATCTCCTCGGCCATCTGCTCGTACCGGGCGCCGGCCGGGGACTGCGCGACGAAGTCCCGGTTCCAGTCGTGCACGGCGTGCAGATCGGCCATGCCGGCGCCGGTGAGGGCACGGACCAGATTCATCGCGGCGCTGGCGTTGGCGTAGGCGCGCACCAGCCGGGACGGATCGTGCTCGCGCAGCGTCGCGTCGGCGACCAGCGCGTTGATCATGTCGCCGCGGTAGGACTTGAGGCCGAACGCGTCGATGTCCGCGGACCGGGGTTTGGCGTACTGGCCGGCGATGCGCGCCACCTTCACCACCGGCAGGCTGGCGCCGTAGGTGAGCACCACGGCCATCTGCAACAGCGTGCGGATGTTGCCGCGGATGTGGGGCTCGGTGTTGTCGGCGAAGGTCTCGGCGCAGTCGCCGCCCTGGAGGAGGAAGGCCTCACCGCGCGCGACCTCGGCGAGCTGCAGCCGCAGCTCCTCCACCTCGGCGGGCACGCAGATCGGTGGCACGCTCTCCAGTACGGTGCGCATCTTCCCGGCCGTCTCCGGGTCCCATGACGGTTGCTGCAGGGCGGGGCGCGACAGGGCATCGTCCAAGCGCCGGCGCAGCTCGGTGGGCAGCGGGGGCAACTCCGGCAGGCGGTCGATGGGTACGTCGACAGTCCAGTTCACCAGTCAAGAATAGATACCTCCGGGAATGGAACGGTAACCCGGAGGTAGGGGGTGATGAACGATCATGATCCGCCGAGGTCGTAACCTCGAGGCGATCGCCGGATCGGACGGATCCGGCGGCGCGGACGGCGAGGAGCGGACCGATCGCACTCAGATATTTCTACGATTGCGAATTCGTCGAGGACGGGATCACCATCGACCTGATCTCGATCGGCGTGGTCTGCGAGGACGGACGCGAATATTACGCGGTGTCAACGGAATTCGATCCCGAACGGGCGGGCCCGTGGGTACGCCGCAACGTCCTCCCGAAATTGCCCTCCCCGCATTCACCGTTGTGGCGCAGCCGGGAACGGATCCGCGAGGACCTCTACCGCTTCCTGATCCCCCGCCCCGGTGTCAACCCGGAACTGTGGGCCTGGGTGAGTGCTTATGATCACGTCGCCCTGTGCCAGCTGTGGGGCTCGATGGTCGACCTGCCGACGAGTCTCCCGCGCTACACGAACGAACTGCGCCAGCACTGGGAATACCACGGCCGCCCCCCGCTGCCGCCGGTCCCCCCGGACGCCCACGACGCGCTCGCGGACGCCCGCCACAACTTCGCCAAATTCGAGGCCATCGAGGCCCACCGGCGCGCGCGCTCCTGAGGAGCGCGGCGGGAGAACCTAACCCGCGAGCGCTTCCGGGACGCGGGCGGGCTGGGAGGTGCTGCCGGAGGGCACATTCTTCTTCAGGCTGGCGGCGTAGACGTCGACGTACTCCTGACCGGACATCCGCATCAGCTCGTACATGATCTCGTCGGTGATCGCGCGCTCGACGAATCGGTTGCCGCCCATGCCCTCGTAGCGGGAGAAGTCGATCGGCTTACCGAAGCGGACGGTGACCTGGCGGCGGCGGAACTTGAACGGTCCGGGCGGGCAGACCTCGTCGGTGCCGGTGAGTGCGACCGGGATCACCGGGACGCCGACCTCCAGCGCCAGCCGGGCCACGCCGGTCTTGCCCTTGTACAGCCGGCCGTCGGGGGAACGGGTGCCCTCCGGGTACAGGCCGACGACGCGGCCCTCCTCCAGCAACTTGCGAGCAGTGTTGAGCGCGTCCTCCGCGGCGTCGGCGCCGCTGCGGTCGATCGGGTACTGGCCGGTGCCGGAGAAGAAGAACTTCTGCAGGCGGCCCTTCAGCCCCGGAGTGGTGAAGTATTCGGCCTTCGCCAGATAGGTGATGCGGCGCGGGCTCATCAACGGAGTGAACAACCAGTCGGTGAACGACAGATGGTTCCCGGCGAGGATGACTGCGCCGTTGGCAGGAATGTTCTCCACACCCTCGGCTCGGGGCCGATTGTAGAAATGTAGAAAAGGTCCGACCAACACGAACTTCAGCAGCCAGTAGAACATCGCGTCCTTTCCCGGAGGATCAATCTCGCCATCCGTGGGGAGCATCGTCGGCCGCCCGCGGTCCCCGCCATATGCTGCCGACTCTACCGCCGGGGCGCAGCCGTGACCAAGCCCGCAACGGGGAATTCACAACGGTGAACCGCCGCGGTTTCGAGACGTTCAGCGGTGTGCCGGAGCTTTGCCGTCGCCGGCCGAATCCCGGTCCATCACAGCCGGGCCCGTGGCGGTACCGTCGCGGCCGTCGCCGGGAGCCAGTGCGGTGCGGGCGAGTTCGGCGGCGCCGATCATCCCGGCCGCCTCGCCGAGCTGGGTGGTCCGGATGCGGGCCAGCGGCCGGTGCCGGGCGCCGGTGATGGCGGTCGCATAGTGTTCGCGCGCGGCGTCGAGATACAGCGCCGCCGAGGAACTCACACCCCCGGCGATCACGATCAGGTCCGGATCGAACAGATCGCTGACCGCGGCCAGGCCCAGTCCCAGCCAGCGCGCGAATTCGGCCAGCACCTGCAGCGCCACCGGATCCCCGTCCTGCGCGGCCCCGGCCACCCGCCGCCCGGTCAGCGAGCCCGGATCCCGGGTCACCTCGCGGGCGAGGATGGTGGACCGCATCGGATCGGTGGCCAGCGCCTCGATCGCGGTGTCCACCAGCGCGGTTCCGCTGCAATACCGTTCCCAGCAGCCGCGTTTGCCGCACGGGCAGGCCCGGCCGTGCGGAACCACCTGCAGATGGCCCAGTTCCGGCGCCACACCGTAACTGCCGCGATACAGTTCGCCCCCGACCAGCAGCGCCGCGCCGATTCCGGTGCCGATCGCGACCAGCACCCCGTTGCGTGCGCCGGCCGCCGCGCCGAACCGGTATTCGGCCCACATCGCCGCGTTCGCATCGTGTTCCAGGATCACCGGCAGGCCGAGGCGCTCCGACAGCCGCCGGGCCACCGGCGTGTTCTCCCACGGCAGGTGCGGGGCGAACCGCACCGAGGTCCGGGTCTCGTCGACGAAGCCCGCGACCGCCAGCCCGACCGCCCCGATGGCGTGCCGCGCCCGCAGTTCCCGCACCGCGCGCGCCAGCCCGTCCTCCAGCGCCCGTTCCGAATGCGGGGTCGGGGCCTGCACGGTGTCGCGCACCTCACCGGCGCCGTCGATCACCGCGGCCCGGATGTTGGTACCGCCGACATCGATGCCGACGGTCAGCGGCCGTTCCCGCCCGAGCTGTGTGGTCATGACTTGATCTGGACCGGAATCGGCTGGTAGCGAGCGGGTGCGGGCCGATCCGCGGTCTGCTCGGGTTCGTCCGGCAGCACCGGATCGACCGGTACCCCGGCCAGGGCCTCGCGCAGCACGGTGATCAGGGCGGTGCCGTGTTGCGCGATGGTGGCGATCGCCTCGTGGTGTTCGCCGCGCACCAGCGCCGCCGTCGCGCACACCGGGCACCAGCCGCAGCCGTCCCATTCGGGGCGGTCCTCCTCGGTGGCGCGGCGCAGGATCGGTTCCACCCGTTCCAGGACGGCCTCCGCGAGCAGCCGCAATTCCTCGGTGAATTCGGCCAGGTGGTCCGCGGGCGAATGCCCGGCGCCGGCGTCATTCATCGGGCCACACTCCGGGATCCGGACGGAAGCGCACGATCAGCTGATCACCGTCGAGTTCGGCGGTGTCGACGAGGCATCGCCGCAACACCGGCGCCAGGCGCAACCGGCGCCGGACCCCGTCCGCTCCCACGATCAAATCGTCCTCCACTCGTCCCAGCCGCAACGTCGCCGGATCGGCGACGGGCACCTGCATCCGCAGTGTGAACACCGAACCCAGGCCCGCGCC
Source organism: Nocardia sp. BMG111209 (assembly GCF_000381925.1). NCBI lineage: Bacteria > Bacillati > Actinomycetota > Actinomycetes > Mycobacteriales > Nocardiaceae > Nocardia > Nocardia sp. BMG111209. Next base: position 3,706,177 of record NZ_KB907307.1, read on the forward strand.
GGATTCGAGCCCGACATACGGCTCCCCGGCATGGATATCGGTGCGCCGGGCGCCGATACCGGATGCGGCGTCGGCCCCGCCGGCCCGCCCGGTGCCGCTATCGTCGTGCCGCTCGGTGCCGACGCCGCCACGCCGCTCGGTGTCCACGTTGTGGCCCAGCATAGGAGCCCGGCCGTCGCCGGTCCCGCCGGACGCCGCCGGAACCAGCACGGCCAATTGCTCGAGCCCGATCGGTTCGGCGCCGCCGTATTCGATGGTCGACACCGGGATACCCGGAAAACGCGCGCGCAGCCCCTCGATCGCGGCGAGTTGTGCCGCACGTTGCCGGTCGTACCAGTGGGCCGCCGGATGCGCGTCGGCGGGGACCGGCGGTTGCGGCGGCAGCACCTTGTTCACCACCACCCGATCCAGCCGCAGGCCCAGCAGCGCCGCACCCGATCGCACCCGGGCGGTCTCCGCGAGCGCGACCCGCTCGGCGGCGGTGACCAGCACCGCGGCGGTCCGGTCGCGATCGGCGAACAGGTCACGGGCGGCGGCCACCTCGGCCGCGATCCGGTCCACGGCCAGCGCCACCAGCGCCCGGCGCAGATCGCCGCCGCTGAGGCCGGGCATCCGCGCCGCGGTGGGCCACACCCGGTCGAGATAGCCGAGCAGGGTCGCGGGCGTGGAGAGGATGCGCAGCAGATCGGCGGTCGGCGGGCAGTCGAGCACGATCGCGTCCCAGTCGCCGGTGTTCGCGAGCCGGGCGATCTCGAGCAGCAGCAACAACTCCTGTACTCCCGGCAACCCGGTCAGTTCGGCCGGATCCAGGGCGGTGAGGTCGACGCCGTGCTCGTGGCCGACGCCGGACAGCAGCGGAACCGCCGCCGCGAACCGGTCCTCGACCAGTGCCAGCGAATCGATCTCGAGCACGTCCAGTCCCGGCGCGACCGGCGTCGGCGCCGGATCGCGCGGGATCGGCCGACCGAGCGCGTCGCCGAGCGAATGCGCCTGGTCCAGGGAGGCCAGCAGCACCCGCCGGCCGTCGGCGGCCCGGGTGATCGCGGTGGCGCACGCCAGCGTGGTCTTGCCGACCCCGCCCTTGCCGATGAAGAGTTCCAGAGGAGTTGCCGGAGCGTCCGTCAGCCTTCGACCCGTTTCTTGAGTTCCTTGAGCGCCGTATCGGTGATGACCTTCTCGGCTTTCCGTTTGAACATGCCGATCATCGGGATGGTGAGGTCGACGGTCAACTCGTAGACGACCTGGGTGGCGCCGTCGGGCTGGTCGATCAGCTCGTAGCTGCCGTCCTGGGCCTTCTGCAGCTCACCGGTGACCAGATGCCAGCTCACGGCCTTGCCGTCGGCCCGCCAGGTGTAGGACAGCACGTAGGTGTCCTTGACGACCCCCGCGTCCAGCACGAAACGCGCGGTACCGGCGCGGCCGTCGCCGGCCTTGTCGAGGATCTCCACCGAACGCGCCGCCGATACCCACTCCGGATACGACTCGAGGTCGGCGATGACGGCCATCACCCGATCCGACGGGGCGTCGATGATGATCGACCTCTGGGTGCGGTCGGCCATGACAGACAGCGCTTCCTTATCGGTAGTAGGGACTGAAATACGTTGTGCGGGAACGGAACTCAGGATACGGCGGCAACGGCCCGAGGCGGCGCGCCGGGGGCGACGCCCGCGGGACGGCCGGCCTCCAGCCGGGACTTGATCTCGAACGCCATCTTCCGGCCCGCCACCCGGCGGGCCCGGTTGGCGGCCGGCAACGCCCGCGGCGACAGCGGTTGCTGCGGCTCGGCGTGCAGGAAGTAGTGCAACACCACACCGTCCAGGCAGGCCTCCAGCCACACCTCCATGGTGCCGGTCAGCGGCCCGCTCACGGTCCAGCGAATTCCCTTGTCGGCGCGGTCTTCCCGGACCTCCAATGCCAGATCCGGCCACCAGCCGCGCCAGCGTCCGCGGTCGGCGAGCAGCCCGGCCACCGCGACGCCCGGCGCCGCGACGAAGGTCTGGTCGGCGATCTGGATACTGCTCATGCCGGTGAGCCTAGCTCGAGAACCCCACCGAACCGGACGGCACGGTGCGGTCGAGCAGATCTCGCAGCCGGTTCCCGAGCACGTCCCACCGCCACTGCTCCGCCACCCAGGCGCGACCCGCCGCACCCATGGCCGCCGCGGCGTCGCGATCGGACAGGATGTCGACGAGCGCGTCCACGATCTGCCGCTGCGAACGGCCGTCGACCACACAGCCGGTCCGCCCCTCGAGGACGGTTTCCGGCGCGCCCCCGGACCTTCCGGCGACCACCGGGACGCCGGTGGCCGACGCCTCCAGGTACACGATGCCGAGCCCCTCCACGTCCAGGCCCGCGCCGCGGGTGCGGCTGGGCATCGCGAACACGTCCGCGATGGTGTGGTGCGCGGCCAGTTCCGCGGCCGGCACCCGGCCGGTGAACACGACGTCGCCGGCCAGACCGGTGGCGGCGACCAGGCCGCGCAGCCGGTCCTCGTACGGGCCGCCGCCCGCGATCACCAGCACCGCGCCGTCGATCCGCTCCCGGATCTGCTGCATCGCCACGATCAGCGCGTCCTGGCCCTTGCGCGGCACCAGCCGGGACAGGCACAGGATGGTCGGCCGGTCGCCGAGGCCGTACCGGGCCCGGAGTTCCTGCCGCGCCGCCGGATCCGGCCGGAACACCGTGCTGTCGACCCCCGGCGGCAGATATTCCAGCGCCGCCTGCGGCCCGAACGCGGCGGCGAACCGGCGCCGGGTGTACTTGCTGACGTAGGTGACGGTGTCGGTGGTCTCGCCGATCACCCGCAGCGCCTGCCGCGCGGCGGGCAGCATCGACCAGCCCACCTCGTGACCGTGCGTACTGGCCAGGATGTGCCTGGCCCCGGCGCGGCGCAGCAGCGGCGACATCAGCGCCAGCGGCGCGGCGGCGCCGAACCACACCGTGTCGCAGCGCTCGTCGCGCAGCAGCTTCGCCGCCCGGCGCAGCACCGGCGGCGTCGGCAGCATCAGCGTGGTGGGGTGGCGGACCACCTGGAACGGCTGCTGCGCGTCGAACCGCAGATGGCTGTCGCCCCGCCAGCGCGGCGCGTACACCACGAGCTGATCCGGCGGCAACTGCATCGCGAGGGTGTGCACATACGATTGGATGCCGCCGGGCCGCGGCGGAAAATCGTTGGTCACCAACAGGGTGCGCGCCATCCCGCGAGTCTATTGCCCTGCCCGAATCGCCGTTTCCCACCCCCCGCCACCGCGAACCGCTTGCGCCGCAACGGGGATCGCGGCGTTCAGGCCGCGGTGTGCGCGGCGAGCCAGTCCCGCCAGCCGGTGACGAATTCGTCGTGGCCGATGCCGAGCGTGTCGCGGAAGGCGGCGTCGAGTGCGGCGGGATCCTTCGGGCCGGTGGCCGCGTGCCGGTACAGGTCCACCAGTTTCGCCTCGCCGAATCGCGCGGCGGCGAAGGCGTTCGCCGACCAGGCGGTCTCGTAGGCCAGGGCCGCGTCGGCGCCGGGGGCGAAATCCGCGTCCGGCGGGAGGTCGGCCGGTAGCGCGCCGGCGCGGATGCGTGCGGTCAGGGTCGGGGCCTGCTGGGCGAGGGAACGCTGTTCGCCGCGATGTCCGGAGTACTCCGCGAAACCCTCCAGCACCCACTGCGGCGAACCGTCGGCGGTCCGCGCGCGGGCGGCCACGTGGGTCAGCTCGTGCCGCAGGGTTTCCCGCAGCCCGTCGGGCCCGAGCCGGCGCGCGGCGTCGGGGGCGAACACCACCCGCTGGCCGGTCGGCCGGGTGCCGGGCAGGAACGGATCGGCGACCGACGCGGCGGCCACCTCCGGCGACACCGTTCCGGTCGCATGCGTGAGGGCCGCGAATTCCGCGGTGCTGGAAGCCACCACCACGACCGCGGCCCGGGACCAGTCCGGACCCCACAGTTCGGTCACGGCGGTGACCGCGGGCCCGGCCTCCTTGGCCAGCAGGTCCACGTCACCGCGCTGGCGGGCATGTCCGAAGACCATCGAGACCCGGCCGTCCTCGGCCGCCTCCTGCTGGGCCACCACCGGGCCGAAACCGGACATGAGCCTGCGCACCTCCGGCAGTTGCGGATCGGCGGGCAGGTCCTCGGCCCGCGCCACCGCGGGCGCCGGGCGGACCGCGGGGAGCGCCGATTTCGGGAGCAGGATCAGCGCGCCGCCGACGGCGGTCAACGCCACCATCATCGCGACGGTGACCACGAACTCGAATCGCTGCCGAGCCGCCAGCCACCCCCGGAACCGCCGCAGTGCGCTCATCCTCACCTCTGAGTCCGATGGCCCCCGCTCGCTGTTACTGCTTCATACCCATCCAGTATCGGCGGGCCGAGTGGAACGGGGTCGAGCCCATCGGCGCGACCGCCACCGGCACGCCGAACGTCGACGCGTGCAGCAGCAGCCCGTTGCCCGCGTAGATGCCCACATGCGAGGCGTCCGAATAGAAGAACACCACATCGCCGGGCTGCAGATCGTCGCGGGAGACCGGCGTGCCGACCGTGGCCTGGGCATAGCTGGTGCGCGGCAGGTTGATTCCGACCTGGTGGAAGGCCCACTGCACCAGGCCGGAGCAGTCGAACTCGTCCGGGCCGGTCGCGCCCCACACGTACGGATCGCCGATCCGGGTGAGCCCGGCGGCCAGCGCGCTGGTGCCGCTGCCGGGGACCAGCCCGCGCAGCAACGTCTCCCGATCGAAGCCGGGCGGGAACAGCGAGGCGCTCAGGCTCGACTTCTCCCCCGCCGACAGCTGACCCCACGCCTCGATGACCTGTGCCATGGCGGCCTGCAGGTCGGAACGCTTCTTCTCCAGATCGGTGCGCACCGCGTCGGCCTGCTGGGCCGCGGTGTGCGCGGCGTCGGAGGCGGCGCGGGCCGCGGTGTCGGCGACCGTCGCGGCCTTGTCGGCCTTGGCAAGACCGCCGTACTGCTGCGCGGTCTGCGCGGAAATCACGTCCAGGGCGGACATCTGATCCAGCATCTGCTGCGGCGAGTCGCTGACCAGTACCGAGAACAACCGATCGGTCCGGGCGCCGGTGTAGGCGGCGATGGCGGCCCGGTCGACATCGGGCTGGTAGCGCTGGACGTCCGCCTCGGCCGCGTCGAGCGCCTGGCCGGTGACGGACTGTTTGGCGTCGGCGTCGCGGGCGACGGCCTCCTTCGCGTCCAGATCCGTCTGCGCGGCAAGGGCCTGCTGGCCGAGTTCCTCGGACTGCCGGGACAGATCGAACAACTTCTGCACGGCGTCGCCGGCCGAGCTCGGCGGATCCGCCGAGACCCCTCCTGCGGCACAGACGCCGAGGACCAGTGCCCCGACTGCGAGCGAGCCGCTCATCAGGCGTTTGGTGCGGTGGGTGTCCGGGTGTGCTGCCACGAGCTGCCGTGCCCCGTTCTCGAACTCATATTCAGGTGGATCGGAAGGTCTCGATGAGGTTACGAAACGGCAGCGGCGCGTGTCCAGTGGACCGCGAATCGATCACGGCCGCCGCCGGTCTCGTGCGGTGCGCTCAGTACCGGTGCGCGCTGGTCACCGGCATCGAGTCCAGCGGCGCGATATCGACCGGCTGGCCGTAGTCCGCCGCGTGCACCACATTGCCGTCACCGACGTAGATGCCGGAATGGCTACCGCCGTAGAAGGTGATGACGTCGCCGGGCTGCAGATCGTCCAGCGAGACCGGCCGACCCGCGTTCTCCTGCTCGTAGCTGGTGCGCGGCACGTCGACGCCGGCCTGTTCGTAGGACCACTGCACCAGGCCGGAGCAGTCGAACGCGTCGGGTCCGGTGGCGCCGTAGCTGTACGGCGAGCCGATCTTGCTCAGCGCGGCATCGACGGCCCGCTGGCCCGGGGTCTCGAACGGCGGGGGCGGCGGCGGCAGCAACAGCGGCGGCAACGCGAAGGGCAGCGGCGGAAACGCCGGCGGGGGGACGACGGGTGCGGGAGCACCGACGGCGGGACCGACGTCCACGCCCGGGATGTCGACCGGCACCGGGATATCGGCGGGCACATCGATCCGGCCGATTCCGGCCACCGTGATCGTCTGCGCCCCAGCCGGAACCGCGGACACGAGCAGCCCGCTGAGGGTGGCGGCTCCGACGGCTCCGATCGCAACGGCCCGGTGTACCCGGCCCTGTCGCTTGATCGCCATGTTGCGTTCTCCTCATCTGCCTCACGGCACTGCGCCGGGTGACGCGTCGAACTCCGTGAGGTCTCGGAGAAATTACGAACGCATAACGGTGCCCTGTAAAGCAGGGACGATGCGGTGATCCGGAAATACATAAAGGTTCCCGATAACCCTCGAGACATATCTCACACCAATCACAAAAGTGTAACTTCGCATTACCGGCAGGCCACCGATCGGGGTCGGCGGGCCGCGCGCAGACCCCCGCGACGACCGGGCGGAGACGTCCGATCGCCAGGTCGGCAACGTCTCCGCGACCCAGAAACAGACCATCTGGTTCTTGAAAAGAATCGATCAGCGGCCGGGCACCGAACCGACCGACAAGCGGGCGGCCCACGCACGCCGCCGTGGCGGCGACTGATCTCGAATGTGAATATATGTGACTCTGGTCACAGAGAGGTGTAATCGGGTGATCCGAAGCGCGCACGTAGGGACCTTTCAGGTGGCGCGGGTACCCTTCGCGACACCCGGTGGGTGTCGTACCCCGTCCCTACGCTGCAGGCCGTGTCCCAGCCCGTTCGGCGGCCGCGCCAGGCCCAGCTCGCCCTCGCGTTCCCCGACGAGCATCCCGGCGACCACCCGGACCTCCCGCTGTACGACACCACGTTCGTCGTGGTCGACCTGGAGACCACCGGCGGCAGCGCGGACGGCGACGCCATCACCGAGATCGGCGCCGTGAAGGTGCGCGGCGGCGAGGTGCTGGGCGAGTTCGCCACCCTGGTCGACCCGGGCTGCCCGATCCCGCCCAAGGTCGTGCAGCTGACCGGGATCACCACGGCCATGGTCCGGGACGCGCCGCGGATCGAGGCGGTGCTGCCCGGCTTCCTGGAGTTCGCCGCCGGTGCGGTACTGGTCGCCCACAACGCCCGCTTCGACACCCGGTTCCTGAAGGCCGCCGCGCAGCAGTGCGGCACGCCCTGGCCGGGCGCCCCCGTACTGTGCACGGTCCAGCTGGCCCGCCGCGTCCTCGACCGCGACGAGGCGCCCTCGGTGCGGCTGTCGGTGCTGGCACAGGTGCTGGGATCGCGGACCCGGCCCACCCATCGCGCGCTCGACGATGCCCGCGCCACCGTGGACGTGCTGCACGCGCTCATCGAGCGGGTCGGCAACCTCGGCGTGGACACCCTCGCCGAACTGATCGACTATCTGCCGGAGGTCACCCGGCGGCAGCGCGCCAAACGGCACCTCGCCGCCGATCTGCCCACGACCCCGGGGGTGTACCTGTTCCGCGGGCCCGGCGACGAGGTCCTCTACATCGGCACCGCGGTGAATCTGCGCCGCCGGGTGCACTCCTACTTCACCGGTTCCGACACCCGCACCCGGATGCGCGAGATGGTCGCCCTCGCGACCCGCGTCGAACATGTCGAATGCGCGCACGGACTCGAGGCCGGCGTCCGCGAGCTCCGGCTCCTGGTCGCCCATACCCCGCCGTACAACCGCCGGTCGAAATTTCCGCGCCGCGCCTGGTGGCTCACCCTCACCGACGAGCCCTTCCCGCGGTTCACCACCACCCGCACCCCGGCCCCGGATGCGGTGGGCCCGTTCACTTCCCGGGCCGACGCCGTCGCGGTGGCGGGCACCCTGGCCGACTGGTGCGGCGTGCGCACCTGCACCACCCGGATCCCCCGCACCGGCCGCCACGGCCCCGACTGCCCGCCGGCGGCGGTCGGCGGCTGCCCCGCGAGTATCGGTGGAAAGCATACGGACGCAACGGAATACGCGGCGGCGACGGATCTGGTCCGCGACCTGTTCGCCGGCCGCACCGACGCGCCACTGCACGCGATGCGCGACCGCATCGAAACCTACGCCGACACAGAACAATTCGAGGCCGCGGCCCGGCTGCGCGACCGCACGGTCACCGTCGTGCGCGCCCTGCGGCGGACCCAGCGGCTGGCCGCACTGGCCCGGCTCGCCGAATTCGTCGCCGCCCGGCCCGATGGCGCGGGCGGGTGGGAATTCGCGATCGTCCGCTACGGCCGCCTCGCCGCCGCCGGCAACGCCGGTCGCGGCACCCCACCGATGCCGGTGGTGAGAGCCCTGACCGCCACCGCAGAAGCTTGCCCGCCTCTCCGCGTTTCAGGCCATACGAGTAGGAGCCTCGACAGGCGGTCGCAGGTCCTACCTGACGGGCGCTCGGGTGGGAGTTTCCCGGGGAGTTACCCATGTGCTCTCGAGATCGGCCGGCGCGTTCCGGATTCCGGTGCGGAGCCGTTGGACGGTGTGCTGGACGGCCTCGGGGACAGGTGTCCGCGGTGTGGCAAGGATGAGGACATGCGGCGGGGATGGTGCGGGCAGGACGGGGTCTATCCGCCGTTGCGGGGGGCCTCGCCGGAGGAGACCGGGTTGATCGTGCGGTGGCTGGAACAGCCGGGGGTGCGGATCGTGCGGACGACCGAGGGGTACGCGGTGCCGCGGCTCGGGGCCGGTGCGTGGGCCGAGTGGGTGGCGCTGGCCGAGGCTGCGGCACAGGTCGAGGCGGGTGCCGGGCAGGAGTAGCTTGCTCGGCCGGATCGGCTCGGTCGCGGCCGGGCGGGGAGCTGGGCCGATCTAGACTCGGTCGCATGATTACCGCGATCGTGATGATCCACGCCGAGGCTGCCCGCATCCCCGAGACCGCGCAGGCGCTGGCCGATCTCGAGGGGGTTGCCGAGGTGTACTCGTGCGCGGGGGACGTCGATCTGATCGCGATCGTGCGGGTGCGCGATCACGAGCGGATCGCCGAGGTGGTCACCGGACGGATCAACAAGACGGCCGGGGTGCTGCGGACCGATACCCACATCGCGTTCAAGTCCTACTCGCGCGCGGATATCGAGGCCGGGTTCTCCCTCGGCGAGTGAGCGGGGCGGTCAGCCGAACAGGACGGAGGCGCCGATCGGGGCCGCCTTCCTGCCCGCCTCGATCGACTTGGTGACTCCGCCCGTGCAACCGGGCAGCAGATAGACCCGGGCCGCCGCGGCGCTGCGGTTGTCCACCCGCAGCCGAATCGGGAAGCCGCGCACGGTGACACAGCCCGGCGCGCCGGAATACGTACGCTCGTTGATCAATACGCCGGACGGGGTCGCCTGTGCCGCGGCCGGTACCGCGAAAATCATTGTGGCCGCGGCGAATACGCCGAGGACCAGGGCGGCGCCGGTCTTCGTCCCGGTGCCGGCCGCCGGCATCGGGTCGCGGTCGCCCCGCACTTCCAGGGCAATCGGCCTGTTCACGGGTCAGACTGTAACCCGAGTCACCCGCCGGGCGGGAGAATTACGCACGGTATGCGCCGAATTCGCCCCGGGCCGCGCGCGACATACCGGGAACGCACCGGGGCCTCGAACCGAATTCGGTTCGAGGCCCCGGTGTTCCGGACGAATACTCGTCAGTGGTGGTCGTGATCCCCACTGCCGCCGACGATCTGCGACTGGTATTCGGCGAGGATCGCGAGCTGCTTGTGCTCCTGCTCGTGCTCCACGTCGACCAGCGCCTGCTGCTGCTCGAGCGGATCGGCGATGAGGAAGGACCCGATACCGGGCTTGCCGGCCGCGCCGAGCTTGTTCATCTTCTTGGGCACCGGGGCGCCCTGGTACTCCAGCGGGATCGGATGACCGTGGTGGTCGACCGGGCCCAGCGGCTGGTGCACCTCGATGTACTCGCCGTGCGGCAGGCGCTTGATCACGCCGGTCTCGATGCCGTGTTCCAGCACCGCGCGGTCGCTGCGCTGCAGGCCCAGGCACATCCGGTAGGCGGCGAAGTACGCCAGCGGCGGGGCCACCAGCAGGCCGATCCGGAAGATCCAGGTCGTCGCGTTCAGCGAGATGTCGAACTTCATCGCCAGGATGTCGTTCACGCACGCCAGCGTCAGCACCAGGTAGAACGCGATGGACATGGCGCCGATCGCGGTCCGCACCGGCACGTCACGCGGCCGCTGCAGGATGTTGTGGTGGACGTCGTCGCCGGTCAGCCGCTTCTCGATGAAGGGGTAGGCGATCAGCACCGTGAACACCAGGCCCATGATCAGCGCGACCCAGAACGCCGCCGGAATGGTGTACCGGCCCAGGTACAGCTCCCACGGGGGCATCAGGCGGGCCATGCCGTCGGTCCACATCATGTAGAAGTCGGGCTGCGAACCCGCCGACACCTGGGACGGGTTGTACGGGCCCAGGTTCCAGATCGGGTTGATCTGCAGCACGCCACCCATGATCGCCACGATGCCCAGGGTGAACATGAAGAACGAACCCTGGTCGGCGGCGAACACCGGGATGATGCGGGCGCCGACCACGTTCTTCTCGGTGCGGCCCGGTCCGGGGAACTGGGTGTGCTTCTGGTACCAGACCAGCGCGACGTGCGCGCCGATCAGCGCCAGGATGATGCCCGGGAACAGCAGCACGTGCGCCACGTACAGGCGCGGGATGATGATCGTGCCCGGGAAGTCACCGCCGAAGATCAGCCAGTGCGTCCAGGTGCCGATCAGCGGGATACCCATCGTGATACCGCCGAACGCGGCGCGCAGGCCGGTACCGGACAGCAGGTCGTCCGGCAGCGAGTAGCCGAAGAAGCCCTCGAACATCGCCAGCACCAGCAGCAGCGAGCCGATCACCCAGTTCGCTTCGCGCGGCTTGCGGAACGCGCCGGTGAAGAAGATGCGGAACAGATGGATGATGATCGAGCACGCGAACAGCAGCGCCGCCCAGTGGTGCACCTGGCGGACGAACAGACCGCCGCGCACCTCGAAGCTGATGTTCAGCGCGGTCTCGTACGCCCGCGACATGGTCACACCACGCAGCGGCTGGTACGAGCCGTTGTAGACGACATCGGTCATCGACGGATCGAAGAACAGTGTCAGGTAGACACCCGACAGCAGCAGGATGATGAACGCGTAGAGCGCGATCTCGCCGAGCAGGAACGACCAGTGGGTCGGGAAGACCTTGTTGATCGACCGCTTGACGAAAGCCGCTGCCCGATAGCGCTCGTCCATTTCGTTGGCCTGTGCGGCCGCTTTACTCGGGCTCATGAACGACGCTCCCAGTAGGCCGGGCCGAGCGGCTCGATGAAGTCGCCGGCGGCGACCACGTAGCCCTCGGTATTGACGGTGATCGGCAGCTGCGGCAGCGCGCGAGCGGCGGGACCGAAGATCGGCTTACCCCACTCCAGCGCCGAGAACTGCGACTGGTGGCACGGGCACAGGATGCGGTTGGTCTGCTGCTCGAACAGCGAGGTCGGGCAGCCCAGGTGGGTGCAGATCTTCGAGAAGGCGAAGTAGTCGCCGTAGTTGAAGCTCTCCTGGCCCTTGCGCTTGATCGCCTTCTGGGCATCCTCGGTGCGGAAGCGGATCAGCATGACCGCGTTGCGGATGCCGCGCAGCGACTGGAGGGTCTCCTCCTCGTTGCCACGCCATTCTTCCTTCCACGGGAAGACCGTCTCCATCGCGCCGGCGTCGAGATCCTCGGCCTTGACCAGCACGACGTCGTCCGGACGGCCGGTGTCCTTGCGCAGGAACACGGTCTGACCCGGGTAGTCCGGGGTCCAGCCCGACACCCACAGCGGCGACTTGTCGCGCTGCGCCCACGGATTCTTGATCAGGCCGCCGACGAACACCAGCAGTGCGCCGACGCCCAGCACGCCGATGCCGAGGCCCGCGGTGCGGGTGATCATCTTGCGGCGGGCCAGCGTGGAGGTCTCCAGCGAATCCTGCAGCTGGGCGACCAGGGTACGGCGGTCGACCGCCGGGGACGGACCGTCGTGCCGGTCCTGGATGGAGATCTCGACCGGGATGAACTTCTTCCGGATGAGCACCATCGCGACGCCGATGGCCAGCACCGACAGGCCCAGCAGCAGGCCGTACAGCGGGGTGGTCAGCGAGTAGATGCCCGCACCGGACTCGTCCCGGGACTTGTAGCGCCACGGCCAGAAGAGGAAGACGCCGATCAGACCGGCGCCCGACAGGGCCGACACCAGGAACCAGAACGCCACCTGACGCTCGGCGCGCTTCTCGGCGCGGGTACCCGGCACGGGCCACCGCGGCTCGCGGTAGACGACGTCGACGCCGTCGAGCTTGGTGCCGAGGGCGACCAGCTCCTCCTGCGACATCTCGTCGAGCCGGTCCTCGCTGGGGTTCAGGTCGTCGTGCCCGCTGGGCATGTCGCTGCGCTCCTGTTCTGTCGAACTCATGATCGGGATCCGATCCACATCGCCGAACCCACCAGGGCCACGATGCCGATCACCCAGATGGCCAGGCCCTCGGTGGCCGGGCCGAGTCCGCCCAGACCGTAGCCACCCTCGGGGTGTGAATCCATCCGGTTCTTCAGATACGCGATGATGTCGCGCTTCTCCTCCGGCGTCAGCTGGCGGTCGGAGAACTTCGGCATGTTCTGCGGGCCGGTGAGCATCGCGGCGTAGATCTGCTGCGCGCTGGCCGCCTCCAGCGGCGGCGCGAACTTGCCGGAGGACAGCGCGCCGCCCTTACCGGTGAAGTTGTGGCAGGACGCGCAGTTCATCCGGAACAGCTCGCCACCCTGGCCCAGATCGGCGCCCTGCAGCAGGGAGTCCTCCGCGATCTTGCCGTCCGGGTCGCGCACCAGCGAGGGGCCGCCGCCGTTGGAGGCGACGAACGCGCTCAGCGCGTCGGTCTGGTGTTCGTCGAACTTCGGGGGCTTGCGCACGATCTGCGAGCTGTTGGCGGCGGCCGGCATGCGGCCGGTGGACACCTGGAAGTAGACGGCCGCCTCACCGACGCCGATCAGGCTCGGACCCCGGTCCTGCACACCCTGCAGGTTGGCGCCGTGGCAGGTGACACACGAGGTGTCGTACAGCTGCTTACCCTCGCGGATCAGGGCGGCCTGATCCTCGTTGGCGGTGGCGACCTGTGCGTGCGGGGTCAGCGCCGACGCCGCGAAACCGGCTCCGACCAGGCCCATCAGAAGGACCAGGCTGCCCGCCAGCTTGCGGCGCAGCCGGCGCTGCTTACGGGTCTTGGTGGCCTGATCGCTCGAAACGCCGTCGACCCCGCTGATGGGGTCCGGCGCTGACGGGGGAGATGAACTCATCTGTGTCCCTTTGGAGTAGACGGAACCGACGTGTGCAAAGGCTGGATGGGAGGTCCGGGTCAGCGGACGAAGTAGATCGTGGCGAACAGCCCGATCCACACGATGTCGACGAAGTGCCAGTAGTACGAGACGACGATCGCGGCCGTGGCCTGCGCCGGCGTGAACTTGCTGACCTTGGTGCGGACCAGCAGGAAGATGAACGCGATGAGACCGCCGATGACGTGCAGACCGTGGAAACCGGTGGTGATGAAGAACACCGAGCCGTAGACGCTGCTCGAGATCGTGGTGCCCTCCGAGTACAGCGCGTGGTACTCGGTGCCCTGACCGCAGACGAAGAACAGGCCCATGAAGAAGGTGACCACGTACCAGCGGCGCAGCCCGAACACGTCGCCGCGCTCCGCGGAGAACACCCCCATCTGGCAGGTGAAGGACGAGGCGACCAGCACGGCCGTGACCGGCACGGCGAGCTTCAGGTTCAGCTCGGTCGGTTCCGGCGGCCAGTTACCGTGGGCCTGCGCGCGCGCGACAAAGTACATGGCGAAGAGGCCGGCGAAGAACATCAGCTCGCTCGACAGCCAGATGATGGTTCCGACGCTGACCATGTTGGGCCGGTTCAGCGAATGCACGCGCTGAGTTATGGCCGATCCTGGGGTCCCTACTGCGGTCGTCACGCCGGTAAGTATGACTCGTCGTAGTACGACAGGAGTAGCCGGGTGGGAATCTCGCACCCTTGTGTCGGAAACCGCAGCGCGCCAGCCGCACTCGAAATGCCCCGGCGTGTCCCGTTCGTGACCGTTTCAGCCCTGGTAGAAGCCTTTTCGACCGGATTTCCGGCCCGCGGTGATGTGCGGCACGGCACACGCGCATTTGCCGCCGGCACCCGGCCCCCCGCGCGATCCGGACGAGCCCGGGCGGGCGATGATGACGGCATGGGTGTACGGACGTGGTGGCAGCGGCGGCGCGAACCGGCGGTGGCGCTGGACACCCGCTCCGACCTGGTCGTGGTCGCCGCGAGCTTCGACGACGCGGAGTCCTGCTCGGCGGCCCTGGACCGGGCCGCCGCCTGGGATCCGGGCACATCGGCGCTGTTGCGCCATCACCTGCGCATCCCGGCCGACCGGACCGGCGAGGTCGTGCGCATCGCCGCCCAGGACGGCTACACCCCCGTGACCGGCGACGACGGCATCCTGTTGCTCCAGCGCGAACAGCTCCTCGACGCGCTGCACTGCTCCCAGGAACGCGCGCGGATGGCCGGTCTGGCCCAGCGGCACGACGGCACCGCCCTGGGCTGGGAGGCGCTGCAACCGGGTTCGCCCGCCGGGCGATAATTCGTTGCCCGTGCCCACTAGGCTGCAGGGGCACTGGTTCCCGGCATGCGCCGGCGGCCGACAGATGTCGCGACAGGAGTATTGGCGATGACCGCGCGCAGCTGGCCCGAGATCCTCGGGTCCCTCACCGATGGTGTCGATCTCACCGCGGACGAGGCTGCCTGGGCCATGAACGAGATCATGTCCGACAACGCCACCTCGGCGCAGATCGCGGCCTTCGGCGTCGCGATCAAGATGAAGGGCCCGACCCCCACCGAACTGTCCGGGCTGGCCACCGGCATGCTCCGGCACGCCACCCGGGTCCCGCTGACCACACCGGCCATCGATATCGTCGGCACCGGCGGCGACCGGTCCGGCTCGGTGAACATCTCCACCATGTCGTCGGTGGTGGTGGCCGCCGCCGGAATTCCCGTGGTCAAGCACGGTAACCGCGCGCTGTCCTCGCGCAGCGGCGGCGCGGACGTCCTGGAGGCCCTCGGCGTGCGGATCGCGCTGGGCCCCGACGCCGTGCTCGCGTGCGTCGAGCAGGCGGGTATCGCCTTCTGCTTCGCCCCGCTGTACCACCCGGCGTTGCGCTTCGCGGGCGCCGCCCGCAAGGAGATCGGTATCCCGACGGTCTTCAACGTGCTCGGGCCCCTGACCAATCCGGCCCAGCCCGCGGCCGGCCTGATCGGCTGCGCCTTCCCCGCCCTGCTCCCGGTGATCGCCGGTACCTTCGCCGAGCGCGGCGCCAACGCCCTGGTCGTGCGCGGCGACGACGGCCTCGACGAGATCACCACCGCCGACCGCTCTCGGGGCTGGGTGGTCACCGGCGGCCGCGCCACCGAGATCGTCATCGACCCGGTGCGCCTGGGCATCCCCCGCGTCGAGCCCGCGGCCCTGCGCGGCGGCGACGCCACCGTGAACGCCGCCATCGCCCGCGACATGTTCGCCGGCACACCCGGCCCGGTCCGGGACGCGGTCCTGCTGAACTCCGCGGCCGCCATCACGGCCTACGAACTCACCCCGGAGATCGCGGCCGGCGACCTCCACGACGCCCTGGCCGCCAACCTCACCCGCGCCGCCGGGGCGGTCGACTCGGGCAGGGCCACCGCGCTGCTGGACCGCTGGGTCACCATCAGCAACAAACTCGGCGCGGAGGACTGAACGGCTCGTCGGGGGCAGGAGTGCCCGTGGCGGTTCGTGCTCGGCGCGGAGGCCTGAACGGCTTGTCGGGGCACGAGTGGCCGTGGCTGTTCGCACTCGGCGCGGACGTCTGAGCGGCTCGTCCGGGGCGGGAGTGCCCGTGGCGGTTCGTGCTTCCGGCCCGGCCCGATAACCCGGACGGCCCGCGTCGGCGGCAACCGTGCGCTGTTCCCGGCGGAGGGGTGCGAGCGTGAACTCGTACGGTGCGGATGTCCGGATTGCGCCTAGGATTGCGGTGGGCTCGTCCTCCCGATCATGGTCGGGTCCTCGAACGGTCTGTTCTCCACTTCGGCCGCGGCGCGGCCACCGGAAGGAGCGCTCGATGCCCACTACGAGTTCCGTGGACGATATCGCGGTGAGCGGGTCGCAGGTGCTGCCCCGCTCCGAGGACCGGACGCCTCCGGCGCGCACACTGGCGCGCACGATCCTGGCCGGCGCGATGGTCTTCGCCGGTCTCAGTCATTTGTTCTGGGGCAGAACCGCTTTCCAGGCGCAGGTCCCGGACTGGGTACCACTGGACAAGGACGGCGTGGTCATGGCCTCCGGCGGCGTCGAGGTCACCCTCGGCGCCATGCTGCTGCTGGCCCGCCAGGACCGGGCCAGGATCGGCCGGCTGCTGGCGCTGTTCTTCGTCGCGGTGTTCCCCGGCAATCTCGCCCAATATCTGGGCCGGCGCAGCGCGTTCGGACTCGACACCGACCGTAAACGGCTCGTGCGCTTGTTCTTCCAGCCGGTGCTCGTGCTGTGGGCATTGTGGAGCACCCGGCCGAAACACTGACTCGCAGGGTTCAGTCGGGGATCGCGGCGGTGTGATCGGTCGGTTCGCCGACCAATTCGGCTGCGGCGTCGTGGATCTTGGTCAGCGCCGACAGTAGTTGCGCGAGTTCGTCCGGGCCGAGTAGCGCGGTCACCTTGTCCTCCAGGGCTTTCCGGTCGTGTTCGATCGGATCCTGTAGTGCGCGACCGGTTTCGGTGAGCCACAGCCGGACCAGGCGCGCATCCCGGTCGTCGCGGCGGCGCTCCAGCAGGCCCGCGGTGGTCATGCGGTTGGCCATCTTCACCACCGTCGGCGTGGTCACGTTCAGGGCGGCGGCCATCTCCCCCGGTGTGCGGCCGTCGTTCTCCCACAGCACCGCCAGCACCAGGTTCTGCCCCAGGTGCAGTCCGTGCCGCCGCATATCGCGATCGGCCAAGGCGCGCACCAGTTTCGAGGTGCGGCCGTGCAGGTCGAGAAATTCCGGCACGGGTCTCCTTCGGGGTTGACGAGCGGATCGTTTGCCGTCTAACGTTCTTTTCGTTAGACGGCAAACGATCTGGAGGAACAATGATACTGGTCACCGGTGCCACCGGAAATGTCGGCCGGGAACTGGTGCGCGCGCTCGATCGGCAGGGCCACGCGGTGCGAATGCTGGTCCGGGATCCGGCACGGGCCGCGGACGCACCCGAGCGCGTGGAACGGATCGTCGGCGATCTCACCGACCCGGCCACCCTCCCCCCGGCCTTCGAAGGCGCCGACGCGGCGTTCCTGCTGATCCCGGGCCTCACCGTGACACCGGCCGCCGATGCGGTGGCCGCGGCGCTACAGGCCGGGGTGCGCCGGCTGGTCCTGCTGTCGTCGTTCAACGTGCTCGGCGATCCGATGCCCGCGATGGGCCGCTGGCATCACGAGCGGGAGGAGATCGTCCGGGGCAGCGGCATCCCGGCGACGATCCTGCGGCCGGGCGGCTACATGTCCAATGCGCTGGAATGGGTGGCGGCCGTGAAATCCGGTGCACCGGTACTGGATCCGAGCGGTCCGGGCCGGTACGCGCCGATCGATCCGGCCGATATCGCGGCGGTCGCGGCCGTGGCGCTCACCGAGGACGGCCACGCCGGCGCGGAGTACGTCCTCACCGGGGACGAAACCTTCACCACCGCAGAACAAGTCGCGGTCCTGTCGGCCGCGCTCGGCCGCACCATCCCGGTGCGCACCGCCGCCACCCCCGAGGAGGCCGTCCGCGCCCGCTACGCGAACGGCGCCCCGCCCGCGCTGGCCGAGGCCATCCTCGAGGGCTTCACCCTGATGCGCGCCGACACCATGGGCCTGCGCACCGACACCGTCGAGAAGCTGCTCGGCCGCCGACCGGCCCGCTTCGCCGACTGGTGCACCCGCAACGCCGACCGGTTCCGGAACCCGGCGGAATCACACCGGTGATCGAGTCACCGGCGATACGCGAAAGGTGCTGCACCCCGGGACAAACCGGATCTCTGCCGAGCAGGCGGCCGATACCCGCGGCGACGTAGGCAGGCTTCTCGGCACCCTCCAGAAGCTACTGCGCCCCCGGGCAATCCGAGATCTCAGCCGAAGCAGCGGCCGATAGTCTCGGCGACAGGCAGCCTCTCTGGAAGGTGCTGCACCCCGGGGCAATCCGGATTTCGCCGAGCAGCCGGACAATACTCGCGGCGACGTAGGCAGGCTCCTCGGTACCGTCCGGAAGCTACTGCGCCCCGGGGCGATTGGAAATCTCAGCCGAGCAGCCGGACGATACTTTCGGCGACGCAGGCGGGCTTCACCGCACCCTCCAGTTCGATGGTGACCGCACGCACCGATTCGATCCCGCCGGGGATGTCCTTCACCGAGTCCAGGGTGACCCGGGCGCGGATGCGGCCGCCGACCGGGACCGGGGTGATGAAGCGAACCTTGTTGAGGCCGTAGTTGATTCCCATCCGCACCCCGCCCACCGACACCGCCTGGTTGACCAGCGGCACCGACAGCGACAACGTCAGGAAGCCGTGCGCGATCGGCCGGCCGAACGGGCCCTCGGCCGCGCGTTCCGGGTCGACGTGGATCCACTGGTGGTCGTCGGTGGCGTCGGCGAACGTGTCGATGCGCTGCTGATCGACGGTCAGCCAGTCGCTGACCCCGATCTCGGTGCCGATCGCCGCCCGGAAGGTGTCGAAGTCGGGGAAATCCGTCACAGGTATCGCTCCTTCAGTTCGCGTTTGAGCACCTTGAGGGTGGGGCCCAGGGGCAGTTCGGCCAGGAACTCCACCCGGCGAGGGTACTTGTACCGGGCCACGTGTTCCTTGGCGTAGTCGATGATCTCCGCGGCGGTGACCTCGCCGTCGGGTACCACGACCGCCACCACCTCCTCGCCGTACTTCTCGTCCGGCACACCGATCACGGCGACCTGGGCGACCTTCGGATGCCGCAGCAGCGCGGCCTCCACCTCGGTGGGATACACGTTGAACCCGCCGCGGATGATCATCTCCTTGATCCGGTCGACGATCGTCAGGAAGCCGTCGGCATCCTTCACACCCAGGTCGCCGGTGCGGAACCAGCCGTCCACCACCGCCGCCGCGGTGGCCTCCGGATTACCGATGTACCGCTCGAAGACGCTGTGCCCGCGCACGACCACCTCGCCGACCTCGCCCTGCGGCAGGAAGACGATCTCCTCGCGCACGACCGGATCGGCGATCTCGGCGTTCACACCCCATACCGGCAGGCCGACGGTGTTCGGCTTGATGCCCAGCAGCGGCTGGTTCACGGTCACCGTCGGCGAGGTCTCCGACAGGCCGTAACCCTCCAGCACCGGCGCGCCGTACACGGCCTCGAAGTCCTCCAGCACCGACGGCGGCAGCGAGGCGCCGCCGGAGATGCAGAAACGCAACTGCGGCAACCGATCCGCGGCCCGGCCGACCTTGATCAGCTCGACGTACATGGTCGGCACGCCGTGGAAGATGTTCACCCCCTCGGCCACCATCAGCTCGACGGCCGCCTCGGCGCTGAACCGCGGCAGCAGCACCAGCGGCGCACCGACCCGCCACTGCGAGTTCAGCGATACCGTCTGCCCGAACACGTGGAACAACGGCAGCGCGCCGAGGGCGATATCGCTCGCGGTGACGTGGTTGGCGTCGTAGGTGTTCACCGTGGCGCACATGACCATGTTGAGGTGGGTGAGCTCGGCGCCCTTGGGCCGGCCGGTGGTGCCGCTGGTGTAGAAGATCACCGCCGGATCCAGCGGGCCGCGGGTCACGAAGGTCGGGATCGGCTCGGCCGCGACCAGGCTCGCCGGGTCGATGCTGGGGATGCCGACCCGCGCGGCCGCGGCCTCACCGACCGGCGCCACCATCGGATGCGCCAGCAGCAGCGTCGCGCCGCTGTCGCGCAGAACGTGTTCCACCTCGTCGACGGACAGCAGCAGGTGCACCGGCACCACGACGCCGCCCGCGGCCAAAATCGCGTAGTAGGCGCGCGGGAAGTCCGCGACGTTCGGGCACATCAGCGCGACCCGGTCACCGGGCCGCATCCCGCGCTCGATGAGCGCGGCGGCCTGCTCCCGCACCTGCCGCCACATCTCGGCGAACGTGATCCGCTGCGCACCCTCCACGAGGGCGATCTTGTCCGGCACCCGCCAGGCGGGCTCGGCCAGGATGCTCGCCACCGACAGCGTCGCGGTCATCGAATATTCCTCCCTACCAGGCGAATTCGCCCTACAGGCCCATATCCTTGGCGATGATCGTCTTCATGATCTCGTTGGTGCCACCGTAGATCCGGTTCACCCGATTGTCGGCGTACAGGCGCGCGATCGGATATTCGTTGATGAATCCGTAGCCGCCGTGCAGCTGCAGGCAGCGGTCGATCACGCGCGCGGCGACCTCCGTGCAGAACAGCTTCGCCGAGGCCGCGTCGGCCGCGGTCAGGGTGCCCGCGTCGAGCGCCTCGATCGCGCGATCGGAGACCGCCTCGGCGGCGTCGACCTCGGCCTGGCAGGCGGCCAGCTCGAACTTGGTGTTCTGGAAGCTCGCCACCGGCTTGCCGAACACGTTGCGCTGCTGGGTGTATTCCTTGGCGAACCGGATCGCGGCCACGGCCTGCGCGTACGCGCCGACGGCGATGGACAGCCGCTCCTGCGGCAGGTTCTGGCCCAGGTAGGAGAAGCCCCGGTGCTCCTCGCCGAGCAGATCCTCGACCGGCACCCGCACATCGGTGAACGACAGTTCGGCGGTGTCGGAGGTCCGCAGGCCGAGCTTGTCCAGCTTGCGGCCGACGGTGTACCCCGCGGACTTCGTGTCCACGACCAGCAGCGAGATGCCGTAGCGGCGATCCTCCCCACGCGGCGCGGCGGTCCGTGCGCAGACGATCACCCGGTCGGCGTGCACGCCACCGGTGATGAACGTCTTCGCGCCGTTGAGCACGTAGTGGGTGCCGTCCTCGGACAACTTCGCGGTGGTCTTCATCCCGGCCAGATCGGAACCGGTACCGGGCTCGGTCATCGCGATCGCGAACATGGTCTCGCCGGAGATGAAGCCGGGGAACCAGCGCTGCTTCTGCTCCTCGCCGGCGAGCTTCTTCAGATACGGCAGGCACAGCCCGACGTGTACGCCGGAGCCGCCGAGCGACACACCCGCGCGATGCACCTCCTCGACGAGGACGGCCTCGAACTTGAACGATTCGATGCCCGCGCCGCCGAACTCCTCCGGCACCTCGATACCGAAGATGCCCAGCTCACCGAGCTTGAAATAGAACTCGCGGGGCACGAGGCCGGCGGCGTACCACTCGTCGTGATACGGCACGACCTCGGACTCGAGGAACGAGCGGACGGTCTTGCGGAAGGCTTCGTGATCGTCGTTGTAGAGGGTGCGTTGCACGGATGACTCCTGGATGAATCGGTACTGCGCGGCGACGGGGTCGCCAGGGGAACAGGGCGGCGGACGGTCGCCGCGGGAAGCGGGCACCGTCGCCGTGGGATCTCGGAGACGGTGCCGCGCAACGGGATTCAGAGCTTGCGGCCACCGTCGACGTAGAGCGTCTGGCCGGTCACGAAGGACGCCTCGTCGGACACCAGGAAGGCGACGACATTGGCGATGTCCGCGGGCTGCCCGACCCGCCGGACCGGGGTGACCGCCGCGGCCCGCTCGGCCATCTGCTCGAGCGTGACACCCACCCGAGCGGCGGTGGCGGCGGTCATCTCGGTGACGATGAAGCCCGGCGCGATCGCGTTGACATTGATCCCGTACGGGCCCAATTCGATGGCGAGCGTACGGGTGAAGCCCTGGATACCGGCCTTGGCGGCCGAGTAGTTGGCCTGCCCGCGAGCGCCGAGGGCGGACACGCTGGAGGTGTTGACGATCTTGCCGTACTTCTGCTCGACCAGGTATTTCTGCACGGCCTTGCTGCACAGGAACGCGCCGCGCAGGTGCACCGACATCACGGTGTCCCAGTCGTCGACCGACATCTTGAACAGCAGGTTGTCGCGGATGACACCGGCGTTGTTCACCAGGATGTCCACCGAACCCAGTTCGGCGACAACCTGTTCCACGGCCGCGGTCACCCGCTGCTCGTCGGTCACGTCGATCGCCACCGGGATCGCGGTGCCACCGGCGGCGACGATCCGGTCCGCGGTCTCGCGGCAGGCCTGCTCGTCGAGGTCGGCGACGGCCACGGCGATACCGTCGGCGGCCAGCCGGGCCGCGGTGCCGGCGCCGATGCCGCGGGCCGCTCCGGTGACGAGGGCTACCTTGCGCTTGTCGGTCATGATTCTCCTGGAAGGGTTCAGACGAAGGCGTTCACGCCGGTGAGGGCGCGGCCGATGAGCAGTTTCTGGATCTGGGCGGTGCCCTCGTAGAGCGTCAGCACTCGCGCGTCGCGCACATACTTCGAGACCGGATACTCGTCGACGAAGCCGTAGCCGCCGAACACCTCGAGCGCCTTGTTGGTCGACTTCACCGCGCATTCGCCGGCGAACAGCTTGGCCATCGAGGCCTCGGTGCCGAACGGCCGGCCGCGATCGACCAGGTCGGCGACCCGCCACACCAGCAGCCGGGCCGCGTCGACCTCCACCGCGATATCGGCGAGGATCTCCTGAATCAGCTGGTAGGAGGCGATCGGCTTGCCGAACTGGACGCGCTCGGTGGAGTAGCGGACGGCGGCCTCCAGCGCGGCGCGGGCCACGCCGACGCAACCGGCGGCGACCCCCATCCGGCCCTTGTCCAGCGCCGCCATCGCGATCCGGAAGCCCTGCCCCTCGTCGCCGAGGCGCAACGCGTCGGGCACCCGGACCCGGTCGAAGTGCAGCTCGGCGGTCCGCTGACCGCGCAGGCCGAGCTTCCCGTGGATCTCGGTGCGGGTGAATCCGGGCAGGTCGGTGGGTACGAGGAAGGCGGTGATGCCCTTCGGCCCCGGCCCGCCGGTGCGGGCGAAGACGAGCGCGACCTCGGCCCAGGTGCCGTTGGTGATGAAGATCTTGGTGCCGGACAGCAGCCAGTCGTCGCCGTCGCGCACGGCCTTGGTGGTCAGATTGCCGGCGTCGGAGCCCACACCCGGTTCGGTCAGCGCGAAACAGCCCAGCGCCTCCCCCGCGCACAGCCGCGGCAGGAACCGGTTCTGCTGGGCCGCGGTGCCGTACGTCTTGATCGTCTTCGCGACCAGCCCCAGCGATACCGAGACGATGCCGCGCACCGAACTGTCGCCGCGGCCGAGCTCCTCGAGCAGCACGCAGTAGGCCAGAGCGTCGCCGCCGGAGCCGCCGAATTCCTCCGGGATCTCGATGCCGAGGAAGCCCATGGTGCCGAGTGCGCCGACGATCGCCGGGTCGACGGATTCCGCCCGATCCCAGTCCGCGGCGTGCGGCACGACGTGTGTGTCGACCCAGTCGCGGGCGACATCGCGCAGCTGCCGATGGTCGTCGCCGAGCTCGAGGTCCATGTCCGGAATCTCCTAACCAAACGTTGTTAGGTTACTGCTGCACGATATCCTAACAACGTTCGTTTATTCAAGATCCGCGGGTGGTCGGTGATAGGTTCGACGTTCGTTCAACCTGTGGAGGAGGTGCACCATGGCCAGGCCCCGCGTGCCGTTGCTCAGTCGCGAACGCATTCGCGACGCGGCACTGGAGTTGATCGATCGGGACGGTCTGCCGGAGCTGTCCATGCGCAAACTCGCCACCGAGTTGGGTGTGTCGGCGGCCTCGCTGTACGGGCACTATCCGACCAAGGACGATCTGCTCGGCGATATCGCCCGCGACGTGATCGAACGGGTGGACACCTCGGCCTTCGAGACCACGCCCTGGCAGCAGGGGCTCACCGCGTGGGCCCGCTCGTACTGGTCGGCGCTGGTCGCGCACCCGAATTTCGTGCCGTATCTCGCCACCGGGCCGGGCCGCAGCGACGCCGGGCTGCGGATGGCCGACGCGGTGCACGGCGGGCTGGTGCGGGCCGGCTGGCCGCCGCGCGACGCCACCATGATCGGCGCCTCGACCCGCTATCTGGTGCTGGGCTCGACGATCGGCTCGTTCTCCCGCGGCTTCGTCGACGACGTACAGGTGTACCGGGATCGCTACCCGCATCTGGAGCAGGCGCATCTGCTGCGGGCCAAGGCCGACGAAATCGACTCGCAGAGTTTCGAATTGGCGTTGCAGGCGTTCGTGGACGGACTTCGGGTGCGGTACACGCTGATTCAGGACCGGCGGGCCGCACGGCGCCGCCGGTCCTGAACCACCCGGCCGGGTCAGCCCGGGAAGAACTCCTTCACCTGCGCCTCGCTCAGACCGTAATCGGCCAGCGTGTAGCGGTGGTCCGGCTTGCGGTCACCGGTGCGGCTCGCCGCGTCCAGCGCCGACATCGCGGCGCGGGCGGGCTCGGTGAACTCCAGGCCGAAGCTGCGGTAGATCCGCTCCACCGTGCCCAGCGGATCCGAACGCAGCTCCGCGAAGTCGACGTCGATGAACTGCGCCGGATCGTAACGACCACGCGCGGAGGTGAATTCGCGCAACCCGCGCGACCACAGCTCCAACTGGGTCTCCCCGATACAGGCCCCGGTGAAGGTGTTCGACCAGCCGCGCGCGGCATGGTCGGACAGACTGCACGAGGAGGCCATCGCGATCACCGGATCCCGATGGGTCTGCACGATCAGCGCATCCGGATAGGTCGCCATCAGCGCGTCGAGGGCGAACATGTGGCTGGGGTTCTTCAGGATCCAGCGCCGGGTG
Organism: Nocardia sp. BMG111209; assembly: GCF_000381925.1. Classification (NCBI taxonomy): domain Bacteria; kingdom Bacillati; phylum Actinomycetota; class Actinomycetes; order Mycobacteriales; family Nocardiaceae; genus Nocardia; species Nocardia sp. BMG111209. Next base: position 3,730,876 of record NZ_KB907307.1, read on the forward strand.
TCGTGCAGGCCGATCAGTTGCAGGTTCTTCCGGTGCCGCACATAGGCATTCGTCCAGTCCTGGCGTTGCAGCCACTGCGAATAGGTCGGCAGATACGCGAGGCTCTCGTACGCCACCGATTTCACCGTCTGCCGCAACAACTGCCAGCATTCCTCGACATCGGCGGCGCTGATGTAGTGCACGCCCATGAATTCCGGATTCTCCACATGATGCTGGGCGAAGCCGGCCTCCAGCTGCTGATACACCGGATTGTCCGCCCAGGTCTCCCGGGGCGGACGGGGCTGCGGGAATTCCGACAGCCACAGCTCCAGGGCCTGATGCCGCGGATCGGCGGCCAGCAGCCGATGCAGCGCGGTGGTGCCGGTGCGCGGCAGGCCGGTCACGAAGATCGGCCGCTGGATCGGGGTGTCCGCATAACTCGGATTCGCCTGCCAGGCAGCCTCGCTCAGCGCCCGGGCCACCAGCGCACCCCGCAGGAAGTAGCGATTCATCTTGCTGCCGAGTTCGGTGAGATCGGCATCGCGGCGATAGGACTCGAGCAGCACACCGAGCGCCTCGGTGTAGTCGTCGGGCCCGAAATCCTGCAGGCCACACATCTTCGTGGCCGAGAAGTGCAGATCCTCGACGGTGCCGACATCGGTACGGGGGGCCATGTTCACTCCTCAGACGTGGTACTCGCCGCAGTTGACGTCGAGGGTCTGGCCGGTGATCGCGCTGGCCCAGTCGGAGGCGAGAAAGACCACGGCACGGGCGATCTCGTCCGGTTCGGGTAGCCGCTTGAGATCGGACCGGCTCGCGGTCTGCTCGTAGACCTGTTCGGCGGTGATGCCGTACTTCTTCGCCACCTCGGCGAAGTACCACTTCAACTGGTCGTCCCAGATGTAGCCGGGCGCGACGCTGTTGATCCGGATCCCCTTGCCGCCCAACTCCGTTGCCAGCGTCTGCGACATCGCCAGCAGCGCCGCCTTGGACAGCTTGTAGCTGCCGTAACGCGGTTCCGAATGGCGCAGCACCATCGAATTGATCATGACCACCGCACCGCGGCTCTCGGCCAGCGCCGGGGTGAACGCCTTGGTCATGCGCAGCCCGCCGAGCACGGTCAGATCGAGACTGTCCCGGATCTGCTGGAAGTCGGTGCGCTCCAGCGGTTTCATCGACGGCACCGCGAACGCGTTGTTCACCAGCGCGTCGACCCGGCCGAAACTGTCGACGGCGCGGTCCACCAGATTGGCCACCGCGGCGTCGTCGGTGATGTCGGTCGGCACCACCAGCGTCTGCGCCGGGGCCAGCTCCGCGGCCACGTCCCGCAGCCGCGATTCGGTGCGGGCCGCCAGCACGACCTTCGCCCCGGCCTCCGCCGCCGCCCGGCACACCGAGCGGCCGAGTCCCGGCCCGACCCCACTGACGACGACCACCTTGTCGTCCAACATCGCCTTCACGCGAGCATCCTTTCCGCGAATCCCCGCTGCCGCTGCGCGATCCGCGCCCGCCAGCCGGCCTCGTCGATTCGATTGGTGTCGTGGAACGGCAACTGCGCCGCCACCTCGTCGATCGGCACCAGCGCGATCGTCGGCCCCTCCGCCGGCCCGATCGGCCGGTGTGTGCGCTGCCAGCGGAACTGCATGATGCCGCGGCGGCGCCCCGTGGTCTCCACCCAGTTGGCGATGCCGGGATTGCGCGCCGAGATCACCAGCCGGATCATCCCGTCCGGATCCACCTGCGCCTGCGTACTGTTCAGGCTGGTCTGGTGGTTGACGTAGTCCAGCGAGATGTACCAGCGGCTGCCCAGCTGGAAACCCTGATACGGCACATCCGATTTCGGCACCGTGACCACCAGCGCCTGATCCTCCGCCAGATCGAAGTGACCGACCGAGGAGTACTGGGTGGCCAGTCCGCCCGGCGTCAGCCGGGGTTGGGTGAGCGTGTTCACCGGCAGGTCCAGGTAGAACCACTTCGGGAAGTTGAACCAGGTGTGGATGCGCTGCACCAGCATCCGGCCCGCCACCTTGTACCGCTTGCGCAGCACCGCCAGATCGGGTTCGACCGGCGCGGTGCCGACGGTGTCGACCCGCTCGATCCGAATCGTCCCCTTGCGCTCGGCATTCCAATCGCCGTACACCTCGCGCACCGCCAGCATCGAGGAGCCCTCGCCGAGTACGAAGTAGTTCGGCCCCGGATCCTCCTTGGGCGGGCCGAATCTCAGCCGATAGCTGCCGTCCGCGTCGATCTCGAGCCGCCGATCGTCGAAGGCGTCGTCCCCACCGGGCACATTCGCCGCGGTGTAGTCACCCTTGAGCACCTGGAAGCTGAGATCCACTGTGCTGCCCCGAGTCCCGGTCAGCAGATACTCCGCACCGGGCTCGATATCGGCGTGGTAGTAGAGCGTATCCGGGTTGTCCAGAGCCATTTTCGTGGTCGGCCCGGTCGAGGCGACGAACGACGGATGGCTGGTGCCGTGCACCCGGGCCAGCTGCACGCAGGCCGCGATACTGCCGGCCAGATAGTCGTAGCCCTCGGCCAGATCGTGTTCATCGGTGATGAAATCCGCTGCGGCGACCAGCTTCTCGGCCTCGGCGACCGCGGCGAGGAACGGCTCGGTCAACGGCGGGTCGGGTGGGGCGAGAGCCTCCCGGGTGTCGGTTACGGGTTGTTCCATGAATTGTCCTCCTGCACTGGATGGAACGATGGTCGATGCGAGTAGGGCTGCTGTGATCGCCGTCGACCACGGATCGCCGGGATGACCACGAGGTGGCGCCACCACGGACAGCCGCGCTGCTGTGACCGCGCGGCGGCGCCACCGCCGTGCCTAGAGTCGCAACCGGTCGCGGATCCGCGCGGCGATCAGGGCGGGATCACCGTCGTCGGGGGTGACGATCAGTTCCGGGTTCTCGGGCCGTTCGTAGGGCGAGTCGATGCCGGTGAAGTCTCGCACTTCCCCGGCGCGAGCGCGGGCATACAGCCCCTTCGGATCCCGGCTCTCGCACACTCGCAGCGGAGTGTCGACGAATACCTCGCCGAACGGTAATCCCTTGTCCGCGTGCACCTGCCGCGCCTGGTCCCGCTGCGCCGCGAACGGACTGATCAGCGAGACGATCGCGACCACACCGGCATCCGCGAACAGCGACGCCACCTCGGCGACCCGGCGGATGTTCTCCCGCCGATCGTCGTCGCCGAACCCGAGATCCGCGTTCAGCCCGTGCCGCAGATTGTCCCCGTCCAGCAGATAGGCCGGACGGCCCGCGGCCACCAACTGCCGCTCCAATTCCACCGCGATGGTGGACTTCCCGGACGCCGACAGCCCGGTGAGCCACACGGTCGCCCCGGCATGCGGCCGGTCCTCCCGGCCGACCGCCGACCCGTGCCACACCACCTCGGCGGGCCGCTCGTGGCGCACCCCGGTGTCGCGGGCCAGGATCATGCCCGCCGCGACCGTCTGATCGGTCGCCTCGTCGATCAGGATGAAACTGCCCGTGCGCCGATTGTCCCGGTACGCGTCGAACAGCAACGGCTGCCGCGCATGCAGGCTCAGCCGCGCAATATCGTTGAGCGCCAGGCTTTCCGCACCCTCGACCCGATGCAGGGTGTTGACGTCGAGCCGATAGTCCAGCCCGGTCACCTGCACCCGAGTCGTCTGTCCCGCGGTGCGGACGGCGTATTCGCCGCCGACGCGCAGCACGGTCGAATCGGAGAACCAGCACACCATCGCGTCCAGATCGCGATCGAGATGCGGCCGGTTCCCCGGCCGCGCGATCATGTCACCGCGGCCGACATCGATATCGTCGTCGAGGGTCAGCGCGATCGCCATATCGGTGAACGCCTCCGTCACCGGCGCACCGCCCGGTCCCCAGATCCGCGACACCCGGGTGCTGCGCCCGGACGGCAGTACCACCACCTCGTCGCCCGGCTTGAAGATCCCGCCCGACACCGTGCCCGCATAACTGCGTTGCGCCACAACATCGTTCGCGAGCGCCTCGGCAGTCCCCGTCACATTCCCACCCGGCACCGACCCATCCGGCGGCCCCGCCACCGCGTGCCGAATCACATACTGCACCGGCAACCGGGCATCGATCAGATTGCGATCGGAGGCGATGTGCACATCCTCGAGATGCCGCAGCAGGGGAGCCCCCGCGAACCACGGCATATGCGCCGAGGCCTCGACCACATTGTCACCCAGCAGCGCCGAGACCGGCACGAAGCCGAGATCGCCCACGGTCAACTTGGCCGCGAAATCCGCGAATTCCGAACGAATCTCGCCGAACCGCGCCTCCGACCACCCCACCAGGTCCATCTTGTTCACGCACACCACCAGATGCGGCACCCCGAGCAACGAGGCGAGAAAGGCGTGCCGCCGAGTCTGCTCCACCACCCCCTTGCGCGCGTCGATCAGGATCAACGCCAGATCCGCGGTGGAGGCCCCGGTCACCATGTTCCGGGTGTACTGCACATGCCCCGGCGTATCGGCGATGACGAATTTCCTTCGCGGCGTGGCGAAGTACCGATACGCCACGTCGATGGTGATGCCCTGCTCCCGCTCCGCGCGCAACCCGTCGGTCACCAGCGCCAGATCCGTGGCCGAGTCACCACGCTGGGCACTGGCCCGCTCGATGGCCGCCAGCGTATCGGTGAACAGATTCTTCGAGTCGTACAACAGCCGCCCGATCAGCGTCGACTTCCCGTCGTCGACACTGCCGGCGGTGGCCAGCCGTAACAGATTGCGGCTCATCAGAAGTAGCCCTCCCGCTTGCGATCCTCCATGCCGGAGTCCGAGATTCGGTCGTCGGCGCGGGTGGCCCCGCGCTCGGTCAGCCGGGTGACCGCGATCTCGGCGATCACCTCGGCCGGATCGGCGGCGGTGCTCTCGACACAGCCGGTGCAGGTGGCGTCGCCGACCGTGCGGAACCGCACTGTCTCCTCCCGGATCACCTCGTCCGGCTCCGATGTCAGGAACCGGTTGACCGCCAACAGCATTCCGTCCCGCTCGAACACCGCGCGCCGGTGCGCGTAATACAACGAGGGCAGTTCGACACCCGCCCGTTCGATGTACTCCCAGATGTCGAGCTCGGTCCAGTTCGACAACGGGAACACCCGAATGTGCTCTCCCGCACGATGTCTGCCGTTGTAGAGGTTCCAGATCTCCGGCCGCTGTGCCCGGGGCTCCCAGGCTCCGTACGCATCCCGGAAACTGAACACCCGCTCCTTGGCCCGAGCCTTCTCCTCGTCCCGCCGGGCCCCGCCGAACACCGCGTCGAACCGCCCCTCCCCGATGGCCCGCAGCAAAGTGGTGGTCTGCAACCGATTCCGAGTCTCCCCGGGGCGTTCCACCGCCCGCCCCGCATCGATATCGTCCTGCACCCGGGCCACCAGCAACCGAGCCCCCAGCCGCGCCGCGGTCCGATCCCGGAACTCGATCACCTCGTCGAAGTTGTGCCCGGTGTCGACGTGCAGCAACGAGAAGGGCAGCGGCGCAGGCCAGAACGCCCGGACCGCCAATTCCAGCATCACCGCCGAATCCTTACCGCCGGAGAACAACAGCACCGGCCGCTCGAAGGTCGCCGCGACCTCCCGGAAGATGTGCACCGATTCGGCCTCGAGGGCCGCCAGATGCGACAGCTCGTATCCCGTCCGCATCACTGTCCCGCCCGCGTCATCCGTCACCACCCCGCGTCCCGAGGGCCTTATGGATTGTGGTGTCGAATATTCGACGCTATCGTTCGATATTGTGACACCGACGATAGGCCCGACCGGGCACGCCGGTCAAGAACCTGTTCTAGAAATACCCCCCGCAACCGTCCCCTCCCCGCCCACCCACCGAGTGGTACAGGTGATCGACCTGCTGTCCCGCCACCCCACCGACCATCTCTCGCTGGCCCGGATAGTCCGCGACACCGACCTGTCCCGTGCCACCGCCCACGCCGTCCTGACCCAGCTCACCGCCGACGGCTGGACCACCCGCGACCCCGACGGCAACTACAGCCTCGGCCTCGGCCTCCTGACGGTCGCCCGCCGCGCCGAGCACGCCTTCCCACTGCGCCGCCTGGCCCGCACCCCCCTGCGAGAACTGTCCGCGCACAACGACATTCCGGTCTTCCTCGCCGAACGCGACGACGACGCCATCATGATCACCGAAGTGGTCGGCACCCCACCCCTCCCCTGGATCCGCCAGGGCCGCCGCCTCCCCTACGCCCCACCCGTGGCCCGCGAATTCGTCGCCTGGGCACCGGATTCCGAACGCCGCGCCTGGCTGGCCGCCGCCGACCCCGCCCAATCCGCCCGCCTGGCCGCGGTCCTGACCGAAGTCCGCACCCGCGGCTACTCCGTCGAACGCCTGGCCGACGAAGCCACCCCCATGCTGGAAGCCCTTGCCGCCCTACGCAATTCCCCGGTAACCGACCCCCTCCGCCACCGCCTCGGCGCCCTGATAGCCGACCTGATCACCATCGACTACCTCCCCCACGAACTGGGCGAGGAAAACGCGGTGGTAACGGTAGCCGCCCCCATCTTCCACGCCGGCACCGTCACCGCCGCCGTCGTCACCTGCCCCGACACCCGCCTCACCGCCGAAGCCCTGGCCACCCTCGGCACCACCACCGCCACCACCGCCGCCACCATCACCGCCGCCCTGACCCCACCCCGATGACCCCACCACCAGCCCTGATATCACCGCATCGGAGTTGTCGGACGCGGGGAGTACTGTCCCGCACGAATACCGATCCGTGGCGCTCCGGAGGCGGCGCAAGCCGCTCAGCGCCAACTGGACCTGGGCCGATGTCGATATCGCCCTGATTTCCGGCGGGACGAGGTCGGGGAGATCGTGCGGGCAGAGCGGGTCGGGTTGGTCATACCGTGTGCGATGATCGGGGTGGGTTTAGCTTTGACTAAAGATCGGATCGAGCGAGAACTCGTGTGCGAGGGTGACTGGTACCGCATCTCGTATGCGGTCCGTAAGGACGGAACTCCGGCACCCTCCAGAGAGGTGATGTCCTACCTCGAGGAGGGCACGTGGACGGAAGGGGAGTTCGCCAACATGCATGCCGACGAGCAGGTCGATGCCTATGCTCGACTCCTGCACACCATGCAGTACTTCGCCGACAACGGTGAGGGTGACCGGTACGAGACGATGAACGGTCTCGGAAGCGGCATCTTCGAGTTCAAGGCACGCTCTGCCCGGCTCGCTTTCTACGACACACCCGGGGATGGCACTCACGAGCCGAAGCGGACGTACGCCGACCTGGAGAACTCGGCGCATCCCTCCAGCCCGACCTGGCACATTCCCGATCTGGATCAGGAGATCCGATTGTGCAACGGGTGGCCGAAGAAGAGCAGGCAAGCAGTTCCCAGCGATATCGCCTTCGCCCGGCAAGTTCGTTCGGAGGATCTGAGCCATGACCGACGACGCTGATACCGAATACGAGCGGTTCGCGAAGACACCGCAGGGGGCCGTCCGGCTGGCCGCAGCCGACGCCACCTCGAAAGTGTGGCGAATTCTGCGACTGCTCGGCACGAACACCGGGCGGAAGCAGAACCACATCGCGGACCTCCTCGGCGTCACCGAGGGACGTGTGTCGCAGGTACTCAACGGCGACGGCAACCTGACCGTAGCCGCGCTGGCGAAATATGCTCGCGCGTACGGCTATACCGTCAACTTCGTCCTGACTCCGGCAGAGCCGGGTGTACCGGAACTCCCGAACGAACCAGCGCGGCGCCGTCCTCCTCCCGCCTCGGCGGTCGAGCCCACGCAGACCGCAGCCGTTCGCCACGCAAGGAACTGGGCTGTCCATTGGAACCAGTCCACGCTCGCACTGCACTACCGGGATTTGACCGAACCGCAGCAATCCAAGAACACCGGCGCCGTTCCAGCGAAGATCTGGAGAATGCGATGACCTTCAGTGTGTTGCTACTGGCCGACCACGCTGCCGTTTCCGACGGCGCCCTCTACATCAACGGCGGCGGAATCAACCTGCTCGGTAAAGACTCGTTCCCGGCACCACTCGAGGCCATGCTCGCCGCAGCGATCGATGTACCGGTCGATCGGTTCGGCACCCCTATCCGATTCACCGTAACCGTCAGCGCCGACGACGAGGGGCAGGACGAGATCGCGCATGTCGATGGCGAATTCGTCGCCGGCTTCAAACCGGGGATCGATCTGCCACCACATCCGGCCTCGAATCCGTTCGTGATCGACTTGCGGCTGTTGGCGATACCGAAGGCCGGGAACTATGTCATCAAGGCACAGACGGGCGATGCAGAGCAGAGGCTGTATTTCAGCGTCGTCCATGCATCCGTCGGCCCGATCGGCGACGAACCTGAATAAAGGCAGGTTCGGCACACCCGCCGGAGCAGCACCGGCCGTATTCGAAACCAGTACGAACAACGAAAGCCCCAGGAGCCGAGGCGACTTTCGGCACCGGCGCGTCAGCGCAAGGGATAGGCCGTGGCCGGGTCGGTGGCGACGTATTGGGCCCAGGTCTGGGTGCCGTCGGTGTGGTCCGGGCAGGTGTTGTAGCCCGCGCGGAAGCCGCGGGCGATGGCGCCGGGGAGGCGCAGAGGTAATGCCCGGCGGGGACCGCCGTGGCGGGCGCGCCACACCTCCGCCATCTCGGCGAGGGTCAGTACCTCCGGGCCACCGAAATCCTCACGGCGCCACAGCGGACGGCCCTCGATCAGGTCGGCGACGCGGACCGCGACATCCTCCGCCGCCACCGTCTGGAATCGGAAATCCCCCGGTAGTGGCGCCACAGGTAGTCGCCGCACATGGTGCAGCAGTGCGGCGATCAGGTCGTGGAACTGGGTGGCGCGCAGAATCGTGTGTGGCAGCAGGCTGCCCGCGATGATGTCCTCACAGGCCAGTTTTCGCTGGTAGTACCGGAACGGGATCCGGTCGATGCCGACGATGGACACGTACAGCAGATGCGATACGTCGCCGAGTTCGGCCAGCAGATTCCGGGTCTGCATCGGATCGGGCTTGCCGAACTGCCGGAAATCCGAGGCCGCGTGCACGATCAGATCCACGCCCGCGGCGGCCGCGCGCACCCCCGCCCCGGTCGTCAGGTCGCCGACGTGGGTACCCGCGCCGGCCCGGCGCGACAACACCCGGACGTCGTGACCACGCACCCGCAACCGGGTGACGATGTGCTGACCCAGGACACCGGTACCACCGGTAACCAGAACCGTTGCCATAGATGTATGCCTACCCGCACACGCTCGCACCCACAAGCATCCCCACGGTCACCCCACCATCAACGGCCGCCCGAACGTCGAGGCCCGCCCCGGGCCTGGACCGACGGAGGCGGGGGAGCGAAGCGGAGGAGCCGGAGGAGGGAAGGCCCGGGGTCACGAGGGCCTCGACCGCCGAAGCGAAGCGAAGGCCGAAAATACAGCCCTCGACAGCCGAAGCGAAGCGGAGGCCATGAACGAGGCCATGAACACAGAGGCGGAATGACCCCTCATGTGGTTAGCTGTGGGGTCATGAGCACGACGTTGGCCGCCACCCCTCCTGCGGAGTACGTACCTCGCGATACCGCGGATGTCGTTCGCACGGTTCGCGATTCACGGCCGCAACCGCTGACCATCCGGGGCGGCGAACGCGGCAGCGAACATGAGGACCGTCCGGTCGCTCCGGATCGGCGCGTCGTGCTCTCGCTGCGCCGGATGAACCGGGTGCAGGCCGTCGACGCCGATGCCCGGCTGGTCCGGGTGCAGGCCGGCGCCCGGCTGTCCGATATCGACCGCACCCTCGGCGCGCACGGCCTCGGCCTGCCGGTCGTCGGCGACCACCGGGAGATCACCGCCGGTGGATTCGCCGCGGTGGGCGGGCTCTCGGCGGCGTCGCATCGGTACGGCATGTTCAGCGACAACGTCGTCTCGCTCGAATATGTCGATCCCGAGGGACGTTTCGGCACCTGCGGGCGCACCCACCACGCCGAGCGGTTCCATCGCATTCTCGGCAGCGCCGGGCGGGCGGGCATCATCACGGCGCTGACGCTGGAGGCCGTCGAGGTCGACAAGGATCGCACCTGGCTCACCTCCGACGCGCACCGCTTCCTGGACTTCGACACCTTCGTCGAACACTCGCTGGCCGAGATCAACCGGCCCGGTGACACCCTGCTCCAGGTGGGCCGCTGGGTCGACACCGCGCCGCTGCGGGTGGCCCGGCCGGTCGGCAGCGGGCAGTTGCAGCTGGGCACGGTCCGCTTCGGCCAGTGGTCGAGCCTGCACCCGGCCACCGCCACCCCCTCGCTGCGCGCCCGCCGCGAGCTCGGCGCCCGCGCACGCAAGGGCCTCGGCGCGATCGCCTCGCACGCCAGCGGCCGCGCCGCCATGCCGGTCCGGCACGCCGCCGCCGGCGCGCTCATGTTCTCCCCCAAGGTGCTGACGCTGCGCGACGCGGAATACCTCGCCGACACCGTGATCAGCTCCTCCGGCGAGCGCGGCCCGGCCTACCGCGTCGCCGTGTTCGCGCCGCTGTCGAGCTACCACTCGGTGTTCCACCGGCTGCACGATCTGCTCACCGAGCGCCGCGAGCACGCCGACTGCTTCACCGTCATCTCGGCGCAGACCTACGGGGTGCGGTCGCCGTATCTGCACGAGCAGGTCGGCGAGGACCACGGCTACATCAGCTTCACCTGCCGGCTGCGTCCGCCGAGCAACTACCCGGGCAAGCGCGGCACCCCCGAACTGCTGCACGACATCGACGCCGCCGTCGACGACATCTGCGCCTCCGAGCGCGGCCAGCGGTACCACATCCCGGACTGACTCGGAACGACCGATGGGGTGGCGCCGCGGTGCGGTGCCACCCCATTCGTCGATGCGCGACGTGTGTCCGCTAGTTCGGCGGAACGCACACGCCCGGAAAACAACTGGGGCCGTCACCGCTGCCCGACGAGCCGGTGCCCGCGACGTCACGTACGCCGGGGGCGGGTGAGCCCGCATCGGCCGCGGGTGCCACCGCAACCGCCGGATCGGTGTCGGCGATCAGTGGGATCGGAGCGGCGGTGGCCGGCGGGGCCGCGAGCCCGGAGAAGATCGCGGCGGCCAGCAGCCCGCCTCCCGCTGTGGTGCAAATTCGCATGTCCTGCACTTTCTTTCGATTCCTTCGACTCCCCGGAATTCAACTGTCACCGGCGTGGCGGGACAAGGCCGCAATCCTGCTGCCCCGGCAGTCCGGGGCATCCGATGCCGAGGGGCCGCGCGGCTGATATCGGTCGGGATGCTCCGGTCACGTCCGCCAGATTCGCGGAAAATAGTTGCGGCGGAACCGATCAGGCGGACGGCACGGCCATCAGCGTGGCCTGCATCAGGGCGACCGGGCGGGTGTCCTCGGCTCCGGCCGTGACCTCGGCGGTGCAGACGGTGAGGGTGCGACCGGATCGCACGACCGTCGCCGTCGCCAGAAACCGCTGCCCCACAGCCGGACTCATGAGATTGACCTTGAATTCGACGGTGAGGATGTCCCGATCGGGTGGTTGCAGCGACATGGCCGCGTAGCCGCACGCCGAATCGGCCAGCGTGGTGATGGCACCGGCGTGCACGAAACCGTTCTGCTGGCACAGATCTGCGCGGAACGGCAGCTCGAGCACGACCCGGCCCGGCGCCAGGCTCGCGATGCCGATCCCGAGGGTGGTGAGCAGCGTCTGGCGTCCGATACTGTCGCGCAGCCGTGCTTCCTGCGCAGGGCTCAGAGTGGTATCCGGCACTGCCGCAGCCTAACTCGGGCCGAGTGCCGCAACACGAAACCGCCCCCGGGAGCGTCTCCCGGGGGCGGTTCGATGCCTACGCGAAGATCAGTGCTTCTCCGGTCCGATGTGGTACTCGAACACCAGCCCGGCGGCGGCGGAGAGGATGCACACCACACCCAGTCCGATCAGCCAGAACTGGAAGAAGGCGAATCCGGTCGCGGTGATCGCGGCGGCGCCGGCGAGCAGGATGGGCCAGAACGAGCCGGGCGAGAAGAAGCCCAGATCACCCGCGCCGTCGACGATCTCCGCATCCTCGAAGTCCTCCGGGCGCAGGTCCAGGCGGCGGGCGACGAAGCGGAAGTAGGTGCCGACGATCAGGGTCAGGCCCGCCGTCAGCACGATCGCCGTGGTACCCGCCCATTCCACACCCGTGCGCGACTGGCCGGTGAAGAAGGCGTAGACGACCGCCACGATGATGAAGAACACCGTGAGCAGCTCGAAGATGCGTGCTTCGACCTTCATGTCAGATCACATTCCTCTTTGCTCTCGGTTACTTGCTCTCGGCCTGGCTGGCTTCCCGCGACGAGCGCGAGGTGTCGAACGGGTGCGTGGACACCGCGACCGGCGACTCCTTGATGGACGCCAGCGCCTCGGCGTTCGTCTTGCCGGCCTCACGGGCGGCGAGGTACTGCTGGAACTTCTCCGGCGACACGGCCCGGACCTCGAAGTTCATCATCGAGTGGAAGGTACCGCACATCTCCGCGCAGCGGCCGACGAAGGCTCCCTCCTTCTCGATCTTCGTGATCTGGAAGACGTTGTCGGAGTGGTTCTCCTTCGGGTTCGGCATCACGTCCCGCTTGAATAGGAACTCCGGCACCCAGAAGGAGTGCACGACGTCGGCGGAGGCGATCTGGAACTCGATGTTCTTACCGGTCGGCAGTACCAGCACCGGGATCTCCTGGCTGGAGCCCACCGTCTCTACCTTGTCGTAGTGCAGGTAGCTGATGTCCTGGGCGGGCAGGCCGTGGTCGGGGCCCGGCTGCGCGTGGCCGTTGGCCTTGCGCTCCTTGTACTCGTCGATGATCTCCTGGTTCAGGCCCTGCCGGGTGTTGTCCACCCCGTCGTAGACCTGGCCGTTGTCACCGACGACCTTCTGGTAGCCGAACTTCCAGTTCCATTGGAACGCGGTCACATCGACGACCACGTCCGGATTGGAGACCTTCTCGTGCACGTAGTTCTGCACGACCACGGTGAAGTAGAACAGGACCGCGATGATGACGAACGGGATCGCGGTGTACGTCAGTTCAAGCGGCACGTTGTAGCCGGTCTGCCGGGGGAACTCCGGGGAGGTCGCCTTCTTGCGGTGGAACGCGACGGTCCAGAAGGTCAGGCCCCACACCAGCACACCCATGGCCAGAGCGGCAATGACCGACCACGTCCACAGCTCGCGCATCTTCGTCGCCTGCGGGGTGATACCCGACGGCCAGCCGAATCGCAGCACGGGATTGTCGATCGAGCAGCCGGAGACGAGCATCACGGTGATCCCCATGGCCACCGCCAGCCCGGCCCGCCGAAGGATGCGACCCCGCCCCCGTGCGGGGCGCGCTCCTGTCGCTTCGCTCGCCTTGTGCGTCACGCTCAACGCCTTCCTGGTCGTCCATCCGACTCATGAGCCCGCCCGGATGGCCGGACGGCACATATTCAGCACGTTCGGGCCACTCCCGGGCTGTGCGCCCACGATGCTGCCGACCGCACGCAACGCACGACCGGCCGCTCGAGTTCCCGAGTACTACGCAGCGTAGACCAAACGAGGTGTGGCGTTGTGCCGGGGTCTGATTCGTGTCTGTGTTCATGGCCTCCGCGTTCATGGCCTTCGCTTCGCTTCGGCTGTCGAGGCCCTCGTGACCCCGGGGCTTCCCTCCTCCGGCTCCTCCGCTTCGCTCCCCCGCCTCCGTCGGTCCAGGCCCGGGGCGGGCCTGGACCTTCGGGCGGCCCCGTTCATGTCGGGCGGGCCCGTTCATGTCGGGCGGGCCCGTTGATGGTGGGGTGACCGCGCGGGGGTGGGTGGGGTGACCGTGTGGTGTAGATACTGCGTCGCGGGGGTGGGTACGGCATACTCTGAGACTGATTTCGCGTGTTCCCGACCGCCCCCGATACCGGAACGAGGTTCTCGACGCAGTGTGTGGACTGCTCGGCTTTCTGACCGCTGATGTAGCGACCGACGCGGTCGTCCAGCAGGTGTACGACGCGCTGCAGTGCGGTCGCCATCGGGGTCCCGATGAGCGCGGGACCTGGCACGACGAGAACATCATCCTCGGTTTCAACCGGTTGTCGATCATCGATATCGACAATTCCCATCAGCCGCTGTTCTGGGGGCCGGCGGACGAACCGGAGCGGTACGCGCTCGCGTTCAACGGGGAGATCTACAACTATCTCGAGCTGCGGCAGCAGCTCGCGGACGAGTTCGGGGCCGAGTTCCGCACCGAGGGTGACGGTGAGGCCATCGTCGCCGGATACCACTACTGGGGTTCCGAGGTCTTCGGGCGGCTGCGCGGCATGTTCGCCTTCGCCATCTGGGACACCCACACCCGGCAGCTGGTGCTGGCCCGGGATCGGTTCGGGATCAAACCGCTGTTCCTGGCCACCGGGCCGAACGGGACCGCGTACGCCAGCGAGAAGAAGAGCCTGCTGGAGCTGTTGCCGGCGCTGGGGCTGTCCGACCAACTGGACGTGCGGGCGCTCGAGCACTACACCGTGCTGCAATACGTGCCGGAACCGGAGTCGCTGCACCTGGACGTGCGGCGGCTGGAATCGGGTTGTCACGCGATCCTGACGCCGGGTGCGAAGCCGGAGATCACCCGGTACTTCGAGCCGACGTTCCGGGTGCGGGCGTTCCAGCCGGGCAGTGAGGCGAAGCGGTACCAGGAGATCACCGACGTGTTGTCGGACTCCGTCGCCAAGCACATGCGCGCGGATGTCACCGTCGGGGCCTTCCTCTCCGGCGGGATCGACTCCACCGCCACCGCGGCGCTGGCGATCCGGCACAACCCGAACCTGCTGACCTTCACCTCTGCCTTCGAGCGCGAGGGTTACTCCGAGGCCGACGTGGCCGCCGAGACCGCCGCGGCGATCGGCGCGAAGCACTACATCCGGACCGTCGGACCGGAGGAGTACGCCGCCGCGATTCCCGAGATCGTCTGGTACCTCGACGATCCGGTGGCCGATCCGGCGCTGGTGCCGCTGTACTTCGTCGCGAAGGAGGCGCGCAAGCACGTCAAGGTGGTGCTCTCCGGCGAGGGGGCCGACGAACTGTTCGGTGGATACACGATCTACCGGGAACCGTTGTCGCTCAAGCCGTTCGAATATCTGCCGGGACCGCTGCGCACACTGGCCGGCCGGTTGTCGGAGCGGATTCCCGACGGCACGCGCGGTAAGAGCCTGTTGCATCGCGGTTCGCTGCCGCTGGAGCAGCGCTACTACGGCAACGCCCGCAGCTTCAACGACGCCCAATTGCGTTCTGTACTGCGGGAATTCCGGCCCGAGTGGACCCATCAGGACGTGACCGCGCCGATCTACGCGCGCTCGCGCGGCTGGGATCCGGTGGCGCGGATGCAACATCTGGACCTGTTCACCTGGTTGCGCGGCGACATCCTGGTCAAGGCCGACAAGATGACCATGGCCAATTCGCTCGAACTGCGGGTGCCGTTCCTGGATCCCGAGGTTTTCGCGATCGCCGAACAGCTGCCGTACGAGCAGAAGATCACCAAGGAGACCACCAAATACGCGCTGCGCCGGGCGCTGGAAACCATCGTCCCGCCGCATGTCCTGCACCGGCCCAAACTCGGTTTCCCGGTCCCGCTGCGGCACTGGCTGCGCGGCCCGGAACTGTACGACTGGGCGGCCGTGCAGATCGCCGAATCGCAGACCGATCACCTGCTCGACAAGGCCGCGATCAAGGCGATGCTGGAGGCCCACCGCACCGGTCCCGTCGACCACAGCCGGCGGTTGTGGACGCTGCTGGTGTTCATGATCTGGCACGGCATCTTCGTCGAGGACCGGATCAAGCCGGACATCCAGGAGCCCGCGTACCCGGTGCGGCTGTAGCTACCCGACGGTGACCGGTATACCTCTGTCCGTACCGGTCACAGCACTTTCTCATCGTGATTCATTCATCGTTCGCCGCGTTGTGGTCGGGCGAGCACCCGGCGGGTGTTGGGTGTGGCCATGACCGAGGATCAGGTTCCCCCGCCCGCAGACGACAACGAGCCCGGCGCTGCGGGCGACGGCCCAGCTGAAGGCGGCGCGGAGAACAGCCCGGCTGAAGGCACCGCGGCAGGTGGCCCGGCGGAGAGCGCCGCGGCGAGCGGCCCGGCGCAGAACACCGCAGCGAGCGGCCCGACGCAGGAGGCCGCGGCAGGTGGCACAGCTGAAGGCGCCGCGGCAGGTGGCACAGCGGAGAACACTGCGGCGAGCGGCCCGACGGAGGACACCGCAGCGAGCGGCCCGACGGAGGAGGCCGCGGCGGGTGGCACAGCGGAAGAGGCCGCTGCGGGCACAGCGGCCGGTGGCCCGGCCGACCCCAAGGCTGGCGACCCGGCGGACGGTCCGGCCGACACCGCGCATCTCGTGAACCGGCGCTGGCTGTTCGGCGCGACGGCAGGTGCGGCGGTGGCCGGGCTCGCCGTGGGTGGCGGCGCGGTGGCGCTCACCTCCGGCGACTCCGGCTCGGGCACCGAGGCATGGCCGCGCGCGGCCACCCCGGTCGTCACCCCGGAACGGTCTGCGGCGCCGCGGGTTTCGGGCCTGCACCTGCAGTTCGGCGCGGACGCGGCGCGGGAGGCGGTGGTCTCCTGGCACACCTTCGGCTCGGTGAGCAAGCCCGTGGTCCGATTCGGCACCGCCGCAGACAATTTCGGCAGCAGCATCGACGCCGAGACCAGGACCTACCGGGATGCCAAGTCCGGCACCGAGGTCCAGGTCCACCACGCCAGGCTGACCGGCCTGACCCCGGACACCGACTACGTCTACTCCGCGGGCCACGACGGCGCCCCGCCCGAACTCGGCACCCTCCGCACCGCCCCCGCCGGCCGGGCGGCCTTCCGCTTCACCAGCTTCGGCGACCAGGGCACCCCGACTCTCGGCAAGATCTCCGCCGCACCGGTCATGAGCGCCACCGGCATCGCGGCCCCCACCTACGTCAACGACAACCTGGGTTCCCCGTTCGCGGGCGACGTCACCGCCGGAATCGAGCGCCTGGCACCACTTTTCAACCTCGTCAACGGCGACCTCTGCTACGCCAACCTCGCCAACGACCGGGTCCGCACCTGGAACGACTGGTGGGCCAACAACTCTCGTTCCGCCCGCTACCGCCCCTGGATGCCCTCCCCCGGCAACCACGAGAACGAGGCGGGCAACGGACCCATCGGTTACCAGGCCTTCCAGACCTATTTCACGCTGCCCGACAACGGTTCCGAGGACCTGACCAAGGGCCTCTGGTACGCCTTCACCGCGGGCGGCGTCCGCGTGATCGCCCTCGCCAACGACGACATCTGCTACCAGGACGGCGGCAACACCTACGTCCGCGGCTACTCCGCCGGCGCCCAGAAGCACTGGCTGGAAACCGAACTGGCGAAGGCCCGCGGCGACAAGGGCATCGACTGGATCGTCGTCACCATGCACCAGACGGCGATCTCGTCGGCCGACAAGTTCAACGGCGGCGACCGCGCCATCCGCGAGGAATGGCTGCCCCTGTTCGACAAATACCAGGTCGACCTGGTCCTGTGCGGTCACGAACACCACTACGAGCGCACCCACCCGCTGCGCGGCGTCCTCGGCACCGACACCCTCACCCCGAAACCCGCCGACACCAAGGCCGACGTCGTGGACACCACCAAGGGCACCGTCCACCTGGTCATCGGCGGCGGCGGCACCTCCCTCCCCTCCAACACCCTCTTCTTCCCCGGCCAACAGTGCCGCGTGATCACCTCGGTGGGCCCGACCGACTCCGCCACCGGCAAGAAGACCCCCGTCTACGTCATGGAACAGGCCCCCTGGTCCGCCGTCAAGGACGCCGAAAACCCGTACGGCTTCTGCTCTTTCGACGTAGACCCCGGCAAGCCCGGCGGCAACACCACCATCACCGGCACCTACTACGCCCTGACCGGCCCCACCAGCGAACTGAAGATCGTAGACAAATTCACCCTCACCCGCCCCCGCACAGACATCTGAACCACCCCGGAATACCCGCGACCGATTTCACTGGAGCTGAAACGGGTGGATATTCGCCCTGCTCACACCCGCTCGCTGCGACTCACGCCCCGGCCCGCCGAGCCCAGGTACCATCACGGCGGGCCGGGATCGGTCCTTCGGGTTCGACGGGTTTGAGCAGGGAGGGCCGTGAAGTTTTTCAACACCACCGGACCGTGCGATCCGCGGCGGCACTATATGTTGCCGGCGGCCCAGCGGATCACCGACGCCCGCGAATTCATCGACTACGGCCAGTATTTCGTGGTGCACGCACCACGGCAGACGGGTAAGACCACCAGCCTCATCGAGTTGGGTCGTGAACTGACCGCCGAAGGCAGTTACCTTGCGCTGCATTTCTCCTGCGAAGTCGCGGTGCCGTTCCAGGACGATTTCGTCGGAGCCGGTAAAGCAATCCTGAACCGGATCCGTACCGCGGCGGAGAATGCCGGCCTGCCGCCCGAGCAGTTGCCGCCGGATCCGTGGCCGGACACCACTCCGGGTACTGAAGTGGTCAACGGCCTGTCCGTCTGGGCGGCGCAGTGCCCGCTGCCGCTGGTGCTGTTCTTCGACGAGATCGATGCGATTCGCGGCAATTCCCTGGTCAGCGTGCTGCGGCAGTTGCGTGACGGCTACACCACCCAGCGTGGCAGATTCCCGCACGCGATCGTGCTCTGCGGAATGCGCGACGTCCGGGACTACAAGGCCGCTTCCGGCGGTGATCCCACTCGGCTCCAGTCGGCCAGCCCCTTCAACATCAAGGTCGAATCCATCCGGATCGGGGATTTCAGCCGAGCCGACGTTGCCGCCCTGTACGAGCAGCACACCACGGCCACGGGACAGCAATTCAGCACGCGTGCAACCGATCTCGCCTACTACTATTCCCAGGGCCAGCCCTGGCTGGTCAATGCACTCGCGCACGAGGTGATCCGCAAGATGCGTGTCACCGAAGCCGTCACCGACGATCACATCGATGAGGCGAAGGAGCGGCTGATCGTCGCCCGCGCAACGCATCTGGATTCCCTGGTGGACAAACTCTCCGAACCGCGCGTGCAGAAAGTCATCGAGCCACTGCTGGCCGGCACATTGCTGGACGTCGACCCCACCTTCAACGATGCCGTCGGCTACACCCGAGACCTCGGCCTGATCGCCGCCGGTAAGACGGTCAGGATCGCGAATCCCATTTACAACGAGGTGATCGTCCGAGTGCTCGGTGCAAGCATCGAGAACAACATCCTCGCCGAACCGTCCAGCTTCCGTTTGGCCGACGGTCGCCTCGACCTGCCGAAACTACTCGCCGAGTTCGTCTCGTTCTGGAAGCAGAACGGTGAAGTGCTCGTCGTCAAACAGGGCTACCACGAAGCAGCGGCACAACTGGTGATGATGGCGTTTCTCCATCGAATCGTGAACGGCGGCGGCTATATCGATCGCGAATACGGTCTCGGGTACCGTCGCATCGACCTGCTGATCCGGCAGCCCTACATCGGCACCGACGGCCAACGCGCCTGGCAACGCGAGGCTCTGGAATTGAAGGTGCGCCACGAGGGCGACGAGGACCCGCTCACCGAGGGACTCGGTCAACTGGATGCCTATCTGGACCGCCTGGATCTGGCGACCGGCGTCCTCGCGATCTTCGATCGACGAGCCTCCGCCCCGCCACTCCCCGGCCGAACCGCCTTCTCCGAAGCCACCAGCCCGGCCGGGCGCACCGTCACCGTGCTCCGAGCCTGATCCGTTTCGAGGCTGAAACCTGCACGGCGGCTGCGACTCTGCGGACACCGCCGGTCCCGCCGACGGCCGCCACGGACCGCACTCGGCGGACGGGGCTCAGCGTTCAGTCATCCGCATTCGCGCCGTCTAAGGGTGCAGCGAGAGGATCGCGGCCGCGGTGGTCACCGTGAGTTCGAGGGCGGCACCGAGGACGTCGCCGTTGAGGCCGCCGAACCGATGGGTGCAGTGGCGGACCAGCAGTGCGGCCAGCTCGAGTGCGGCCACTACCGCGACCGGGCCCAGCCACCATGTGCCCGGAACCGCGAAAACCGATGCGGCGAGGGCCGATACGATCCACGCCGCCGTGGTGAACACCGATTGGGTGCCGGCGACCAGGGCGCCGAATCCCGCGCCGGGAGCGGGCTCGGTCCCCATTCGGCAGGCCAGCACCACCGCAACCCGGCCCAGGGCGATCGCCAGCACGATCGCGAACCACCGTCCGGACCCGGCGAGTGAACCGAACGTCGCGGCCTGGATGCCGATGACGAAAACCAGGGCCGCCACCCCGAACGGTCCGGCGCCGCCGCTCTTCATGATCTCCCGGGCCCGTTCCGGCGGCCCGTAACTGCCGAGCCCGTCGAAGGTGTCCGCGAGGCCGTCCAGGTGCATCCCCCGGGTCGCCGCCGCCAGACCGGCCACCGCGAGCAGCCCGCCGAGCAGATCGCTGCCGCCCGCCGCCCCGACCGCCCACAGCACCACACCGGTCGCCAGACCCAGCAACACCCCCACGACCGGGGCCAGCGCGATCGCCCGCTTCGCACCCACCCGATCCACCGTGTCCGGTCCCCGCACCGGCAGCACGGTCAGCCACGACACCGCCAGTCGCAACCCGGTCACCGCGCACCACCTGCATCCCCGAGCGACAGTCGGTCGGCGTTGACCCTCGGCCGTACCGATACCGGGACAGCATCGAACAACCCGGCGCATGCGTCCGCGCTCGGGCCGATGACAGCGGTGCACGAGGTCACATGCAGACCGATGCCGACCGGCGGCGGCACGACAGCGCTGCGACCGGCCCGGGTGTGTAATCCGGCGGCCAGGACCACCTGAAGTCCACCCGCCTCGAAGGCAGCAGCCATGCACCACAGCGGGACGACAGCGCTGCGGCCGATCTGAGTGTGCGATCTGCCTGCTACAGCGACCGAAAGTCTGCGCCTCTCACGACCGGTACCCGCGCACGGCACCGGGGCAGCAGTACTGCGGCCGGTCGGGGCGTGTGATTCGCGGGCAACGACGGCCGGAAGTCCGCATCCCTCGAGACCGGCACCCGCGCGCGGTGGCGGGACGGCGGCACGACGGATCTGCATGCGCGAGAGGGCAATCGGAGGAACGCTGCCGGTCGCGGGTGGCCGGGTGGGGTGGGAGTGGACGGGTGCGGGGGGCACGATGGGGTGGTCAGGAGGTGGCGTCGGCGGTGCTGACGCCGGCGTCGCCGAAGGTGGACATCTCGGACAGGGCGGCGATTGCCGCGCGCAGCAGGGGGAGGGCGGTGAGTGCGCCGGAGCCTTCGCCGAGGCGCATGTCCAGCTCTACCAGCGGCTTCAGGTCGAGTTTGGTCAGGGCCAGGGTGTGGGACGGTTCGGCGGAGCGGTGGCCCGCTACCCACCAGGCCTTCGCGCCGGGGGCGAGCAGATCGGCGACCAGTGCGGCGGCGGTCACCACTACGCCGTCGAGGATCACCGGGGTGCGGCGGGCGGCGGCTTGGGCGAGATAGCCTGCCATGGCGGCGAAGTCGGCGCCGCCGGCCACTCGCAGGAGGGCGACCGGGTCGGTGCGGTGCGGGCGGGCCCGCCACATGGCGTCGCGGATGGCGGCGGCCTTGCGCATCCAGCCCTGGTCGTCGATGCCGGTGCCGCGGCCGATCGCCACCACCGGTTCGGTGCTGGTCAGAACGGCGATGAGAGTTGTTGCGGGGGTGGTGTTCCCGATGCCCATATCGCCTGCGATCAGGAGGTCGGCGCCGCCGTCGATCTCCTCGTCGGCGATCGCGCGACCGGCCGCGAGGGCGGCGTGGGTCTCGGCCTCGGTCAGGGCGTCCTCGCGGTCGATGGCGCCGCTGGATCGGCGGATCTTGTGGGCCGACACGCTCGGATCGGTGTCGGACTCCACCGCGATGTCGACCACGCGGACGGTGGCGCCGGCCAGGCGGGCCAGTGCGTTCACGGCGGCCCCGCCGCCGGTGAAGTTGGCGACCATCTGCGCGGTCACCTCGCTCGGGTATGCCGATACACCGTGCCGGGCGATGCCGTGGTCACCGGCGAACACCACTACGCGGGCACGCTCGAATTGCTTCGGGGGGCATATGCCTTGGCAGGCGGCGATCCAATTGCCCAGCGGTTCCAGGCGGCCCAGCGCACCCGCCGGCTTGGTGAGTTGCAACTGCCGCGCCTCGGCCTGTGCCCGCACCTCGGTGTCCGGTTGTCTGATCAGGCCGAAACTCGGTGCGGCGCTTTCGGTGTAGATGGGGTCGGTGGCGCCGGGGATCGTCGGGGTGCCGGACGTTGCCGCGGATACGGTTGCCGCCGAGCCGTTTTCGGATCGGGCGCTCTGCGCAACATCGGATTCGGTCGCCGCGGCGGCCGCGGTCATCGCCGCTGTGACGGCCTCCGGCGAGATCGGTTCTCCCGCATCCGATCCGGCAACCGGCGCTCCGGGTGCGGCGGCGGAGGGTTGCGCCTCGGCAGGGGGCATCCCCGGACCGGCGCCGGCCACAGCCGAACCGGGCCCAGCGACGGCCGAGTCGGTGCCGCCGACCTCGGTCGCGGTGTCCAATCGGATCGCGCGCCCGGCGACGACGAGGAACACCTCGTCGCACACCGCCGCCACCCGCTGGTTCAGCGTCCCGATCTCGTCCTGGAACAGCCGTCCGGACGCGGTCGCCGGGATCACGCCGAGGCCCACCTCGGGGCTGACCACGATCAGCCGCTGCCGGTAGCCCTCGATCGCCGTCGCCAGCGCGTCGATATCGGGTGCGACCGTCCCCGGCGCCGAATCCCACGCCGCTCGCGCGTCGATTCGTCCGGTCAGCCAGGTGCCCAGGTCGTCGATCAGGGTCACCCGGGCCGGATCCGCGAGCGCGTCGACCGGGTCACCCTCCACCAGGGTCCAATTCGCCGGACGCCGATCTCGATGCGCCGCAATGCGTTCGGTGAATTCGAGATCCGCCGGATCGACCCGCGCGGTCGCGACGTACCGGACCGGCTCGGCCGGGCCCGCCAGTTCCTCGGCGAACGTCGATTTTCCGGACCGCGCCCCGCCGAGAACCAGCGTTCGCAGCGGCCGCCCGCTGGCAGCATCGTTCAACACGCCAGAACGGTACCAACCGACCGTCCGTCCGATACCGCTCACCCGTCCGGCGCGGCCGGTGCGGGCGGGTATCCCTCGGTACGGTCGAGACGTGCTCGACTACGACCGCGAGGCGGCGACCTACGACGCGACCCGTGGGGGCGAGGAACGCGCCGACGCGGCCGCCGCCGCGATCACCACCCTGCTGCCGCCGCGCGCCGCCGTTCTGGTGGACGTCGCCTGCGGTACCGGCATCGTCGGCGCCAGGCTGCGCGGTCCGGGCCGTCGCGTCCTCGGGGTCGACCGTTCGGCCGGGATGCTCGCCCATGCCCGCCCCCGGCTCGACGCCGCGCTGCGTGGTGACGCGGGCCGTCTGCCCCTCGCGGATGCGACCGTGGACGCCGTCACCGTCGTCTGGCTGCTGCATCTGATCCCGGCCGTTCTCGTCACGGCCGCCCTCACGGAGGCTGCCCGGGTCCTGCGTCCGGGTGGCGTCCTGATCACCACGGTGAACAAGACCGCCGCCGACCACATCGCTCCCAGCGACGTGGCGGACATCATCGGCCCCGCGTATGCCGCGCACGCCGGAATCCCTACCGACGACGCGGCCGGGGTGACGACCGTCGCCGGGCACGCCGGCCTGTATCCCGCCGCCGGCACCCGGTACACCGGCCACGGTCAGGGCCGCAGCCCGGCCGACTGGGCCGCCGCCCTCCCCCACTTCCGCTGGACGGACCCCGCGCTCGTCACGCGCCTCCGCGACCGCCTCGCCGCGCTCCCCGCACAGGACCGCCCCCGTCCGGACCCGATATACACGGTGGTCTCGTTCAGGAAATCCGCCCCGGCCACCGGACACTCGGCGCGCGAATTCGGTTCGGGCCCAAGAGGTTCCGATCCGGCGGGATAAGATGCGATCGGCGGCTGATCCGCAAGACGTCCAGAACCTCCGCAGAGCTGGACAGCACACAGGGCCGGCTCGATCCGCACCACCGGTACCCCTTCTCACCGGACTTCGCGTCGAACCGAGCTACCTTCCGAGTTCCATGAACCCGCAAGACGGATCTCCGAGTAGTGGGCGAGCGAATCGGCTCCACCACGGACGCGAAAACCTCAGTGCGGCACCCGAATCCCATCACCGAACCGGCGGCGATACTCGGTCGGGGCGATACCCACCTGACGCTGGAAGTGGTGCCGCAGCAGTGCGGCCGAGCCGAAACCGCTTCGGGTGGCGATGGTTTCGAGGTCCAGGGCGGTGTCCTCGAGCAGGTGCTGTGCTTGCAGGATGCGTTGTGTGGTCAGCCATTTCACCGGGGTGGTGCCGGTTTCGGCGACGAACCGGCGGGCGAAGGTGCGGGTGGACAGGGCCGCGCGGGCGGCGAGATCCTCGACCGTGTGCTGGCGGTCGAGATGTTCGGTCATCCAGGTCAGGATGTCGGCGAGGCTGTCGGCGGGGCGGTCCACGACCGGTCGTTCGATGAACTGGCGCTGGCCGCCGTCGCGCTGCGGCGGCACCACCATCCGGCGGGCGATCCGGTTCGCCGCGGTGCTGCCCAGTTCGCGGCGGACCAGGTGCAGGCAGGCGTCGATGCCGGCGGCGGTGCCGGCGCTGGTGATCAGTGAACCCTCGTCGACGAACAACACATCGGGATCGACGGTCGCCGACGGATAGCGGCGGGCCAGTTGTGCGACGTAGCGCCAGTGGGTCGTGCACTTACGGCCGTCGAGCAGGCCGGCCGCGCCGGCCAGGAAGGCACCGGAACAGACGGTGAGCACGGTCGCGCCGGCCGCCGCGGCGTCGCGTACCGCGTCCACGATCCGGACGTCGAATTCGTGGTCGGCGAGGACCGGGAAGGCGGGAATCGCCACCAGGTCCGCGTCGCGTAATTCGTCCAGACCGTAGGTGGGGGTGATCGCGACACCGGGTGAGGAGGAGGTCAGCGGCCTGCCGGGGTCGGCCCCGCACACCCGGAAGTCGAACGGCGGCAGGCCGTCGTCGCGGCGGTCGAGCCCGAAAACCTCGCAGACCACCCCGAATTCGAACATGGCGACGTTCTCGCTGAGCACCACCGCGACCTTCGACAGCATGGACAGAGTGTACGTGGCGGTATATTTGCGAACAATGTCGTTACTGCCACTGGTGGCGGGAACTGTGTGAGCGAAAAATTACTGCCATGCTCACTATCCTGATCCTCCTGCTGGTCGTGGCGGCGACCGGCGCCTGCCTGGACCACCGCCGCACCGAGACCACCGAAGCCGATCGCGACTCCGCCCGCATCGCGGCGGAACTGCGCGCCATCACCGGACTGCGCGAACACGGGTGAATCGCTCCCACGGCAACAAAAAAGAGGCATCCGCGGCGGATGCCTCTCGTGGTTGCGGGCTAGACGCTCTCGCCCGGATTCACCCGGGGTTTCGGCGCGCGCATCCGGCGGATCTGCGAGGCGCGCACGAAGGCGTACCAGCCCAGCGACAGCGAGGAATCGGACGCGTCCGGGTAGCGTTCCCGCACCCGCTTGTTGATGATGCGGCCGAGTACGACCCCCTCGACCGCCATGAACAGCATCATGACCAGCATGGCGATGGTCACATAACCCTGCACCAGCGGCGTCAGGAACATGGTGAGAATCAACACCAGCGCCAGCGGCATGAACAGGCCGACCAGGTTGCGGCGGGCGTCGACCAGATCGCGGACGTAGGCGCGGACCGGGCCGCGGTCGCGCGGTAAGAGGTATTTGTCCTCACCGGCGAGCATGCGGGCGCGCCGGTCGGCGGCGGCGGCGCGGCGATCCGAGGAGGCCGCCTTGCGCTCGGCGCGGGTGCCGCGAGTGCCCTTGCGGCGGGCCCGCGCTTCCTTGGAGCTCATCGGGGCGGGTGCGATCGGACCGCGGCGGCGGCCCTCGGCTTCACGTCGCTTCGGGGTGGCCCGGCCCTTGCCGGCGGTGGTCGCCGCACCGCGGGCGCTCGCCGGAACGGCCGAGGGCTCTTCGGCGAGGGTGTCGGTGGTGCTGGCGTCGCCGCGGCGGAGGAACTTCACGCGACCAGGCTATTCGATGTCGGCCGAGTCCGGAAATGCGGTCCGGCCTGGGGTTGCCCTTGCAACCGTGTACCTGTTGTTCCACCGCCGGTCACCCGGGGTTCTTCCGCGCACAACGGCCGCAGCCGACAATTCCCCCGGACACGAGGCGCGGTCGCCGATGATTTCGCACGCCGTTTTCGGGGTGCGCGAACACGCGGCGGGCATCCGGGTGGCAAGATTGGAATAGCCGACCGCGAGCCGGCGTTGACGGCAGGCAAGCGTGAGGCGCGCGAGCCGAGCGCTGTTCACGGGTTGAACACGGGTCCTTAGGAGAGTTCATGACTGTGCAGAACGAGACCGCGACCGCCATCCACGGTGTGACTCTGACCGAGGCTGCCGCCGGTAAGGCGAAGGCGCTGCTCGATCAGGAGGGTCGCGACGATCTGGCGCTGCGGATCGCCGTGCAGCCGGGTGGTTGCGCGGGACTGCGTTACCAGCTCTTCTTCGACGATCGCGCCCTCGACGGCGACCTGGTCGTCGAATTCGGTGGCGTGAACCTGGTCGTCGACCGGATGAGCGCTCCGTATGTGCAGGGCGCGGCGATCGACTTCGTCGACAC
This sequence comes from Nocardia sp. BMG111209, assembly GCF_000381925.1. NCBI lineage: Bacteria > Bacillati > Actinomycetota > Actinomycetes > Mycobacteriales > Nocardiaceae > Nocardia > Nocardia sp. BMG111209. The sequence goes on from NZ_KB907307.1 coordinate 3,757,484, forward strand.
CATCGAGAAGCAGGGTTTCACCATCGACAACCCGAACGCCACCGGCTCCTGCGCCTGCGGCGACAGCTTCAACTGAGATTTCCCCCACAGCGCGGGTCCCGACCACGGACCCGCGCTGTTCGTGCGCCCGTCGGTCTTACTTCCTGGGATGCGTACGCGGTACGCTGAGTCGGACAAGCCTTCAGGCTGATCTCGCCTCGACACACTAAGGACCGACCTTCGTGACCATCGCTGTGTCCGCATCGATTGCGACCGACAATCTGATGCGCTTCCCCGGAAAGTTCTCCGATGTGCTGCTGGCCGACCAGCTGGAGCATGTCTCGCTGAGTTTCCTGGTCGATGATCTGGTGATCCGCCGCGGCGGTGTGGCCGGCAACATCGCGTTCGCCATGGGTCTGCTCGGCCGTACCCCCCTGCTCGTCGGCGCGGTCGGCCCGGACTTCGCGGAATACCGCGGCTGGCTCGAGGAGCACGGCGTCGACTGTTCGACCGTGCGGACGTCCGCGACCGCGCAGACCGCCCGATTCGTGTGCACCACCGACGAGACGATGGCGCAGATCGCCTCGTTCTACCCCGGTGCGATGAGCGAGGCCCGCGAGATCTCCATCGCCGAACTGGCCGCGGATCGCACGCTCGAGCTGGTGCTGATCGGCGCCAACGATCCCGAGGCCATGGCCCGGCACACCGCCGAATGCCGCGAGCTTGGGATCCCGTTCGCCGCCGACCCCTCGCAGCAGCTGGCCCTCATCGACGGTGCGCAGGCGCTGCGGCTGATCGACGGCGCCGCCTACCTGTTCACCAACGAGTACGAGTGGGGCCTGCTGCTGCAGAAGACCGGCCTCAGCCCCGAGGAGATCGGCCGCCACGTCGGCATCCGGGTCACCACGCTGGGCGCCAAGGGTGTGCAGATCGTCGATACCGACGGCATCGAGGTGTACGTCGAGGTGGTGCCCGAACTGGGCAAGGTGGATCCGACCGGGGTCGGCGACGCCTTCCGGGCCGGTTTCCTCACCGGGCACACCGCTGGCCTGAGCCTGGAGCGCTCCGCGCAGCTGGGTTCGCTGGTCGCCGTGCTGGTGCTGGAGACCACCGGAACCCAGGAGTGGCAGCTCGACCCGCGGACCGCCCTGGACCGCATCGGCGCTGCCTACGGACCGGATGCGGCCACCGATATCGCCGCCGTCCTGGGCTGGTAGCCGACCGGACGCCGGAGCAGGATTCGCCCGCGCTTTTCCTGTAACCGCGATTCTCCCTATCAATGGGCCTGGACGCGGTGAGAAGTCACATGACCGGGCGTGAAGTCTATTGACACACAGACAATAGGGTGGGTGTATGGGATCCGACCGCTTGTATTTCCGTCAGCTCCTCGCCGGCCGCGACTGGGCCGTGGGCGATCCGATCGCCACCCAGATGCGCAACTTCGCCTACCTCATCGGTGACCGGGAGACCGGCGAATGTGTGGTGGTCGATCCGGCGTACGCGGCGGGCGATCTCGTCGACCTCGTCGAGGCGGACGGACTGCGGCTGACCGGTGTGCTGGCCACCCATCACCATCCGGATCACGTCGGCGGCACGATGCTCGGATTCACCCTGCGCGGCGTGCGGGAACTGCTGGAACGGGTGCAGGTGCCGGTGCACGTGCAGCGGGAGGAGCTGTCCTGGGTGGCGAACGTCACCGGAATCGCGCCCGGCGAGCTGACCGGTCACGATCACGGCGATATCGTCACCGTCGGAGCCCTGGACATCGAACTGCTGCACACGCCCGGTCACACGCCCGGCAGCCAGTGCTTCCTGGTGGCCGACCGGCTGGTGGCCGGCGACACGCTGTTCGTCGACGGCTGCGGCCGGACCGATTTCCCCGGCGGCGACTCCGACGCGATGTTCCGCAGCCTGCGGTATCTGGCGGATCTGAAGGGTGATCCGGTGGTGTATCCGGGGCACTGGTATTCCCAGGAACCCAATGCCGCGCTGTCCCAGGTCCGCGACAGCAATTACGTGATGCGGCCGCAGACCCTGGACCAGTGGCACGCGCTGATGCCGGGCTGAAATCGCCGGCGGGCCGCGGCCATCGCGGCGGCCTGGCACGCCCGTCAGGCCAGGGTGCGCAGCCAGCCGTGGTTGTCGGCGAAGGTGCCGCGCTGGATTCCGGTCAGGGTGTCGCGCAGGGCCATGGTGACCTCGCCCGGCTCGCCGGTGCCGATGGTGAACTCGCCGTCCTCCGACCGCACCGAGGCAACCGGGATCACGACGGCGGCGGTACCGCAGCCGAAGACCTCGGTGATCGCACCGGATTCGGCCCCCTCGCGCAGCTCTTCCACCGAGATCTTGCGCTCCTCCACCTGATAGCCGGAATCGGCGGCCAGGGTGATCAGCGAATCGCGGGTGATGCCGGGTAGCAGCGAGCCGGACAGTTCCGGGGTGACCAGCCGGGCCTCGGAACCCGCGCCGAATACGAAGAACAGGTTGTTGGTACCCATCTCCTCGATGTAGCGATGCTCACAGGCGTCGAGCCAGACGACCTGGTCACAGCCCTTGTCGGCGGCCTGCCTCTGGGCCAGCAGCGAGGCGGCGTAGTTACCGGCGGCCTTCGCCTCGCCGGTGCCGCCGGGCGCGGCCCGCACGAATTCGGTGGACAGCCACACCCGCACCGGCTTGAGCCCACGCGGGAAGTACGCACCCGCCGGCGAGGCCAGCAGCATGTACTTGTACGCCTCGGCCGGCTTCACGCCCAGGCCGACCTCGGTGGAGAACACGAACGGGCGAAGGTACAGCGACTCCTCGCCGCCCGCGGCGGGCACCCAGTCGGCGTCCACCTCGAGCAGCTGCCGCACCGATTCGACGAACAGTTCCTCCGGCAGTTCGGCCATTGCCATCCGGCGGGCCGAGCGCCGCAGCCGCGCGGCGTTGGCGTCGACGCGGAAGGTCGCGATGCTGCCGTCGGCCTGCCGGTACGCCTTGAGGCCCTCGAAAATCGCCTGACCGTAGTGGAACACCATGGTCGCCGGGTCCATCGCCACCGGTCCGTACGGCTCCACCCGGGCGTTGGCCCACTGCCCGTCGGCGTACTCGATGGTCACCATGTGATCGGTGAAGTACCGGCCGAAACCGGGCTCCGCGAGTATCTCCTGTCGCCGCTGCGCCGGAACGGGCGCGGGATGCGGAACACGGACGAACTGCGCGGCGACTGTCATGCCTGGAATCCTAGAACGGCCCGCTCACCCGCCGACAGCGTGGTACGAGCAAATTCCGCCCCGGACGCACCGTCAGGAGGTGTGCGGGGTGACGAACGGCGGCCGGACGACCTCCGCGCGCAGCCGGCGGCCGCGGACGTCGACCTCCACCTCGGCACCGGGTTCCAGGCCCGCGGCGGTATCGAGCAGGGCCAGTGCGATACCGGCCTCCAGGCTGGGTGAGAAGGTGCCGGAGGTGGTCTCGCCGACGACGTCGCCGCCGCGCAGGACGGTCTGGCCGCCGCGCAGGACGCCGCGATCGATCGCCCTGAGGCCCATCAGGATTCGGCGCGGTCCGGCCGACTTCTCCTGTTCCAGTGCGGCTTTGCCCCAGAACTGCGGCTTCTTCCAGCCCACGGCCCACCCGGCGCGTGCCTGCACCGGCGAGATGTCCGCGGACAACTCGTGCCCGTGCAGCGGATAGCCCATCTCGGTGCGCAGGGTGTCGCGGGCGCCGAGCCCGGCGGGCAGGCCGCCGACGGCGGTGACCTCCGCCAGCAGCGCCCGGAACAGCGGTTCCGCCTCGGCCCAGCGCGGCAGCAGTTCGTAGCCGTGCTCACCGGTGTATCCGGTGCGGCACACCCGGACCGGGGAGCCGTGCCGATCCGCGTCGGCGTAGGCCATGTACTCCATATCGGCGGGCAGGCCGAGGGCCGCGAGCACGTCGGCCGAGCGCGGGCCCTGCACCGCGAACACCGCGTAGTCGCGATGCAGGTCCGTCACGGTGACATCGGCGGGCGCGGCCGCGGCCAGCGCGGCGACCACCGCGGGGGTGTTGGCGGCGTTGGGTACCAGGAAGATCTCGTCGTCGGCGACGTAGTAGGCGATCAGATCGTCGACGACACCGCCGGCCTCGGTGCAGCACAGCGTGTATTGCGCCTTGCCCGGCCGGATCCGGTGCAGATCGTTGGTCAGGGCGGCGTTCACGAATTCCGCGGCCCCCGGCCCGCGCACCACCGCCTTGCCCAGATGGCTGACGTCGAACAGCCCGGCCGCGGACCGCACCGCGAGATGCTCGCGCACGGTACCGCCGTACTGGACCGGCATCTCCCATCCCCCGAACGGCGCGAATTTCGCGCCGAGCTCCGCGTGGACGGCGTGGATGGGGCCTTGCAGCAGCTGGGAGTCGCTCACCCGCCGGAGCTTACTGCGGCGGGGGCCGCTCGCGGGTCCACCGGTGCCGACACGTGATTCCGCGGGTGAGCGCCGGAAGGACGGGACGGGGTGGGCGACAGTAGCCTTGGGCGCATGACAGCTGTTGCAGATCGTTCGCTCGGACCGGAACTCGCGCGCATCACCGACATCGGGACGGACACCGATGTTCTCGTGATCGGACTCGTCATCACGGAGGACGGCCCCGCGCTCGCGCCGGCCGACGCCTTCGGCGATGTGCTCGGCGCGGAGGTCCGCGAATCCCTGCTGCAGCAGCTGCGCGCGGTCGGCGCGAAGGGTAAGCCCGAGGAGCTGACCCGGATTCCGGCGCCGGCCGGGCTGCCGGTCACCAGCGTGCTGGCCGTCGGTCTCGGCGCGGCCGAGAAGGTCGACGCCGAGCAGGTCCGCAAGTCGGCCGGCGTGGCCGGGCGGGCGCTGGCCGGGATCGGCACCGCCGCCACCACGCTGTCCGGACTGGATCTCGGCGCGGCGGCGGAGGGCTTCTATCTCGGCGCCTACACCTTCACCCCGTTCAAGTCGGACAAATCCGCGCCGAAGCCGGACGAGCAGCGCGTCCAGCGGGTCGAATTCCTGGTCCCCGCACCGGATTCCGGTGAGCAGGAGCTGTTCCGGGCCCAGGCGGTGGCCGAGGCCGTCGCCACCGCACGCGATTTCGTCAACACCCCGCCGAACCGGCTCTACCCGGCCGAATTCGCCGCGCGCGCAGCCGAACTGGCCACCGCGGCCGGTCTCGAGGTCGAGGTGCTCGACGAGAAGACGTTGGCGGACAACGGTTTCGGCGGCATCGTCGGCGTCGGCCAGGGCTCCTCGCGGCCGCCGCGGCTGGTCCGCATCACCTACGCCGGCGGCCCGAAGAAGGTGGCGCTGATCGGCAAGGGCATCACCTTCGACACCGGCGGCATCTCGATCAAGCCGGCCGCGAACATGGAGAACATGACCTCCGATATGGCGGGCGCCGCGGCGGTCATCGCGACCACGCTGCTCGCGGCCCGGCTGGGGCTGCCGGTCACCGTCACCGCCACCGTGCCGATGGCCGAGAACATGCCGTCGGACACCGCACAGCGGCCCGGTGACGTCATCACCCAGTACGGCGGCATCACCGTCGAGGTGATCAACACCGACGCCGAGGGCCGGCTGATCCTCGCCGACGCCATCGTCCGCGCGGGCGAGGACTCCCCCGACTACCTGATCGACGTGGCCACCCTGACCGGCGCGCAGCTGGTCGCGCTCGGCGCCCGCACCCCGGGCGTGATGGGCACCGAGGAGTTCCGCGACCGGGTCGCGCGGCTGTCCCAGGCCGCCGGCGAGAACGGCTGGGCGATGCCGCTGCCGGCCGAGCTGCGGCCCGACCTGAACTCGAAGGTCGCCGACCTCGCCAACGTCTCGCCGCACCGCAACGGCGGCATGCTGGTGGCCGGGCTGTACCTCAAGGAGTTCGTGCCCGAGGGCGTGCAGTGGGCCCACCTCGACGTCGCCGGCCCGGCGTACAACACCGGCGGGCCGTACGGCTACGTCGGCAAGGGTGGTACGGGCGTACCGGTTCGCACCCTGATCGCGGTACTGGACGACATCGCCGCCGAATAGGCCCGCGGCCTACCGGTGATCGCGCAGATCGTCCTCGACGGCTCGCCGACGTTCGATGCGCCGGCGAGCGTCGAAATCCCGCATCCGCTGCGGATATCCGGTGCGCCGCACGTCGTAGACGGGGATCTGCAGGCGGCTCGACAATCGCTGCGCGCCACGCTCCCCCACGACGCGCCGCGTCCACTCACCGTCGGCCGCCACCAGCACCACGGTGACATCGGTCACCGTGGTGCGGGGCTCGACGTACGCCTCCACGCCGGGATGCCCACGCACCCAATCGGCCAGATACCGCGCGTCGGCGGTATCCGGACCGCCGGCGCCCCGCACCGATCGGCGGAAACGATCGAGCATGCCCATCCCCGCCCCACCTCCTTCTCCGGACACCGGAACACTCACACCCGGTTCATCGATACTGCCAGCGGCGGAGTTTCGGTGCCGCCGCCGAAACACCGCCGCCCTGTGGTAAGCCCCCGCCGGGCGAGTGCAAGGATGGAACACCGGAAACAACGAACCCACACGGATCTCCGGTGCCACGCAGAACGTTCGGTGGCGTGGGACATTCATCGCGACCGCGGTGGGCGCCCGCCAGAGACAACTGTTGTAGACCCGTCGAGCAGTTATAGGAGTCAACGGACATGGCCTTCTCCGTCCAGATGCCGGCCCTCGGTGAGAGCGTCACCGAGGGCACTGTGACCAGGTGGCTGAAGCAGGAAGGAGACACGGTCGAGGTCGACGAGCCCCTGCTCGAGGTGTCCACCGACAAGGTCGACACCGAAATCCCCGCACCCGCCGCCGGTGTCCTGTCCCGCATCGTGGCCCAGGAGGACGACGTCGTCGAGGTCGGCGGCGAACTGGGCGTGATCAGCGCGGCCGGCGAGGCCCCCGCATCCGCTCCGGCCCCGGCCCCTGCCGCCGCCGAACCCGCACCCGCACCGGCCCCCGCGCCCGCCGCCGAATCCGCTCCGGCGCCCGCACCGCAGGCCGCCGCTCCGGCGCCCGCCGCCCCTGCCGCCTCCGCCGCTTCCGGTACTCCGGTGAAGATGCCCGAGCTCGGTGAGTCCGTCACGGAGGGCACCGTCACCCGCTGGCTGAAGCAGGTCGGCGATCAGGTCGCCGTCGACGAGCCGCTGCTCGAGGTCTCCACCGACAAGGTCGACACCGAGATCCCGTCGCCGGTTGCCGGCACGCTGCTGGAGATCAGCGCGAACGAGGACGACGTCGTCGCGGTCGGCGGTCAACTCGGGGTGATCGGCAGCGGATCGCCCGCCGCCGCACCGGCTCCCGCGCCTGCTCCGGCACCCGCCCCGGCTGCTCCGGCACCCGCGCCCGCCCCGGCTCCTGCACCCGCCCCGGCACCCGCGGCCGCTGCGCCCGCCCCGGCACCCGCGGCCGCTGCGCCCGCCCCGGCCCCGGCACCGGCTGCTCCCGCACCTGCCTCTGCCCCGGCACCGGCACCCGCACCCGCGTCCGCTCCGGCGCACGCCGCACCCGAGCCCGCCTCGAACGGCGACTCCCCCTACGTCACCCCGCTGGTCCGGAAACTGGCCGCGGAGAACAACGTCGACCTGGCAGCCGTGAAGGGTTCCGGTGTCGGCGGCCGCATCCGCAAGCAGGACGTGCTGGCCGCCGCCGAGGCGAACAAGGCCCCGGAGCCCGCTCCGGCCGCCGCCCCCGCCGCGCCGGCCCCGGCCGCCAAGGCGCCGGTCGCCGCCTCCGCCGCACCCGCCGGTGTCCGCCCCGAGTTGCAGCACCTGCGCGGCACGGTCCAGAAGGCCAGCCGGATCCGGCAGATCACCGCCGTCAAGACCCGCGAATCCTTGCAGACCACCGCGCAGCTGACCCAGACCCACGAGGTCGACGTCACCAAGATCGCCGCGCTGCGCGGCCGGGCCAAGGACGCGTTCAAGGACCGCGAGGGCGTCAACCTGACCTTCCTGCCGTTCTTCGCGAAGGCCGCGGTCGAGGCGCTGGGTGTGCACCCGAACGTCAACGCGTCCTACAACGAGGACACCAAGGAGATCACCTACCACTCGGCGGTCCACCTCGGTATCGCGGTCGACACCGAGCAGGGCCTGCTGTCGCCGGTCGTGCACAACGCCAGCGACCTGTCACTGGCCGGCCTGGCCCGCGCGATCGCCGATATCGCCAACCGTGCCCGCAACGGCGGCCTCAAGCCCGACGAGTTGGCCGGCGGCACCTTCACCATCACCAACATCGGCAGCCAGGGTGCGCTGTTCGACACCCCGATCCTGCTGCCGCCGCAGTCGGCGATGCTGGGCACCGGCGCGATCGTGCGGCGTCCGATGGTGGTCGCGGACAACGGCAACGAGTTCATCGGCATCCGCTCGATGTGCTACCTGCCGCTGACCTACGACCACCGCCTGATCGACGGCGCCGACGCCGGCCGCTTCCTCACCACCATCCGGCACCGGCTGGAGGAAGCCGCGTTCGAGGCCGATCTCGGTCTGTAACAAGAAGATTCGCGGCGGCGCACCGGGCGGTCCAGCCCGGTGCGCCGCCGGTGTGCAGTACCACCGCGCCAGGCCGTTACGCTGCTGTCGATGAGCACGGACAAGACCCCGGCGGTGATCCGGGACGCGCGCGAGGCGGATCTGCCGGAGATCCTGGCGATCCACAACGACAACATCGCGGTCTCGACGGCGATCTGGGACGACGAACAGGTCGGGCTCGACGAGCGGCTGGCCTGGTGGAAGTCGCGGACCGCGGCCGGACATCCGATACTGGTCGCCGAGGTCGACGGTCGTGTCGCGGGATATGCCTCCTACGGCCAGTTCCGGCCGAAGATCGGTTACCGGTACTGCGTCGAGAATTCGGTGTACGTCGCCGACGCCTACCACCGCCGCGGTATCGCGAGCGCGCTGCTGACCGAACTCGTTGCGCGAGCGCGCCGCTCGGGCACGGTGCACACGGTGGTCGCCGCGATCGAATCCACCAACACCGTCTCGATCACCCTGCACGAGAAGTTCGGTTTCCGGACCGTGGGCGAGATGCCGCAGGTGGGATGGAAATTCGGCCGCTGGCTGGATCTGACGCTGATGCAGCTGACCGTGCCCATGCCGTCCGGCCCCCCGGCGCCGGAATCGCACGACATTCGCGTACCGTCTGGTTCGTGACCGAGCTGACCGCCCTCGGCAAACCCGCTGGGCACCGGACCGACACCCCGCCGTCGCCGGTGATCCCGGCCGGTCGGCGCGCGACCGCATCCGCCCGCTTCGACGACACCCCGCTGCTGGTCCGCGATCTCGGGCTGGTCGACTATCACCGGGCCTGGGATCTGCAGCGCGAGATCGCCGGCGAGCGCGCCGACGGCCTGGGTCGGGATCGGCTGCTGCTGCTGGAACACCCCTCGGTGTTCACCGCCGGAAAGCGCACCGAACCGGACGATCTGCCCATCGACGGCAGTCCGGTGGTCCGGGTCGACCGCGGCGGGAAGATCACCTGGCACGGCCCGGGGCAACTGGTCGGCTACCCGATCGTGCGGCTGGCCGAACCGGTCGACATCGTCGATTACGTACGACGGCTGGAAGAGGCGTTGATCACGGTGTGCACCGGGCTCGGCGTCGGGTGCGGCCGGGTCGAGGGCCGGTCCGGGGTGTGGCTGCCCGCCGGGCCCGCCGCGCCACAGCGCAAGGTCGCCGCCATCGGGGTGCGGGTGCAGCGCGGCGTCGCCCTGCACGGACTGTCGCTGAACTGCAATTCCGTGATGGACGGGTTCGAGGCGATCGTGCCGTGCGGTATCCGCGACGCCGGTGTCACCACCCTCACCCGGGAGCTGGGCCGGGAGGTCACGGTGGCCGAGCTGAAGCCGCTGGTGGCCACCGCCGTCCGGCGCGCGCTCGACGGCGAGCTGCCGGTCACCGACCGTCCCGTCGCGCCGGTCACACCCCCGGACGCGCGCGCCGGCGACCGATGATCACGGCGTAGCATCGGTTCGGTGACCTCCGTCGACACCCCGGCAACCCCTCCTGCGTCCGCTGCACCCAACGGCCGCAAACTGCTTCGCATCGAGGCCCGCAACGCGCAGACCCCGATCGAACGCAAGCCGTCCTGGATCCGCACCCGCGCGACCATGGGCCCCGAGTACACCGAACTCAAGGGCCTGGTGAAACGCGAAGGGCTGCACACGGTCTGCGAGGAGGCCGGCTGCCCGAACATCTTCGAATGCTGGGAGGACCGCGAGGCCACCTTCCTCATCGGTGGTGAACAGTGCACCCGCCGCTGCGACTTCTGCCAGATCGACACCGGCAAGCCCGCCGAACTCGATCGCGACGAACCGCGCCGGGTCGCCGAGAGCGTGCAGGCGATGGGCCTGCGCTACTCCACCATCACCGGCGTGGCCCGCGACGATCTGCCCGACGGCGGCGCCTGGCTGTACGCGGAGACCGTGCGGGCCATCAAGGCGCTCAACCCGAATACCGGTGTGGAACTGCTGATCCCCGATTTCAACGCCGAGCCGGAGCAGCTGGCCGAGGTGTTCGCCGCCCGCCCGGAGGTGCTCGCGCACAATCTGGAGACGGTGCCGCGCATCTTCAAGCGGATCCGCCCGGCGTTCCGCTACGAGCGGTCGCTGGCCGTGCTGACCGCGGCCCGCGCGGCGGGCCTGGTCACCAAGTCCAATCTGATCCTGGGCATGGGCGAGACCCCGGAGGAGGTCACCCAGGCCATGCGCGACCTGCACGAGGCCGGATGCGACATCCTCACGATCACCCAGTACCTGCGGCCGTCGCCGCGGCACCACCCGGTCGACCGCTGGGTCAAGCCGGAGGAGTTCGTCGAGCACTCCCGCGTCGCCACCGAACTCGGTTTCGCCGGCGTGATGGCCGGGCCGCTGGTCCGCTCCTCCTACCGCGCGGGCCGACTCTACGCGCAGGCGATGGCCCACCACGGCCGCCCGATCGCCCCGGAGATGGCCCATCTGGCCGCGGAGGGCTCCGCCGCACAGGAGGCCACCTCGGTGCTCGCCCGCTTCGGCAAGTGATCCCTTGCACCCCGTCGACCTGCGGTAATCGCACGAACAGCTGACATCCGGTGGTCCGGAGTGGGAAGCTCGGGTTAACCACCCGTGTCGACTTCGGGAGCGCACATGGTCGAGAAGGCGAGCAACGGGGCCGCCGACGGCAGAGCGGCGGCCAACGGTAAGACGGTGATCGCGGAGCGTCCGGCCGACATCCGGAACGTGGCGCTGGTCGGTCACAGCGGTTCGGGCAAGACCACGCTGGTGGAGGCCCTGGCCGTCGCCACCGGTGCGGTGCTCCGGGCCGGGCGGGTCGAGGACGGCACCAGCGTCTCCGACTACGACGACATCGAACAGCGGCAGCATCGATCCGTCCAGCTGTCGGTGGTGCCGCTCGGCTGGGACGGCATCAAGATAAATCTCCTGGACACACCCGGCTACGCCGATTTCGTCGGGGAGTTGCGGGCCGGGCTGCGCGCCGCGGACGCGGCCCTGTTCGTCGTCTCGGCCGCGGCGGGCGCCGCCGGTGTCACCGGGCCGACGACGACGCTGTGGGCGGAGTGCGCGGCCGTCGGGATGCCGCGCGCGCTGATCATCACCCATCTGGACGCCACCCGCGCCGACTTCGACGAGATGGTCGAGACCTGCCGCGCGATCCTCGGCGGCGGCGCGGCCGAGACCATGCTGCCGCTGCACCTGCCGGTCTACGGCCCACCCGGCGGCGACGGTCACCGGCCGGTCACCGGCCTGATCGACCTGCTCACCCGGCAGGTCTTCGACTATTCCGCCGGCACGCACACCCGCACCGAGCCGACCGCCGGCCAGTCGGAACTGATCGAATCGGCCCGCGGCCGGCTGATCGAGGGGATCATCGCCGAGAGCGAGGACGAGACCCTGATGGACCGGTATCTCGCCGGTGCGGAGATCGACCCGGCGACCCTGCTCGCCGATCTGGAGCGCGCGGTCGCGCGCGGCAGTTTCCACCCGATCCTGATCGCGGCCCCGCCGCCGGGCGAGGGCCGGGAGGGTCTCGGCACGGTCGAACTGCTGGACCTGATCACCCGCGGCTTCCCCACCCCCGCCGAACACGCCGTGTCGGCCGCGGCCCCCGGCGGTCCGGCCGCGGTGCTGGCCTGCGATCCGGCCGCGCCGCTGGCCGCCGAGGTGATCCGCACCGCCTCCGATCCGTACGTCGGCCGGGTATCGCTGGTCCGGGTGTTCTCCGGCACCCTGCACGCGGACGAGACCGTCCACGTCTGCGGCCGCCACGACGCGGACCACGACCGCGATCACGACGTCGACGAACGCATCGGCGCCGTCTCGGCCCCCTTCGGCAGGCAGCAGCGGCCGGTGGGCCGGGCCATCGCCGGCGATATCGCCTGCCTCACCAAACTCGGGCACGCCGAGACCGGGGACACCCTGTCCGGCAAGGATTCCCCGTTGCTGATCGAGCCGTGGCCGCTGCCGCGTCCGCTGCTGCCGGTCGCGATCCGGGCCCACGGCAAGACCGACGAGGACAAACTGTCCCAGGGCCTGGCCCGGCTGATCGCCGAGGATCCGACGCTGCACCCGGAACAGAACGGCCACACCCACCAGCTGGTGCTGTGGTGCCTGGGCGAGGCCCACCGCGATGTCGCCCTGGAACGCCTGCGGTCCCGGTTCGGCGTCGCGGTCGACGTCGTCGAGTACGAGGTGGCGCTGCGGGAGACCTTCGCGACCAGCGGATCCGGCCGCGGCCGGCACGTCAAACAGTCCGGCGGGCACGGCCAGTACGCCGTGTGCGAGATCACGGTGGAACCGCTGCCGGAGGGTTCCGGGATCGAATTCGTCGACAAGGTGGTCGGTGGCGTGGTGCCGCGGCAGTTCATCCCGGCCGTGGAGAAGGGGGTGCGGGCCCAGGCCGCGCGCGGCGTGGTGGCCGGTCATCCCCTGGTCGACGTGCGGGTGACGCTGTACGACGGCAAGGCGCATTCGGTCGACTCGTCGGACGCCGCCTTCCAGACCGCCGGCGCGCTGGCGTTGCGGGAGGCCGCGGCGGCCGCGCGGATCAGCCTGCTGGAACCGATCGCCGAGGTGCGGGTCACCGTGGCCGACGATCATGTCGGCACCGTGCTCGGCGATCTGTCCGCGCGCCGCGGCCGGGTGCTCGGCACCGAACCGGCGGCCGCCCGGCGCACCGAGATCCGTGCGGAGGTCCCGGAACTGGAACTGTCCCGGTACGCCGTCGACCTGCGCTCGCTGGCGCACGGCGACGCCGGGTTCACCCGCGACTACGTCCGGCACGAACCGATGCCCGCCCAGGTGGCCGAGGCCCTGCGCAAGGCGGCCGCGGCGGCCACCTGACCGCGGCGCGCGATCGTGCCCGGTGCCGGAGAGATCCGGTTGCGCCGCCACCGGGGGCCGCGCACTATCCTGAGAAATATGGCAGCAGGTAAGGACGGTAAGCCGTCGAAGGAAGCGAAAGCCGCGGCGAGAGCGGCCCGCAGACAGGCGTCGAAGGAGCGTCGCCGCCAGATATGGCAGGCGTTCCAGATGCAGCGCAAAGAGGACAAGCTGCTGCTGCCCCTGTTGATCGGCGCGCTGGTCGGGGTCACCGTCGTGGCCTTCCTCATCGGCCTGCTGTTCCACCTGGAGTGGGCCCTCCTGCCGTTCGGCCTGATCCTGGGCGGTCTGCTCGCGTTCTTCATCTTCGGCCAGCGGGTGCAGAAGAGCGTCTACGCGAAGGCCGAGGGGCAGGCCGGCGCGGCCGCGTGGGTACTGGACAATCTGCGGGGCAAGTGGCGGGTCACCCAGGGTGTGGCCGCGACGACCCAGCTGGACGCCGTGCACCGGGTGATCGGACTGCCGGGCATCGTCCTGGTCGCGGAGGGCTCACCGCAGCGGCTCAAGTCGCTGCTCGCGCAGGAGAAGAAGAAGACGTCCCGGCTGGTGGGCGACACGCCCATCTACGACGTCATCATCGGCAACGAGGACGGCCAGGTCCCGCTGAAGAGTCTGCAGCGCTACCTCACCAAACTCCCGCGCAACATCGACGACAAGCGCATGGATCAGATCGAGAGCCGGATGTCGGCGCTGGCCACCCGTGGCGGCCCGGCGATGCCGAAGGGCCCGCTGCCCGCCGGCGCGAAGATGCGCTCGGTGCAGCGCACAATCCGCCGGCGCTGAGCTGGACAGAAAGGGCCGAACGGATTCCGTTCGGCCCTTTTCCGTCCAGGCTGCTCAGCGGGAGTGCACCAGGGCGGTGCCGGTGGCCCGGTCGTGCATGCCGCGGCCGTCGGCGTCGGTGAACAGCGCCGGGATCACGAAGATCAGCAGCACCTGCCGGGCCACGGCCCGCACGATGCCGACGCCGCCGGTGGAGTCGATGCGGATCGTGCGCAGGCGCAGGAAGTATTGCCCCGGGGTGAAGCCGAACAGCACGACCGTCCCGACCCCGATGACGAACCACACCACCAGCGTCAGCGTGTTCAGCGAGCCGTTGTGACCGTGCAGGATCAGCGCGGTGATGCCCAGCGCGATGAACCAGTCGACGAACAGCGCCACGATCCGCCGCGCCATCCCGGCCAGCGAGCCGGCGCCCGTCTTCGGCAGTCCCAGCAGCTCGCCCGGATACTCCGCCGTCCGTGCGTCGTCCGGATCGGCCGCGTTCGGCCCGGACAGCCAGGAACCGGTAATTCGTGCCATGAATCCAGACTAGCGACGGCGGCGGGTGCGCCGGGCGGCCGGGATCGCACCCGCGCGCATCCGGTCGCGCGACCCGGCCGGCACCGCCGCGCGATCCTCGATTCGAAAGGGTTGCGGGCGAAAAACTCTCGTCCGCGGCGGTGTTCGCGGCAAGAATCACAGCCGAGTTTTCGGGGCCCTTCACGACCGTGCGGGAAGCGGCAATGGCAGGATAAGCGTGCTGGTCGAGCAACGATCCGTGATCGGTCCGGGCCTCACGAGGGTCCGCGAGCACTGACGCTTGCCACCAGCGGCACGTGTAACACTGGCGAAACACGGGCTTGATTGTCGGGAAACACCGCGTCCTTACCGTTCAGCGGCGACACCCAGCAATCGGCACCTGGCTGGGAACCGATCCGTAAGGAGTACTAAGTGGCGTTCAGCACGGCCGACGAGGTCATCAAGTACATCAAGGAGGAGGACGTCGAGTACCTGGACGTCCGTTTCACCGACCTCCCCGGGCAGGCGCAGCACTTCTCGATCCCCGCGAAGTCGTTCACGACCGACCTGGCCGAAGAAGGCCTGGCGTTCGACGGTTCCTCGGTGCGCGGCTTCCAGTCCATCGACGAGTCGGACATGCTGCTGCTGCCCGACTACACCACCGCTCGGCTGGACCCCTTCCGGGCCGCGAAGACCGTGAACCTGAACTTCTTCGTGCACGACCCGTTCACCCGCGAGTCCTACAGCCGCGACCCGCGTAACGTCGCGCGCAAGGCCGAGGAGTACCTGAAGAGCACCGGCGTCGCCGACACGGCGTACTTCGGCGCCGAGGCGGAGTTCTACATCTTCGACTCGATCCGCTACGACTCGCAGATGAACGGCGCGTTCTACGAGATCGAGTCGGTCTCCGGTTCCTGGAACACCGGTGCCGAGTTCAACCCGGACGGCTCCCCGAACCGCGGTTACAAGGTGCGGCCGAAGGGTGGCTACTTCCCCGTCGCGCCGTACGACCACTACGTCGACCTGCGCGACAAGATCTCCACCAACCTGCAGAACGCGGGCTTCGTGCTGGAGCGCGGTCACCACGAGGTGGGCACCGCCGGCCAGGCCGAGATCAACTACCGCTTCAACACCCTGCTGTCGGCGGCCGACGACCTGCAGCTGTTCAAGTACATCGTGAAGAACACCGCCTGGGCCGAGGGCAAGACGGTCACCTTCATGCCGAAGCCGCTGTTCGGCGACAACGGCTCGGGCATGCACGTGCACCAGTCGCTGTGGAAGGACGGCAAGCCGCTGTTCCACGACGAGGCCGGCTACGGCGGCCTGTCGGACCTGGCCCGCTGGTACATCGGTGGCATCCTGCACCACGCGCCGTCGCTGCTGGCGTTCACCAACCCGACGGTGAACTCCTACCACCGCCTGGTGCCGGGCTTCGAGGCCCCGATCAACCTGGTGTACTCGCAGCGCAACCGCTCCGCCGCGGTCCGCATCCCGGTCACCGGCAACAACCCGAAGGCCAAGCGCCTCGAGTTCCGTGCCCCCGACTCCTCGGGTAACCCGTACCTGGCCTTCGCCGCCATGATGATGGCCGGCCTGGACGGCATCAAGAAGAAGATCGAGCCGGCC
The DNA here is from genome assembly GCF_000381925.1 of Nocardia sp. BMG111209. NCBI lineage: Bacteria > Bacillati > Actinomycetota > Actinomycetes > Mycobacteriales > Nocardiaceae > Nocardia > Nocardia sp. BMG111209. The sequence goes on from NZ_KB907307.1 coordinate 3,773,735, forward strand.
GCCCCGGTCGACAAGGACCTCTACGAGCTCCCGCCGGAGGAGGCCAAGAACATCCCGCAGGCCCCCACCAGCCTGTCGTCGGTGATCGACCGCCTCGAGGACGATCACGACTACCTCACCGAGGGTGGCGTGTTCACCGAGGACCTGGTCGAGACCTGGATCCAGCTCAAGCGCGAGGGTGAGATCGCACCGGTCAACCTGCGTCCGCACCCGTACGAGTTCGCGCTGTACTACGACGTCTAAGTCGTTACGGCACAACCGTTCTCTCGGAGCCCCAGCCGAATCCGGCTGGGGCTCCGGCATTTCCGGGCCGCCGAGATTCGTCGCCGAGTCGCGGGCGGCGGCCGGTGTCGCTACCGTACCGGACGTGAGTTCCCCTCCAGATCACCGCAATTCGCGGCCCGCCGGACAATCGGGTGGGTACGACGCGCCGACGGAACGGATCACGACCGCCCCGGGCCCGAATCCGGCTGCGGCGGACGATCTCACCGTGCCCATGGGCAGACATTCTTCGCCCGCAACGGGATTCGCCCCACCGGCGGCCGTGCGCGGCTACCGGCCGGATGCCGGGAGCCCGGCCGCTCCGGTCAGCCGGCGTGCCGCGGTGCCGTGGCCGGTGTGGGTGATCGTCGGGGCGCTCGCGGTGACCGTCGCGGTCGCCGTCTTCCTGCCCTGGACGGAACCGACGGACCGGGTGCGCCGGATCGTGACCCGGCTGCATCGGGCGAATGCCTTCGGGCACGGTTCGCTGGCGACCCTGTCCGGGACCTGGCCGGTCGCCGTCCTGGTCGCGGCGGGCGCGACCGTGCTGCTCGCGGCGGCCGCGGTCGCGGTCCGCGGGCGCTGGGTTCCGGTGGCCGGCGGCGCGACCGCCATCGTGACCGGAGTGCTGGCGGTGACGCTGGGGCTGCGCGCGCGTCATCGCATCGCGGAGGCGAACGCGCATAACCCGCTGCACCTGCCGTTCCGGCTCGTCGATCCGGGTATCGGTACGGTCGTGGCTCCGACGGTGGGGACGTTGCTCGCGCTGGCCGGGCTCGGGGTGGTGATCCGCGCGCTCGTCGCGCGCGGGTGAGATCCGTTGTCCGGCAATCGACTCGTGCGGGCTGCAATGAATGCAAGACTCGTGGCGATGACTCGTGGCGGAGGCTGCACCCGCGCGTGGATCGGCCTAGGGTCGAAGGGGTAGGTCTCGTCCGTACACGGAAGGAATCATGGCTACCTTCACCGACTCCCGTCCCGCAGCCGCCTCCGGCACCTTCGCGATCGGTGGTGACCGGCCCGTTCATCGGCTCGGCTACGGTTCCATGCAACTCACCGGCCCCGGCGTCTGGGGCACGCCGAAGGATCCCGACGAGGCCGTGCGCGTGCTGCGGCGGGCCGTGGAGCTCGGTGTCACGCTCATCGACACCGCGGACTCGTACGGGCCGTTCGTCAGCGAGCGGCTGATCCGGGAGGCCTTGCACCCGTACCCCGACGATCTGGTCATCGCGACCAAGGCCGGGCTCAGCCGGCCGGGCCCCGGCGTGTGGGAACCGCTCGGGCGGCCGGAATATCTGCGGCAGCAGCTGGAGCTCAGCCTGCGGCATCTGGGACTGGAGACGATCGACCTGTACCAGTTGCACCGCATCGATCCGAAGGTTCCCGCGGCCGATCAGATCGGCACGCTGGTACAGCTGCAACAGGAAGGGAAGATCCGGCACATCGGGCTGTCGCAGGTGACCGTCGACCAGCTGGCCGCGGCGCGCAAGCTGGCCACCATCGTGTCGGTGCAGAACCTCTACAACCTGAACACCCGGGACTCCGAGGATCTGCTCGACCACGCCGAGGCCGCCGGTATCGCGTTCATCCCGTGGTTCCCGATCGCGACCGGTGAGCTGGCCAAGGGTGGCGGGCCGCTGAGCGCCATCGCCGCGGCGCACGACGCCACACCCGCCCAGATCGCGCTGGCCTGGCTGTTGCGCCGCTCGCCGGTGATCCTGCCGATTCCCGGAACGTCGAGCGTCGCGCATCTGGAACAGAACATGGCCGCCGCCCGGATCACACTCACCGACGACGAGTTCGCGACGCTGTCCGGGCTCGCCGCGCCGCCGGCGGACACCACGGGCCGGCGCTTCCGGCTGCCGAAGCTGGGCGCCCGGTAGGCCCGGATCAGGCGGTGCGGTCGTCGTAGGCCGCGCGGTTCTCCAGCACCTCGTCCATATGCGTCTCGGCCCAGCTCTTCACGCCGCGCAGCATCAGGTGCAGCGACAGCCCGAGGTCGGTCAGCTCGTAGGAGACCGTGACCGGCACGGTCGGCGTGACCGTGCGGGTGACCAGCCCGTCGCGTTCCAGGGCGCGCAGCGTCTGGGTGAGCATCTTCTGGCTGACGCCGGCCAGCAGCCGGGCGAGCTCCGAATACCGCATCGCCCGGGGCTGTCCGGCGCATCCGGCGCCCTCCCGATGCGAGCCGTCGCTGCCCAGTGCGGACAGGATCAGCGTGACCCATTTGTCGGAGATCCGGTCCAGCAGCTTGCGACTCGGGCAGGCCGCCACGAACGCGTCGTACCGCGCCTTGGACTGTGCCCGCTGCTGGGCCGCCGTCATCGTCGCCATCCGCCACTCCTCGGACCCGTGGGTGGGTTACGCACTTCGAGGTGCGTACTTCCTGGTGGAAAGTTACCCCACCATAGTGGAGCAACGAACCACTGTGCACCACCTCGACCCGACGAAAGGCACACCATGCTGTCCACCACGCTTCCCGGCGGCCGTTGGCCTCTCGGTGAACTGACCGTCGGCCGATTCGGTTACGGCGCCATGCAACTCGCCGGTCCCGGGGTCATGGGCCCGCCGGCCGATCGCGACGGCGCACTGGCGGTCCTGCGCGAGGTCGCCGAACTCGGCATCACCCACATCGATACCAGCGCGGCGTACGGGCCGCTGGTGACCAACCGGCTGATCCGGGAGGCGCTGCACCCCTACCCCGGCGCGCTGCACCTCGTGACCAAGGTCGGCGCGACCCGCGATCCGGACGGCGGCTGGCCCCCGGCCCGGCGGCCCGAGGACGTGCGCCGCGCGGTGCACGACAACCTCGACAGCCTCGGCGTCGAGGTGCTCGACGTGGTCAACCTGCGGCTCGGCGACGCGCGCGGACCCCGTCCCGGTTCGCTCGCCGAGCCGTTCGAGACGCTCGTCGAGCTGCAGCGGCAGGGCCTGATCCGGCATCTCGGCGTGAGCAACGCGACGGCCGAACAGGTCCTCGAAGCGCAGGCGATCGCGCCGATCGTCTGCGTGCAGAACAGGTACAACCTCGCCCACCGCGCCGACGACGCGCTGATCGACCGGCTCGCCGGGGAGGGCATCGCCTATGTGCCGTTCTTCCCGCTCGGCGGATTCGCGCCGCTACAGTCCGCGACGCTGTCGGCCGTGGCCGCGCGGCTGGGCACGACGCCGATGTCGGTCGCGCTGGCGTGGCTGCTGCGCCGGTCGCCGAACATCCTGCTGATCCCCGGGACGTCCTCGGCGGCGCACCTGCGCGAGAACGTCGCGGGCGCGCGCCTGTCGCTCGCCGGCGACGACCTCGCCGAACTGGACCGGATCGGCCGCTGAACTCGCACTCGCGTTCCGACCGAACCGGATTCAGACCCGGTTCGGGGCCGGGAAGAATCCCGAGGCGATGAACGCCTCGACGTACCGGTCCAGGACGGTCTCGTCGATCGCCGAGCGGTGGATGCCGCGGTCGGCGAGGGCCGCGCGGGTGCCGGTGTCGTCGATCACCACCGTGGTCGCGCCGTAGGTGCCGCCGAGCAGGGCCGCGCGGACCAGGGAGTCGTCGCCGTCGGCCTCGCGGGCGGCGGCCTCCGCGGCGAGGCGGGCGGCGATCTCGTCGAGGTCGGCCGTCTCGACGCGTAAACCGTTGCGGCGCAGGCTGTCGAACACCGCGCGGACCGGCACCGGTTCGGTGTTGACCAGGTGGTGGACGCCGACGGCGGGATCCAGCGCCAAGGCGACCACCGCGCTCGCCACGTAGTTCACCGGGACCAGCGGGATCGCGGCGTCACCGACCTCGGGGGCCAGGCCCAGCACGGCGACGGCGCGGATCATGTTCCAGAACGAGTCGTCGGCGCTGTTCACACCGGTGCGCGAATCACCGGATACCGTTCCGGGACGGTGGATTCCGATCGGCAGACCACGCTCGCCCGCCTGCCGGACCAGCCGTTCGGCCACCCATTTGCTCGCCACGTACCCGTTGCCGGAGACCTCCTCCACCGGCAGCTCGATATCCTCCCAGCCCACGAAATCCGGTGCGGGAGTAGCGGGAATCACCGCGTTGACGGTGGAGACGAAGTGGAACGGCTTGATCCGCGCGGTGGTGGCCAACCGCAGCAGTTCGCGGGTACCCGCCACATTCGCCGCGCGCAGCCGCCGGTACGGCTCCAGGTGGTTGACGCGGGCGCCGTTGTGCACAATCAGGTCGATGCGCTCGGTGAGCCGGGCATAGTCCGTGTCGGACAGGCCCAGTCGCGGCGCGGCCAGATCGGCGGGCACCGGCACGATCCGGTCGTGGTAGGCGTCGTACCGGATTCGGTAGTGCGACAGGGCCGCCCGGACCCGGTCGCGGGCCTGCGGCACCGAATCCGCGCGCACCGGGCACCACACCCGGGCCTCGGTGCGGTCGAGCAGCTCTCGCAGCAGATGGACACCGACGAAACCGGTTGCGCCGGTGAGCAGGACATCCAGTGGCGGACCCGGAAGCGCGGGGGCGACCCCGGCCGGATCGATAGCCGGGTCGAGCACGGCATCGGCGGCCGATATCCCGGCCGGACGCACCGGCTCGCTGGGATGCTCGCGCCGGTCCAGCCGGGCGGCGAGGCCGCGGACGGTCGGATCGGCGAACAGCGTCGCCACCGGGACCTCGGCGTGCAGCCGCGCGGCCAGCGCCCGTTGCAGGGTGAACACCAGCAGCGAGGTGCCGCCGAGATCGAAGAAGTCGTCCTCGGCGCCGACCCGGTCCACACCGAGCACCTCGGCATACGCTTCGGCGACGGCCCGCTCGACAGGCGTTGCGGGAGCGATGAATTCACGCTGTTCGAACACCGGCTGCGGCAGCGCCGCACGATTCAGCTTGCCGCTGTCGTTGACGGGGAACGCGTCCAGCACCATGATCGCGGCGGGCACCATGTACGACGGCAGCACCCGGCCCAGCCCGCGCCGCAGTTCCGCGGTGTCGGGCCGGATTTCCCCGGTGGGTACCACATAGGCGACGAGCTGATCACCGATCGGCGACGCGGCGACCACGGCCACCGCCTGCGCGATCGACGGCTCCGCCAGCAGGGCCGCCTCGATCTCGCCGAGTTCGATCCGATGACCGCGGATCTTCGCCTGGAAGTCGATGCGGCCGAGGTATTCCAGAACATGGTCGGCCCGCCTGCGCACCAGATCCCCCGTGCGGTACATCCTGGTGCCGGGCGGCCCGTACGGATCGGCGACGAACCGATCGGCGGTCAACTCGGGACGGCGAATGTAGCCGCGGGCCAGCTGATCACCGGCGAGATACAGCTCCCCGACCGCTCCGACCGGCGTCGGATGCAACCTGTCGTCCAGGACATGCGTGCGGGAATTCCATTGCGGCACACCGATCGGCACGGTCGACGTGTCGGCGGCGGTGGTCCGGTGGTAGGTGATCGAGACCGCGGCCTCGGTGGGCCCGTACAGGTTGTGCAGGCCGGTCGGCTCGACCGGGCGCGCGGACCCGGTCCCCGCGCCGTATGCCGCCGCGGCGCGCACGCCGACCGGCTCGGCCCGGTCCGGGTGAACGGACGCGGTCTCGACGCCGTCTGGCACCGCGGCACGCACGCCGACCGGCTCGACTCGGCCCGAATGAACGGAGGCGACCCCGACGCCATCTGCCGCCGTGCCGTGCGCCTCGACCGGCTCGGCCCGGTCCGAGCGAACAGGCTCGACCCTGTCTACGCCGTTCGAATCGCTCCCATGAACCCGCAGCTCGGATTCGGTATCGGGAGCGCCGGACTCGGCATCATCAGTTTCGGCTCGCGCGCTGAGAGTGCCGGACTGAGAGGCAGTGATGTGCCGGTCGGCAGGTACGCCGAGGCGTGATTTCGCCGTCATCTCATGGAATTTCGCGACCGTGGCCGGGGGTAGCGCCTCGCCGATGACGAAAACGTCACGGAGCGTGGTCAACTGGCGCGGTTCGGCCGATGCCAGGAACACCTGCAATACCGAGGGCACGAAGTCGGTGACCGTGACCCCTTGCGCCGCAACGAGTTCCGCGAGGTATGCGGGATCGCGCTGGCCGCCCGGCGCGGCCAGCACCAGGCGGGAGCCCGCGCGCAGCGGCAGGAACCAGCCCCACAGCGAGACGTCGAAGGTGGTCGCGGTCTTCTGGAGATAGACGTCGGTGGGCCCGAATTCGTACTGCGCGGACATCCATTCCATCTGGTTGTGGATCGCGCGGTGGGAGACGGCCACACCCTTCGGCCGGCCGGTGGAGCCGGAGGTGAACAGCACATACGCCGGATGGTCCGGGCGCAGCGGGGATTCGAGTTCCGCCGGGCCGATCGGTGCGGCGGAGAGGGCCGACAGGTCCAGGGCGTCGACCGTGTGCACCGGCGGCCCGGCGACCGGGAACGGACTGTCGGCAGTGGTCAGCACGCATGCCGGGTCGGCGGTTTCCAGCACATGGGCGATGCGCCCCGCCGGATGCTCCGGATCCACCGGCAGGTAGGCGCCACCCGCGGCCAGCACCGCGTACATCGCCACCACCAGCTCGATCGACCGCGGCATGCCCAGCACCACAACCGATTCCGGTCCGATCCCGAGCCCGATCAGATACCGTGCCAGCCGGTTCACCCGCGCGTCGAACTCGCGATAGGTCAACGTCCGCTCCGCCGCGACCAGCGCGACCGCGTCCGGATACGCCACCGCGGCACGGCGATAACCGTCCAGCAGCAACCCGTCCCCCACCGGATGTGTTCCACCGTCCGCGGCCGACGACAACGCCGCACGCTCCGCCTCGGTCAGCAGATCGACCTCACCGATCGCGCGCTCCGGGGCGGCCGCGGCCGCGGTCAGCAACCGCACGAACCGATCCGCGAGCCGCGCCACCGTCGGCTCGTCGAACAGATCGGCGGCATAGCTGAACCGCACCGGCCACGGCCGATCGACCGGTCCCGGCAGCACGGTCACCTGGAGATCGAATTTGGCGGCGGGACTGTCGAATTCGACCTGTTCCACCCGCAGATCACCGAGTTCCAGCGCGGCACCGGCCAGATTCTGGAAGAACAACGCCACCTGGAACAGCGGATGGTGGGCCGGCGACCGATCCGGCGCCAGCACCTCCACCAGCTGTTCGAAGGGCAGATCGGCGTGCGCGAAGGCGGCCAGGTCGCGGTCGCGGGTCCGGGCGACCAGCTCGGTGAACGACATCCCGGCCTCGACGCGGGCACGCAGGGCCACCGTGTTCACGAACATGCCGATCAGATCGGCGGTTTCGGGCTCGTCCCGACCGGCGATCGGGGTACCGATCACCACATCGCCGGTCCCGGTCACCCGGGCGAGCAGCGCCGCCAGCGCGGCGTGCACCACCATGAACTCGGTGGCATTGTCGGCCGCGGCCAGACTCGACACCCGCGCCACCACCTCCGGCGGCAGCATGCACGAAAACGTCCGTCCCGCACCGGAAGCCGTCGGCGGGCGGGGCCGGTCGGCGGGTAGTTCGATCCGCTGCGGGGCATCGGCCAGTTCCGCGGCCCAGAACGCAATCTGTTGCGCGGCCCGCGAATCCGGGTCGCTCGCCGCCCCGAGCAGTTCGCGGTGCCACACGCTGTAATCGGCGTACTGCACCGGCAACGGCGCCCACCGCGGCGTCTCCCCCGCACTGCGCGCCGCATACGCCGTCATCAAATCCCGGGTCAACGGCCCCAGCGACCAACCGTCCACCGCGATGTGATGCGCCACCAGCGACAACACGTACGTCCGCTCTCGCCCCGCCTCGAGGGCCCCGGTACGCGCGACCACCCGATCCGACGTCGAGCCCGCAACCGAGCGACCACCGGCCAAGGACAGGTCACCACCGGACAGGGTTGAGTCGCCACCACCGACCGGCGGAAGCTGCGACGCCCGTGGATCACCGGCATCGGTACCCGACAACACATCAGCCGACCGACCACCCACCTCACGGCCGACCGACACCCACCCGAAGCCGGGCACCATCCCGGAGACCGGGCGACCGCCGATCAGGGGCAGGTCGCCACCACCGACCGGCGGAAGCTGCGACGCCCGTGGATCACCGGCATCGGTACCCGGCAACACGTCGGCCGACCGACCGCCCATGTCAGGGTCGGTCGATACCCGCCCCGAGCCGGGCATGATCCCGCTACGGCCCGCCGAGGCCCACGCGGAGCCGGGCACAACCCCGGCGACCGTCGAAGTCCCCGAAGCGTCGGCCCGACCTGCCCCGGAATCGTTGCCCGGCAACGCATACAGCGTGATCCGCAACGGAACGTCCACGGTCACGTCGAATCCCGTGGTCGCGTCGGCCGCGATCCTGGCGAGCAGATCGTGTTCACCCGCTACCGGAACCGGGATCAGGTCCGGGCCCGGCGGCGGCAGGATCTGTTGCACCGCATCGGATTCCGCGCGCGGATAGACGGTGCGCAGGGCCTCGTGCCGCGCCAGCACGTCGGCGACGGCCGCGCCGAGGGCGGGTACGTCCAGTGGGCCGGTGAGGCGGATCGCGACCGGCACGTTGTAGAGCGCCGAGGCCGGGTCGAACTGGTTCAGCAACCACATCCGATACTGGGCGGGCGCCAACGGGATCGGCTCCCGGCGGGGTCGCGGCGCCAGGCGCGGCCGGGCCGGGCCGGTGGGCCGCAACGCCGAGACCGCCGCCGCCAGCGCCTCGACCGTCGGCGCCTCGAACAGCACGCGAGCGGGGAAGTCGGTGCCGGTTTCGGCGCGGATCCGGGCGGCCGCCTGGGTCGCCGCCAGCGAGTTACCGCCGAGCGCGAAGAAATCGTCGTCCAGTCCGACGCGGGTGACCTGCAGCAGGTCGGCGAAGATCGCCGCGACGACCCGCTGCACCGGGTCGACCGGCGCGCGATAGGCGGCCATCGCCAGGTCCGGCGCGGGCAGCGCGGCCCGGTCGAGTTTGCCGACGGGGGTGAGCGGAATGTGGTCCAGCACCGTGATCGAGGCGGGCACCATGTACGCGGGCAGCGCCTGACCGGCGTGCGCCAGCAGACCGGCGGCGTCGACGGACACACCCGCGGCCGGCAGCACATGCGCCACCAGAACGGTCGCGCCGGTGGGCCCGGTGTGCGCGACGGTGGCGGCGAAGTCGACGTCCGGATGCGCCGCCAGGACCGCGTCGATCTCGCCGAGTTCGATGCGGAAGCCACGCACCTTGACCTGGAAGTCGTTGCGGCCCACGTACTGTACGCCCGCGCGCGTCTCCCGGCCCAGGTCGCCGGTGCGGTAGGCGCGGCTGCCGGGCGGTCCGAACGGATCGGCCACGAAGCGGGCCGCGGTGAGCCCGGGGCGGCGGTGGTAGCCGCGGGCCACGCCCGCACCGGCCAGGTACATCTCGCCGACGTCACCCGGGACGGCCCGGCGCAACCGGTCGTCCAGGATCCGCGTGCTCATGTTGCGGATGGCCGTGCCGAGGGTGATCGGGTCGCCGGGCGCCAGCGGTTCGCCGATCGACATGATCACGGTGGCCTCGGTGGGCCCGTATACATTGACGAACCGGCGGCCGCGGGTCGCCCAGCGGGTGACCAGATCCGGTGCCCAGGCCTCGCCGCCGATCGCGAGGCTCTCCAGGTCGCCGAGCCCGGCCGGATCCATCGAGGCGACCGCGGCGGGCGTGAGGAATGCGTGCGTGACCCGCTCGGCGCGCAGCAGTCCGGCCAGTTCTGCACCGCCGTACACGTCGGTCGGCGCGATGACCATGGTCGCGCCCGCGCCGCAGGCCAGCAGCAGTTCCAGCATCGAGGCGTCGAAACTGGGCGAGGCGAAGTGCAGCGTCCGCGAATACTCGGTCACGCCGTAGCGCTCCCGCTGTTCGACGCACACCCCCGACAGGCCGGTGTGGCTCACCACGACACCCTTCGGCAGGCCGGTGGAGCCGGAGGTGTAGATCAGGTATGCCGCGTCGTCGCCGCGCAGCGGCCGCACCCGATCGGTGTTGACGACCAGATCGTCGGGAAAGCGGCGGCAGGCCGCCTCGAATTCGGGGTCGTCGAGCACCAGCCAGGGCGGGCCGGCGGGCAGTGCCGCCCGCGCGGCGGCGATCGTGAGGCCGAGTACGGCGCCGGAGTCCTCGGCCATCCGGCTCACCCGCGCGGCCGGATAGCGGGGATCGATCGGCACGAAGGCGGCGCCCGACTTCGCGACGGCCCACACCGCGGCCACCGACCACACCGAGCGCGGGATGCCCAGGGCGACGACGTCCTCGGGCCCGAGGCCGCGGGCGATCAGCAGCCGCGCCACCCGGGAGGACCAGCCGTCCAGTTCGGCATAGGTCATCGACCGTTGCGCGTCGGCCACGGCGATACCGTCGGGATTGCGCTCGACGGCCGAGGCGAGCAGATGCGGGAGGGTGGTGACGGACGGGGTGCGACGGCGTAAGGGGCGGGTCCGGGTGGCCGTCACGCGCCGATCCTGCCTCGAACCCACGTCCACCATGCATCAACCTCCACGCTCACGAAAACGATCTCGCCCGATCGACCCCTCGGGCGGCACACCGGTATGCAACACTCACTGCGCAATACAACAGCTCCAGCGCAGTCAACGCCACTCGGCGAGTGCCGGGTACCCCTCTTTTCCATCAAGGGAAACCGATCGGCCGGGATTCACAGCCGCCTCACACCTGCGACGATGTGAAACCGGCTGCCGTACAACGTGAGCGGGTTCGAATCCGACGGTCAGAGGTGCGGGTGGTGTCCCAGCGAGGCGCTGAACACCGAGGCGGGGCGGCGGCCGGCCGCCAGATTGACCCGCTCCTGCGGAGTCAGCACATGCCGGGAATACATGCGGCGGGCACGATCACGCACGGCGGCCAGCAGACGGACCCGCGACGGGGCATGAACAGCGAACATGACGGCAACTCCTCGTAGACGAACGTCAACCCCCCTGGGTGGGCGGAATGTCCATTCTCGCACGTTATTACCCACAATGTCGTCAAGAATTCATGAAGAGTTCACGAAAATTCAACTGCGACCAGTTCGCTTCCCGTAAACATACTGGTCACAAGGTGTTTCGGCACGACATCGGGCAATCCCGCACCGGCCCCAGGTTTCCCGGTCTGGACCGAGCGCCCGGCACAACCGACAATACAAAGGTGGCCCGTATCCTCCTGACGCACGCGCTGCGCCGCCGGCTGCCGGTCGTGCTCGGCATGCTGCTGGTGCTGCTGGCGACTCCCCTTCCGGCAGTGGCCGATCCGCCGCTCCCCTACCGATGGCACGAGGAGTTCCTCACCACCCCGGACGGCCTCCGGCTGCACGCGGACGTGTTGCGCCCGAGCGGATTACCCGACGACGCCCGAACTCCGGTGGTGCTGACCGTGAGTCCGTACCGAGCCCACCTCGCCTATCTGACCGAACCCCGCCCCGGCGGCGGGCCGTCCACCACCGACCTGCCGGTGGACATGTTCCTGGCCGCCGGATACACCTACGTGATCGCCGATCTGCGCGGCTTCGGCGGCTCCACCGGATGTCCCGACTTCGGCGGCCCCGGCGAGCGATCGGACGTGCACACCGCGGTGGAATGGGCTGCCGCACAACCCTGGTCGACCGGTCGCGTCGGTCTGCTCGGCACCTCCTACGAGGGCTGGACCGGGCTGATGGGCCTGGCCACCCACCCGGACGGCCTCGCCGCGGTCGCCGCCTTCGAACCGGTGGTCGATCCCTATTCCTATCTGTACATGCAGGGCATCTCGTGGAAGTTCTCCGGGAAACCGGTGACCGAGAACGGGATCCGGCCCGCCGATCTCGCCGGGCTGGAACATCTGCTGATCTCCGCGACCCCGCCGCATCCCGGCGACTCACCCGAGTACCGCGCGAATGCGGCTCGGGCGCCGCTGGAATGCGCGCCGCCGTATCTGGCCGGCATCATGAACCACGACGGCGCCACCGACTTCTGGCGCGACCGCGATCTGGTGGATCGGCTGCGCGGCAACACGATTCCACTGTTCCTCGGCCAGGGCTTCGTCGACTACAACACCCGCGCGGACCGGATCTTCCGGTTGTGGAACGGACTCGGGCCCGGCGAGCACCGCGCCTGGTTCGGCCAGTGGGGCCACCGAACCTGTCATGTCGACTGTGGCACACCGCAATTCGATACCGAACTGCTCGCCTTCTTCGACCGGCACGTGGCCGGCCGGGACGTCGAGGTACCCGGGCCGCGGATCACCGTCGGCCAGTTCGACGGCCGCTGGCGCGCGGAAGACGCCTGGCCACCGGCGGATTCGCGAACGGTCACGATGCCGCTGCGCACCGGCGACTACACCGATCGCGGCTTCCCGCCCGGCCCCGACCGCGAGATCTGGTCGGTGTCACAGCCGTCGGCCGAGGATCAGCACCTGTCCGGCGCGCCGGTCGCCACCGTGACCGCGGCCGGACCGCCGGACGCCACCGTCGCGGTCGAACTGTACGACGTGGCCCCCGACGGGCTCGCCACCGTGATCACCCGCGGGATCGCCCCGGTCGGCGCCGGGCAGATACGCCTGCTCGCGCAGGACTGGCCGATCCCGGCCGGGCACCGGATCGCGGCCCGGATCACCGATGTCGTGGACGACGTCTGGTCGCACGCCCCGGCGTTCGCCCGGGTCTCGGTCACCGCAGCCAGCGTCGACCTGCCGCTGCTCACCGAGATCCGCCGTCCCGGCCTCACCGGCGCCGTCACCGACGGCATCGTCAAATGGCGGGCGGAGAAGATCACGGCGATCCGGCCGGACGTGTTGAACAATGACACAGTGACCGTTTCGTTCCCCAACCGTACCGGCGACCGATGACCAGCGGCATCTCCCCCGTCACCGGCGTCGACGACCGCACCGCCGAGCGGCTCGCGGCCGCGCTGCGCTGCATCACCGTCTCCCGTGACACCGGCGACCGCGACGACGCCGAATTCCACCGCCTCGGTGCGCAACTCGAGCGGGACTATCCGCTCGTGCACGCCGAGCTGACCCTCGAACGGTTCGGGCACAGCCGCCTGTACCGCTGGGACGGCGTCGAATCCGGACCGCCCGTGGCGATCCTGCTGGCCCATCTGGACGTGGTGCCCGCCGACGACGAGCGGCTGTGGACCCATCCGCCGTTCGCCGGGGTCGTCGACGACGAATTCGTCTGGGGCCGTGGCGCCATCGACGACAAGAGCCGGGTGCTGGCCCTCCTCGAGGCCGTGGAGGCGCTGCTCGCCGCGGGCCGGCGCCCCCGCCGCACGATCTACCTCGCCTTCGGCCACGACGAGGAGCTCAGCGGCGCCGAGGGCGCCGTCCGGATGGCCGCCCGGCTGCGCGAACTCGGCGTGCACGCCGATCTGCTGCTGGACGAGGGCGGCGTGATCACCACCGGCCTCGCCGCCGGCGTCGAGCGGCCGGTCGGCAACATCATGATCGGCGAAAAGGGCTGGGCCACGGTGAAATTGACGGTGGTCGAACCGGGCGGACATTCCTCGATGCCGGGCCGGGAGACCGCGGTGGGCCGGATCGCCCGCGCGGTGGCGCGGATCCAGGACCATCCGATGCCGCTGCGGATGACCCCGGCGGTCGCCGAGATGCTGCGCCGGGCCCGCCCGGCGATGGCCGAACCGCGCCGCAGCGCGCTGCGGCTGCTACCCGTGGTCTCCCCGATCGTGACCCGCATCCTGGCGACCCGGCCGCAGACCGAGGCGATGGTCCGCACCACCGCCGCGGCGACGGTGATCCACGGCGGCGTGAAGGCCAACGTGCTGCCGCAGCGGGCCGAGGCGCTGGTGAATTTCCGTATCCTGCCCGGCGATTCGGTGGCCGCGGTGCTCGAGCACTGCCGCCGGGTGGTCCGCGACCCCGAGGTGAGCGTGGAACTCGACGGGCCGGTGGCCGAGCCGTCGCGGATCGGCGCGCCGGGCCCGGCCTACGATCTGGTCGCCGAGGTGGCCTGTGCGGTGGTCCCCGGGATCGTGCCGACCACCGGAATCGTGCCCGGCGCCACCGATTCCCGGCACTACGACGGCCTGGCCGGCACCCGCTGCAATTTCGCCCCGATCGTCCTCGACGAGGTCGATCTCGGCCGGATCCACGGCGCCGACGAACGCCTGTCCCGCATCGACTACGGCCGCCTGATCGAGTTCGACCACCGCCTGCTCACCCGCCTGAGCGAGCGGTGAGATCCCGGCCCGCCACGAGGAGAAACCGGGGCGGAGCCGGACATCTCGTGCGACCATGGGTAGCCCCGCGGGCCCGTGGCCGAGCCGCCACGCGCGCGGCGGTACAGCCGGACGATCGGAAGAAAGGCGGGCGGGCCTCATGCCGCGGACCGAAACCAGCAGGTTCGACGGGAAGGGCGGCCGGATCTTCTGGCGGGCCTGGCTACCCGACGGCGAGGTCCGCGCGGTCGCGATCCTCGTGCACGGCGTCGGCGAGCACTCCGGCCGCTACGAGCACGTCGGGCAGCGGCTGGCCGAGCACGGGTTCGCCACCTACGCCGACGACCACATCGGCCACGGACAGTCCGCCGGTCACGGCGCGAACATCGGATCGCTGGACGAGGCCGCCGACAACGAGGCCACGATGCTCGACATCGCCACGCAGCGGCATGCCGGATTGCCGCGGTTCGTCATCGGCCACAGCATGGGCAGCCTGATCGCGCTGTATCTCGTCACCCGCGGCCCGGTGGACCTCACCGGCCTGGTGATCTCGGCGCCGCCGCTGATCCAGCACGCCAATCCGGTGGAACGGCTGGCCTGGCCGGTGCTGACCCGGCTGGCGCCGGTGCTGAGCCGCCGCGCTCCCGGCCTGGGGGTGGTGAAATTGGACACCTCGGCGATCAGCCGCGACTCCGAGGTGGTCGCCGCCTACACCGGCGATCCGCTGGTCCATCACGGCGCGTTGCCGGCCCGCACGGCCGCCGAGATCCTGCGCGGCGCCGCCTTCGTCCAGGAACATCTGGATCGGCTGACCCTGCCCACGCTGGTATTGCAGGGCAGCGCCGACCGGCTGGCCCCGCCCGCGGGCGCCGACCTGGTCGAGCGGCACGCGGCCGCGACCGATCTCACGGTGATCCGCTACCCGGGCCTGTTCCACGAGGTCTTCAACGAACCGGAGCAGGATACGGTGCTCGGGGACATGGTCGGCTGGCTGGAGGCGCATCTGCCCCCGCAGTAGGATCCCGCCATGGGTACCGACACCGGCCGTATCGCGTTCGTCCGCGCGAGTTGGCATCGTGCGATCGTCAATCAGGCGTATGAGGGCTTCCTGACCGAATACCGGGATCTCGGCTACCAGCCGGAGACGGTCGACGTGTTCGACGTGCCGGGCGCCTTCGAGATCCCGCTGCACGCCCAGCGACTGGCCCGCAGCGGCGGATATTCGGCGATCGTGGCCGCGGCGCTGGTGGTCGACGGCGGCATCTACCGCCACGAGTTCGTCGCGAGCGCGGTGATCGACGGCCTGATGCGCGTGCAGCTCGACACCGATGTGCCGGTCTTCTCGGTGGTGCTCACCCCGCACCACTTCCACGAGCACAGCGAGCACGTGAATTATTTCACCGACCACTTCGTCACCAAGGGCGCCGAAGCGGCACGGGCACTGGCCACCACGGTGAGCTCGCTGCGCAGCCTGCCCGCCCCCACGGCCGACCACCGTTGACCGACCGGTCCGGAAACCGCAAAGCACCGGGTCAGCGGGGCCCTCGCGGGCCGGGGAGCCGACGTCAAAAGTACGGCAACTCCACCCTGCTGTTCAGCTGGCGGCAACCAGCCGCTGCTAGCGTGCGCGCGTGTCCGCACAGTTGGTGGTGAGTATCCATGACGTGGCTCCGGCAACCGACGCCGAGACCGCGCGGTGGTGCGCCGATGCCGATTCGTTCGGTATTCCGGTGTCGCTGTTGGTGATTCCGGGGCCGTGGCGGGGTGCCCGCCTGTCCGAGGCGCCGGAGTACGGGATGTTCCTGCGGGAGCGGCGCGCACACGGCGACGAGATCATGTTGCACGGCTGGGAACATCGCGCATCCGGCGAGGGCCCGGCGCTGCGCCGTGCGGTGGCGCGGGCGGTGGCGCGCGGCGCCGCGGAGTTCGCCGCGCTGGAGACCGCCGGCGCCGACGACCGGTTACGCCGGGCGACCGCGGTGATGGACGAGATGGGCCTGGCGACAACCGGATTCACCCCGCCGGGCTGGCTGGCCTCGCCGGCCGCGCTCCGGTCCCTGACCAGCGCCGGATTCTCGCACACCACAGACCATTTCGGCCTGCTCGATCTGCGCACCGGACAGCGCCGGCGCGGCTTCGCGCTGTCGCAGCGGCCCGGCGGCACCGGGGAACGCATGGCGGCCGGACTGATGCAGCGGCTGGCCCGCCACTCGGCCCGGCGGGGCGGATTCGTCCGCATCGCCCTGCATCCCGACGATCTGCACCGGCCCGGACTGCGCACGGCGGCGCTGCGGGCCATCGAGTCCGCGCTGACGGCGG